>CAZDAQ010000059.1:7835-15489 GCA_964503425.1 uncultured Opitutales bacterium
GCAGGTTCACCAAGGGCTGAGGCAAGGGCACTCGGGGCCGTCAAATCGACTGGAGCCGTTGCGACCGTTGCGGTTGCGCCCGGAGCGGTGGAACCGCCAGCAGCAGGGCCTGCGCTGCCACCAAAACCTCCGCCACCACCCGCGCCACCGCGGCGGGCGCCGCCTCTTCCACCACGGCCACCGGCGCCACCGCCGCCAGCTGCTCCGCCAAAACCGCCAGCGGTGGTGGCGTAGCTCGAAGAGGCGGGAGGCGAGGGCGGGGGAGGCGGCGGAGGTGGGTAGGATTGTGCGGTGGTGGCGGAGATTTCGTCGGCGGTCGCGCCAGTCGGGGAGAGTTCAGCAAATTTTTCGTCGCGCTGAAAGTTGTCACCACCGTCCATGAAGGACGAGCCAGCTTGGATGGTGAAATTGGAAAGCGAATCGGTGGCGGGGGCGCTGGTGACGGTGGGAACGGCGGAGGATGAAGCGGCGAGCTCGGAGGCGGATTGGATGGCGGGGTAGAGTTTTGCGGCGGTGGCGAGGGAGGATTCCTCGCGGGATGGCGGAGGGGCAACGTTTTGATTGACGAATTGGCTGAAGCCGAGGAAGGGAGCTTTGACATTTTCTGACGCGGGTTGCGCTGAGTTGGATTTAGACATCGCAAGAGAAGCGGATTTCACTCCGAAGGTTCCACTCAGGGAATAGGCGAAAACGAAGAAGAGCACGGCTAGGCAGGCGGCGGCGGCGAGGATTTGGAAGAAGATGATGGTCGGGCGGCGTTTGCGCGCGGGGAGGGCGATGGGCGGCGCGGAGTCGGCTTGGGCGATGGCGGGCATAGTGGCCGTGGGGGTGGCGGCGGGGGTGGGCTGCGCGGGGATGGGCTGGGCGAAAAGTTTTTCGACGGCGGCGCGGCGGTCGAGGTCGAGGGTAACGGGGGTGCCGAGGAGAACGGGCTGGTCGAGGATTTTTTTGATTTCGTCAGGGCTGGGCATGGCCGAGGCGGGGGAGCCCGCGGACGCAGATTGCGGGTGGAGGGCTTTGGTGAAGACGCCGGAGGCGGCTTCGAGCTGGCGGTGGAGCGCGGCGAGGGTGGCATCGGCGGCGAGGCGGGTGCGGAGGGATTCGGCCTCGACCTCGGTGGATTCGCCGAGGATGAGGGCGGTGAGGCGCGCTTCGAGCTCCTCGGGCGAGTCAGGCGCGGGAGGGGGAGGCGGGTCAACTGGCGGGCGGGAGTTCATGGCGTGTGGCCGGCGCGGGCGAGTTCGAGGGCGAGTTGTTTAAGGGCGTGGTGAAGGAGGTAGCCGACATGGCCGACGGTGAGGCCGGTGCGGGTGGCGATGTCTTTGTAGGAAAGGCCGTCGTTGAATTTAAGCTGGACGATTTGGCGGGAGCGGGAGTCGAGGCGGTCAAGGACGAGGCGGGCAAAGCCGGCGGCTTCGTGGCGCTCGACCTCGGCGTCGGGGAGAGGGGCGGGGTCGGGAATGGTGTCGAGTTGGGAAAGAGAAGGGGCGTTCGTGGAGGAAGGTGTGGGCGATTCGAGGGGGATGGTGCGGCGGGCGGAGCGGTGGTGGGAGATGGCGAGGTTGTGGATGGTGCGGTAAAGCCAGGCGGCGGGCTCGCGGACTTCGCCAGCGATAAGGCGCGGGTGGAGGCGCAGGAAGGCTTCCTGCACGCAGTCCTGGGCGGCTTCGGGTTGGCGGGTGAGGCGCATGGCATACGCGAGGAGGGGAGACTCCAGGGCGCGGAAGAGCTGTTCCAGCGAGCGTGGTGGCGCGGGCTGGGCGGCAGCTCCCTCGGTTTGGGGAGTGGGCTCCATGCGGAGTGGGCGCGGGTCGGCTGGCCGTTGATTGTCTGGCCGGACGAAGTAGCGCTCAGGGGTTAAGACGCGGGGGACGGGGGTTTGTTAGAATAAATCGGCGTTTATATGCTAATGGCCCAAGCAGAGGGGTTACAAGCGCGGCGAGGGGCGGGGCAAATTGGAGGTGGAGGCCGGAGTTTTGGGGAGGGAAACGGCGGACGCGCGCACCCGAAAAACAAAAAACAGAAAATAATATGAACATATTGCGGGTGAGCATGCTCCAAGAGGAGCCCACTGAACCGGGCAAACACAAATGAACCAACCTGAATCAACACCGACCGTTTCGATCCCGAGGAAAGTCAACGTCTCCCTGCAAATTGGGGGAATTTTCTTCGCGCTGGCCAACATTGTCTGCGTCGCCATCCTCGCCTACGCGTGGCTCGACGTGAAACTGGCGCCGAAAACACTGGAAGTCACCGGCTCCGCCAAAAAAGCCATTGTGTCCGACCACATTCAGTGGAGCGCCGAGGTGTCGGCGCGCAACAAGGACCTGACGGCGGCGTATGACACGCTGAAGACCGGGGCGGACAAGACGGTGGCCTTTCTGAAGGAGCATGGAATTCCGGACCGGGACATCACGCTGTCGGCCATCACCACGGAGAAGCATTTCAAGAAAGTTTTCGGGCCCGCGCCGCAAAACGCGGAGATCACCACGAACGAGATCGAGCTTTATGAGCTGACGGAAGCGGTGACGGTGGATTCGACGGACATGGGGCATGTGCCGGAGGTGGCGCGGTCGGTGACCGCATTGATCAAGGACGGGGTGGAGATAGATTCGGGGAGCGTGCAATACCTCTACTCAAAGCTCTCGGAACTGAAGATAGACATGCTGGCCGAGGCCACGCGGGACGCGACGGCGCGGGCCACGCAGATATCCACGAACGCCAACGGCACGCTCGGGAAGCTGGTGGAGGCGCACATGGGGGTGATGCAGATCAACCCGAAAGGCTCGACGGCGACCAGCGCGGAGGGCAACAACGACACCACGAGTTTCGAAAAGGAAATCACGGCGGTGGTGACGGCGAGGTTTGAGTTGAGATGAGGAAGAGCAGGCCAGAAACGGCGCGTGCTTTTGGTTGGCTGCGCGCGGCGGGATGGTTTTTGCTGGGGACATGCTTGGATCCCGAATCGCGGTGGTAAATGTGGTGGGGTTGACGGAACGCCTGCTGGCGAGCGGGCGGATGCCGCGGCTGGCGAAATTCGCGGCGGGGCAGCGGGCGCTGCGGGTGGCACCGGTGTTGCCGGCGGTGACGTGCAGCGCGCAGGCGACGTATTTGACGGGGAAGCTGCCGCGCGAGCATGGGGTGGTGGGCAACGGATGGTATGACCGGGACTTGGCGGAGCATATGTTTTGGAAACAGTCGAACCGGCTGGTGCAGGGGCCGAAGTTATGGCACGCGCTGCGGGCGGCGCGGCCGGGAGCGACGACGGCGCAACTGTTCTGGTGGTTCAACATGCATGCCGAAGTGGAATACAGCGTGACGCCGCGGCCATTGTATCCGGCGGACGGGCGGAAGGTGTTCGACATCCACACGCAGCCGATGGGGTTGCGCGATGAGGTGAAGGCGGCGCTGGGGGAGTTTCCCTTTCCGCGCTTCTGGGGGCCGGCGGCGGGGCGGGGGGCATCGGACTGGATAGCGGCGTGTGCGCGCTGGGTGGAGGAGAAGCACGGGCCGGATTTGAGTTTGGTGTATCTGCCGCATTTGGATTACGGGCTGCAAAAGTTTGGGCCGGATTTGGCAGACCCGCGGGTGGCGGCGGAGGTGGCGGTGGCGGATGAAATCGCGGGCGGCCTGGTGGAGTATTTCACGGGGCGCGGCGTGACGGTGGCGGTGTTGTCGGAATACGGGATCACGCCGGTGGCGCGGCCGGTGCATTTAAACCGGGTGCTGCGGCGGCACGGTTGGCTGAGCATCAAGGAGGAACTCGGGCGCGAAACTTTGGATGAAGGCGGGTGTGAGGCGTGGGCGCTGGCGGATCATCAAGTGGCGCACGTGTATGTGCGGAAGCCGGAGTTGCTGGCGAAAGTGCGCGCGGCGCTGGAGGAGACGCCCGGAGTGGAGCGCGTGCTGGATGAAGACGGCAAGCGGGCGGCGGGACTGGATCATCCGCGCAGCGGGGATCTGGTGGCGGTGGCGGCGGCGGACGCGTGGTTCACTTATTACTTTTGGGAGGATGACGCACACGCACCGGATTATGCGCGGACGGTGGACATCCACCGCAAGCCCGGCTACGACCCGGTGGAATTGTTTTTGGATCCGAAGCTGGCGGCGCCGAAATTGCGGGTGGCGTGGCGGCTATTGCAAAAGAAGCTTGGGCTGCGGATGCTGATGGATGTGATACCGCTGGACGCGACGCTGGTGCGCGGGTCGCACGGGCGGACGCCGGAGGACGGGCGGGACTGGCCGGTGTTGATCGGGCCGGTGAGCGCGCCTACGATCGCGAAAGAGTTGGCGGCAACGGAGGTATTCGCGAAGCTGCTGGAGATGGCGAAGGGGTAGGAGACTTAGCGGGCTTTGAGCAATTCGCGGACATCGAGGGGCTTGGCGTCTTTCCAGAGGCCTTCGAGGCGGTAGTGGTCGCGCTGGGCGGGGAGAAAGAGGTGGGCCATGAACTCGAAGGCGTCCACGACAAGCCAGCCGGAATCGGCGCCAAATTCGACGCCGGCGAGGGGCGCGCCTTCCTGTTTCAGGACGCTGCTGATGGCTTCGCGAAGGGCTTTGAGGTGCGGGCTGGAGGTGGCGGTGGCGATGATGAGGTAATTGGTGATGGAGGACTTGCCGGTGACATCGAGCACGCGCAGTTCAACCGCCTTTTTGTCGTCGAGCGCCTGACAGCAGCGTTGCAGGAGACGCCGGGCGGCGGCGGCGGAAACAGTGGCGGGGGTAGTGGGAGCGGGCATTTTTAGCGATACAACTGCTGTTCCTCAATGGCGGCAGCAACGGGGCGCGGCAACCATAAATCCCAGGGTTCGCCGGCGCGGCGGCGGCGGCGGATCTCGGCGGCGCTGGCGGGATGGGTGGGGCCGGAGAGGGTTTGCCAGCGAAGACTGGAGGCAAGAGAGGGCGGGGGAACGGCGGGGGCTTGGCCCGGGCGGGCGAGGACGGCGAACTCGGCGAGGCGGGCGAGTTCATTGGATTCGCGCCAATGGTCGAGCTGGGCGAACTGGTCGGAGCCGAGGAGCCAGAAGAGGCGGGCATGGGGCCACGCGGCGTGAAGTTGGCGGAGGGTGTCGGCGGTGTAGTTGACGCCGCCGGCGCGGGCTTCGAGATCGAGCAGGCCGAGGCGGGGATCGGACAATTCCGCGAGCGCGAGGCGGAGCAGTTCGAGGCGGTGGGCGGCGGACGCGGCGGCCGGACCATCGCGCAGAGGGGCCTGGGCGGCGGGGAGGAAGAAGAGGTGGTCGAGCGCGAGGTCGTGAAGCGCGGCGCGGGCGAGCGCGAGGTGGCCGAGGTGGACGGGGTCGAAGGTGCCACCGAAAATGCCGACGCGGGCGTCGGGCCGAACCAAGGTCGGGAGCGGGCCGGCCAGCGTGGACGAGGTGGCGGCGGGCGGCGCGGTTGGGCAGGCCACGTCGGCGGGCTTACCCATAGAGTTCGCGATAAACGGGGCGCAGGGAGAAACTCAATTTTTCGAGGGCGCGTTTTTCGCGCATGCTGACCTGCTGGTGGGAAATGCCGATGCTTTGGGCGATGTTGACGAGGGTTTCGGCTTCGGAGCCAGCGCCGAGGCCGTAGCGACGCATGAGGACCTCGCGTTGCTTTTCGCTGAGCTGGTTGATCATGCCCTGGACGATTTTGAGAATTTCCTGGCGGTTGAGGAGGTCGCACGGGCCGAGGGCGGATTCGTCGGCAATGGCACCGGGGCCGGCATCGGGCGAGGGCTGGGCGTCAAGGGAGACGCGGGGCTGAAGGAGGGAACGCTCGGGGCGCTGGGAGGCGGAGGAGCCGGGGGCTTCGCGATTGGCCTCGAGGAGGAGGGTGGAGGCGAGATTGACGGGGACGTGAACGGGGAAACGTTCGCCGAGGAGGTAATTACGGATGGCGCGGGTGACCCACTGCTGGGCGTAATTGGCAAAGGGGGTTTCGCCGGCGTCCACTTTATCAATGGCGTGGAGGAGGCCGAGGCAGCCCTCCTGGGCGGCGTCGGCGCGTTTGGCGGCGTCGAAGACGAGGCGGAGGCTGAGTTTTTCGGGGAGGTCTTTAAACTGGATGAAGAGGTTTTGCTGGGCCTGCTTGTAGCGGCGGTGGTGGGACTGGATGGCGAGGCGCAACTGGTCGCTGAACTCGGACCAGCGGGCGGTGCTGAGGGGTTTGTCCATGCCGAGCCAGTTGAGACCGTTGAGCTCGAGGCCCCAGGATTCGGCGAGGCGGAGGGCGGATTCACCCGGGAGGAGGCTGCGGAAATGGGCGAGGACCCAGAGGAGGAGGTCTTTTTTGGCCTCGAGCATCAGGGAATCCACCAAGGCGCGCAGGCCAATGCCGCGGCGGGGAATGGGGAGGCCGAGGTCCTCGAGGCCGGGCTTGAAGAGTGGCTCGAATTCGGGGACATGGAGAGCCCAGTCGAGTTGTTCGCGGTGACGGGCGATGTTTTTGCGGGCGAGCAATTCCTCGGGCGAGAGCGGGGGGAAGGCGGGAACCGGCGCAGGAGCGGCCTCGACCGTGGAGGCGGGCGCGAGCGTGGTTAACTGGGCGGGGGGGCGCCGGGGAAGCTGGGGTTTGGGGAGAACTCCCATAGTTAGGTAATATAAGGTTAGAAAGGAAAATTCGCAATCAGAAATTCGCTGGCGGGAAGGTTAAAAAGATGTCAATCGTGGAGCCCGAAAGCGGCGCACGGGAAGGGGAGCAGGCAAATGGGGGGGGACGGTTCGCTGCGAATAAAGGCCCGGGTGGCGGAATGGCAGACGCTACCGACTTAAAATTGGTTGGCCGCAAGGCCGTGCGGGTTCGAGTCCCGCCCCGGGCACCTTTGGGGGGGTATTTAGGATGGCAAAGAACGCAAAAGGGAAAGCGGGTGACGGAGCGGACTAGCGGTTGGTATAAATGACGCCGCCGCCGACGGGGACGACGGTGACGTTGCCGGGCGAGGTGGCATTGCCGCCGACCACGGTGCGGGGCCGCTGTCCATAATAGCTGCGGTAGGAATTGGTGGGCTGCACGAAGATGACGCCCTGGGCGACCTGGGGCGGGGGCGACACGGGATTATTGGCCTGGGCCTGGGCGGTGGCCGCCTGTTGCTGGGCTTCCGCAGCCTGTTGTTCGGCGGCGGCGGCTTGCTGTTCGGCGAGGGTGAGGCGTTTTTCGAGGTCGGCGAGCTGGGCTTGGGCGGCCTGCTCGGCCTGGTAAACGGCGAGGAGGGCGTCGTAGTCCGACTGGATGTCCGCGCCGGGGTTGCTCTGCTGGAAGGTTTGCATGGCGAGGAGGCGGTCGCGCGTGGAGAGGGAGAGGTAGCGGGAGTCAGAGAGGAAGTCCTTGCGCATGGCGGCGAGGCGGGCGTTGTCGGCGAGGCGCTGGGCCTGGAGGGAGGCGGACTGGGCGGACTGGGCGGCGTATTGGGCCGCGCTGACGAGCTGGACCTGGGAGACGAGGCCGTTGGCGAGGATGACCTGGCCGCGGTTAAACATGAGGATCACCTGGTTGTCGGGCATCGCGATGCGGCCAAAGGGCTGGCCGAGGGCGGCGTAAACAGCGGATTCGGGCTGGCCGGGGAGGGGGTCGGAAGAGGAGGCGACTGAGGGGGACGGAGCTACTGAGGAGGACGGGGAAGCAAGGGTTTCGAGTTTCGGGTTTTGGGTTGCGAGTGGGATAGTGGAGGGGG
>CAZDAQ010000060.1:0-10579 GCA_964503425.1 uncultured Opitutales bacterium
GATGACGGCCATGTTGTATTTGCCGGCGAAGTTGGGGTTGACGGTGAGGACAGAGGCAGGGAAGCTGGCACAACTGCCGACAGCGTTGGAGACGATGACACGGTAGGTGCCGGCGTTGGCCGGGGCGACCTTGGTGATGGTGTAGGTGGATTTGGTGGCGCCGGTGATGTTGCTGAAGGTGGCGCCACTCTTGAACTGCCACTGGTATTTGAGGGTGGGGGTGCCGGTGGCGGTGACGCTGAAGGTGGTGCTGGCGCCGGCGGTGACGGTGGGGTTGGGGGCGGGTTCCTTGGAGATGCCGGGGCCGACCGGGGTGGTGGCCGCTTGGGCGACGCTGGCGGCTAGGAGCGCGCAGGCGGTGGTGGCGAGGAGGATGGCGCGACGGAGGAGGGAGGACATGGGAGGATGGGATTAAACGGTGAGGAGAGTGGGCCGACGCCAGGCAGAGAAAAAATGGCCGGCGAAAGACGAACAGGTGTTTAACAAGAATGGTCGGAAAGGTCAATGCGCGAGTGAGGGGGCCGGTGGGCTCCCCCGGAAGCGGGTGGAATGATAAGTTTGATGTGGCTGGAGCGGATTTATTCCATTAGAGAGAGGCGATGAATATCATGCGTTGCCTGGGTGCGGGGGTTTTAACGGGCTGGCTGGGGTTGTTGGCGGTATCGGCGGACACGGTGTTGTTAAAGTCGGGCACCTCGCTGGGGGGCAAGGTGACGGGATACGACGGGAGCAATGTGACGGTGCAGACGCTGGACGGGATCACGGCACAGATACCGGTGGCGAATGTGGTGAGCATCGCGTTCGGCAACGCGACGGCCCCGAGCGCGTCGGCAGCGGCAGTGGCAACGCCCGTGGCCGCAGCACCCGCGGTGGCGGCGCCCGCGGCCACACCGACGACTTTGCCGGCGGGAACGGCCTTGCTGGTGAGCCTGGATTCGACGGTGGACTCGAAACAGTCAACCGGAGCGATGTTTCAAGCGACGTTTTTGCAGAATGTGACGGTGGGTGGGCAAACGGCGGTGCCGGCGGGGGCGAAGGCGGTGGGGAAGCTGGTGGAATCGCGGCAGGGGGGGCGGATATTCGGGCGAGCTTCGACGGAGATGGTGCTGACTTCGATCATCATCAACGGGCAGTCCTATGCGGTGCAGACCAACAGCGCGACGCAGGCGGCGAAGAACGGGGCGCTGGGGAAGACGGCGACAAACGCGGCGGCGGGGGCGGCGATTGGCGCGGCGCTGGGCGACGCGGGGACGGGCGCGGCGATCGGGGCGTCGGCCACGTTGCTGCGACGGAGCGAAGGCGTGAGCACGCCGGCGGGAACAGTATTGCAATTTGTGACGGCGGCGCCGACTACCTTGTAGCCGGAATGGGCAAAAGCGACGATAGGGGGAAACAATTTAGGAATTTGGGCGGTTTCACATACCTCATACCTCAAACAAAGACACCCATGAACCACATGAAATTGAACGCATTGGCGGCGGGACTGATGATACTCACGGGCTGGACGAGCGGATTTGGGGCGGAGACGCCGCAAACGGTGACGATACCCCTGCAAAATATTTTGCTGCCGGGGGGCACCTACCGGCTGGGCATCACGGCGCGCATCGGGGGCGGCGACCCGGAGACGTATCTGCTGGACACGGGGAGTTTCGGATTTTTTAGCGCCTACAAGACGGGCGCGACGTGGTGGGGCAACTACACGGATACGGGGAAAAGCGGCAATGTGAGCTACACGGGCGGGATTGCCTATCATTTTATGACAGCGAACACGGACGTGGAGCTGGGGGGCAACCCGGCGGCCACGGCCTTGAACGTGCACATGGGGCGGATCATCAGCGTGACCGAGAACGGGACGCCGGACACGGCGTTCGACAACGCGCTGGCGGCGGGCAAGCCGCCGGAAGCGGGGACATTTTACGGGACGCTGGGCGCGGGGTTGGGCCGGCTGGCCGCTGGCGGGGGGTTGTTTGCGATTGTGGGCCAGTTGCCGGGCAACCTGGCTTCGGGCTTCATCATCCACACGGGCGGGCCCGGCGGGAAGGCGACGATGACGCTGGGGCTGACACCGGCGCTGCGGGCGCAGTTTTCAATGCAGGTGCCGATGCAGGGGCAAAACACGACGGTGACCTTTCCGAATTCGAGCTGGCCGACGTATGACTTGCGGCTGGCGGCGGGCAGGCTGCTGGTGAAAACCACGGGCAAGAGCTACACGGGGAAACTGAGCATGATTTTCGACACGGGCGACCCGAGCACGGTGATTTTCGGCAAAAACAATTTGGAAATCCCGAAAGCCTATATCGCGAATGGGCTGCTGGTGGCGGGCGACACGTTGACGCTCACCGCCAACGGGACGGAAGCCGCCAATGACTGGCAATGGAGCCTGACGGCGGGCACGCTGACAGGACTGAACCGGGTGGTGGTTTCCACAACGGTGCCGGCGGGGGGCGCGGTAATTAACACGGGCATCACGCCGTTTTTGACACAGGACATCATGTTCGACATCCAAAACGGGGTGGTGGGCTTCAACCCGATCATACCGGCGCAGTTCTCGCAGATAGTGGCGAATGCGACGCCCGCCACGACGACGGCGAAGAGCCTGAAAGTCACCGGGGTGGCGCGCGGCACAGGGACGATTGTGGGCGTGCATTACAGCTTGAACGGCGCGGCCTACGCGCGGGCCATTGGCACGCTGAGCTGGA
Organism: uncultured Opitutales bacterium; assembly: GCA_964503425.1. Taxonomy (GTDB): domain Bacteria; phylum Verrucomicrobiota; class Verrucomicrobiia; order Opitutales; family JABDGR01; genus CAZDAQ01. Next base: position 2,700 of record CAZDAQ010000060.1, read on the forward strand.
ACTTCACGGTGACTTTGGCGCCGGGGTTGAACACGATCAACGTACGGGCCGTGAACAGCCACAACCAGCTATCGAAGGTGCAAACCATCAAGGTGACGCAGACGGGCGCGACTTAAGGGAGGGCGGCTATCAGGATTTGGGAGCGGGGGCGTTTGATGAGCCGGCGGGGGCGACGCCTTCGGAGGTTTGAATGACGCGCTGGATGGTGCCGTCGGGGTTGTAGTTGAGATAATCAACACAGACGGAGCGGCGGAAGCTGCCGCCGGCGGGGGTGCCGCCGTTGTGGTAGATAAAGTAGGAGCGGCCTTTGAATTCGATGATGGCCTGGTGGTTGGTGTTACAGTTGCCGGCGAGTTCGTTGATGATGCCGCGATAGGTCCACGGGCCGGTGACGGCGGGGGCGGTGGCATAGGCGGTTTTTTCGGGGAAGCCGTAGGCGTAGGAGAGGTAGTAGAGGCCGTTGTGTTTGTGGAGCCAGGGGGCTTCCGTATAATGCGGGAGATTGTCAACGGTATGGATGGGGCCGTCGGTTTCGGTCATGTCGGGTTTGAGCTTGATCCAGTAGCATTTGGTGTTGCCCCACATGAGGTAGGCCTGGCCGTCGTCGTCAATGAAGACGGTGGGGTCAATGTCATCCCAAGTGACGGTTTGGCCGGCGGCGTTTTTGGGGTTGGGGGTCATGTTGCTGGTGAGGAGGGCGGAGCCGATGGCGTCGTGAAAGGGACCAGTCGGGCTGTCGGAGACGCCGACGCCGATGGAGAATCCGTGAATCGAGGCATGGCTCATGGGGACATACCAGTAAAACTTGCCGTTACGCGGGATGACCTGGCCGGCCCAGGCGTCGCTTTTGGCCCAGGTGAAATCTTTGAGGGAGAGGGGCGAGCCGTGAGGGGTCCAGTGGACCATGTCAGTGGAGGAGAAGCAGAGCCAGTCATTCATGACGTAGCCGAGGTGCTTTTCCGGGGCCTCGTCGTGACCAGTGTAGAGGTAGACGGTGCCGTTATAGACCATCGCGGCAGGGTCGGCGGTAAGGACGTCGGTGATAATGGGGTTGTCCGCCCGAAGGAACGGGGCGGCCAAGAGCAGGGCGACGACGGGGAGGGGGTGGCGCAGATTAGGCATAAAACAAGGGATAGTTATTAGAACAGCGAGACCTCGACGGAGAATTTGTCGGTGGCGCCGGGGGCGACGAAATGGAGGCCGTTTTTGTGTTCGGGGGCGTTGGGCGGCCCCATCCAGGGTTCAATGCAGTAAAAGGGGGACTGGTCGTTTTCGGTCCAGGTGACGACAGCGGCCCAGGGCGGGGGGACGGGTTCGCGGCCATGGCGGATTTTGAGGTCTTCTTCGCCGTTTTTGGGGCCGAAGGTGATGAGGTTGGATTTGAGTTTGCAGCGGATGAGGTCAACGATGGCGGGGTCGGCGAGGGAGGTTTCCTCGGTGAAGTTTTTCTCGGGTTCGAGATGGCCGTCGGCGGCGTGGCGGAAGGCTTTTTTGGCGGGGATGCGGACGGCGTAGTCGGCGCGAGTAAGGCCGTCGTGCCAGGGGAGGTGGAAGTAGAAGTGGTGGCCGGCGCACCAGGGGAGGGGGGCGGGGCCGTGGTTGGTGAGCTCGAGGTCCACCCAGAAGGAGAGCTCGGCGAAGGTGTAAGTGACGCGGAAGGAGTAATCAAAGGGGTAGGCCTGGCGGGCGGCGGGGGAAGGCTGGAGAATGGCGGAGAAGCCGGAGGCGTCGGCGCATTCGAGGGCGAAGAGGCCATCGCGGGCGAAGCCATGCATGGGCATGGGGCGGCGGACGCCGTCGGGGGCACGCCAGAAGCCGAGGTCGCCTTTGTCGAAGGTGCGGGCGGCAAAGGGGAAGAGGATGGGGTTGCCGCCGCGGATTTTGGCGGGCTGGGAGAGGTCAGGATTGTCGGGCCAGTGGATGACCTGGCGGGCGCGGCCACCAGCGAGGGCGATTTGCCAGTCCATGAGGCGGGCGCCGGCTTCGGGCCAGGCGCGGTAGGTGGAGGCGCCAAGGCGCCACTGGAGGATGCGCTGGCCGCGGTAGTCGAGGGTGTCCATGAAAGAAGGATGAGGGATGAAGTATGAAGGAGTGAAGAAAAATTCTAGAGGCTTGGCCAATGGCGATTAACGCCCCATTTGTCGCAAACCTGCATGGACCTCCTGCCATACTCCGATTTAAGAACTTCTCCTATGCAAAAAGGCAGGTATGATGCACCAATGCGATCGGGCTTCATTTCTGCGAGAATTAGCAAGTTGCTGGCGATGCTAATCATTTCGACGGTTTGGCTTCACGGACAAACAACCAATCGGGCACTCCCACCGGTGCATGAGGAGCGAATCGGTGATGCGCCAGATTTCCCCGACTTGGCTTACATCGATAGAAACGGCCATTTAGGAGTGATCATCGCGCATCCCGGCATGAAAAAGTCAGTCATTATCAATAGTAAAGAAAGCCCACAATATGACGCAATACAAGCAGGAGCATATGCCCCGATTATTTTCAATCGCGACGGCCAGCACTTCATGTATGTGGCGCAAAAAGGCAGCCAAAAGGTCATGGTGGTCGATGGCATAGAAGGCGTTGCATACGACGACATCATCATTGTGCCAATGCCCATCATGTCCGAAGACGGCGAGCATACAGCTTACGTGGCAAAGACGGGGAAGAAATATGTCGCGGTCATTGACGGGAAAGAGGGGCCTAAGTATGACGGGATTGAGCGTTTGACCGTGAGTGCCGACAGCCAGCATGTGGCTTATGCCACAATCTCCGGCAATATTATGGATCACACAAGAAGCCTTGGGTGGAGTCTGGTATTAGATGGGAAAAATGGTGAAGACTACGATGGTATCGGCGCGGTGGCGATCAGCCCGAACGGCAAGCGACTGGCTTATGTAGCGATTAACGGCAGAAAGAGTTACATGGTGGTGGATGACAAGATGGAGCCTCCATATGACGGAATCGGCATATTTGTTCCCGGTGCCTTGATTGGGCCGATTTTTAGTTCAGACAGCAAGCATGTGGCTTACCAGGCGCACAAAGGACAAAAAATGGTTGTGGTTGTTGATGGAAAAGAAAGTCCGGAATATGACGCCATCGAAGAGGACTCGCCGGCCTTTAGCCCTGATGGCAGCCGGATGGCGTATGTCGCGAGGGAGGGGAAGCAGGAGTTTGCCGTTGTCGATGGTCATGAAGGCCCGATGTATGACGCTGTTCGGCAAATAACTTTTAGCAATGATGGCCATCGTGTGGCATATGTCGGATGGAAAGTAAAAACGCAGGTGGTCGTGGTGGATGGAAAGGAGGGTCCAGAGTATCCTGCGGTAGGCCCATTGGAGTTTAGTCCGGATGGCAGGCATTTCTATTATTCGGCATTCCAGAGCCGGGACACCTCACAAATAGGCGACAAGGATATTACCGAGATCATTGATGGACAGCCACAACCAGCACGCGGGAAATTCCGCATTGGACCGATCTTCAGTTCCGATATGCAGCATAACGCATATGTGCCGTTTGGAAAAATGAGAGAAGAACGCGTGTTTTTAGATGGGCAGGAAGGGCCTGCATACACTGAAATTGCTAAGGGCCCTGTATTTCAGCCTAATGGTTCATTAGAGTATTTGGCTATAAGGGATCATGTGCTTTACCGGGTAACGCAGCCGTTGCCGATAGCGGGGGTAAAATAGGAGCTGATTGGTAAAGAAGCCGGGGGCTTGGTCAGATGATTTTTGGGGTATGGTGGTCGCGGGGGAACGGGGGCGGAGTGCACGAGAAAAGCGAGCTTTTTTTCGCAAAAAAAGGCGATTTTTTGGACGTTTTTCTCTGGCCTTTGGAGGGGGCGAAGAATACCTTTTTAGTTTCCTCATGCCCGACGAGAAACCCACCAAAAGCCCTGCTGAAAACGAAGCCTACGACGCTTCCAAAATCGAGAAACTGGAAGGCCTGGAAGGGGTGCGCAAGCGCCCCGACATGTATATCGGCGACACGGCCGAGCGGGGGTTGCACCACTGTGTGTTCGAGATCGTGGACAACGCGATAGACGAGCACATGGCGAAGGATAAGAACGGCAAGCCGTATTGCGAAAACGTGAAGGTGACGATCCACCTGGATGGGTCGTGCTCGATTGAGGACGACGGGCGCGGCATCCCGGTGGACATGCACACGAAATACAAGATGCCGGCGATTGAGCTGGTGCTGACGAATTTGCACGCGGGGGGCAAGTTCGGGAAGGGGGCATATGTGGTGTCGGGCGGGTTGCACGGGGTGGGGGCGAAGTGCGTGAACGCGGTGTCGGAGTGGTTCGAGGCGGAGGTGTCGCGCGAGGGGTCGGTGTATCACATCGCATTTGCACGGGGGAAGAAGACGGAGGACTTGAAGGTGATCGGGAAGAACCGGAAGACGGGGACAAAGATCACGTTCATGCCGGACCCGGAGATTTTCCTGCTGACGCGGGAGTTCAAGTGGGAGCTGCTGGCGAAGCGGCTGCGGGAGCTGGCGTTTTTGAACCCGGGGATCCGGATGGAGCTGAGCGACGAGCGCGGGAACAAGAGCGAGATTTTCCAGTTCAAGGACGGGATTGAGGAATACGTGGCGTTCCTGAACCGGAACAAGGCGCCGGTGCACGCGAAGGTGATTGTGGTGCACGACGAGGCGGCGGCGGACGAGAGCAAGCCGGACCGGCTGGTGATCGTGGACGTGGCGCTGCAATACAACGACGGCTTCAACGACCAGATTTACGCGTACGCGAACTCGATTTTCAACGTGGAGGGCGGGACGCACCTGTCGGGGTTCCGGACGGCGCTGACGCGGGTGATCAACAATTACGCGAAGGCGAACGATTTGATCAAGGAGAAGGACCCGCAAATCCAGGGCGACGACACGCGCGAGGGGTTGACGGCGGTCATCGCGGTGAAGGTGCCGGACCCGCGGTTCGAAGGGCAGACGAAGACGAAGCTGTCGAACGGCGAGGTGGACGGCATTGTGCAGAAGATCGTGGGCGAGAAGTTGAAGTATTTTTTCGAGACCAACCCGCCGGTGGCGCGGAAGGTGATAGACAAGGTGTTGAACGCGGCGCGGGCGCGCGAGGCGGCGCGGAAGGCTCGGGACACGGTGCGCAAAGGCGCGCTGACCGGGGGCGGATTGCCGGGGAAGCTGGCGGACTGCTCGGAGCGGGACCCGGCGCTGTGCGAGATGTTCATCGTTGAGGGCGACTCGGCCGGCGGCTCGGCGAAGCAGGGGCGGGACCGGCGGTTTCAGGCGATTTTGCCGATCCGCGGCAAGTTGTTGAACGTGGAGAAGGCGCGGCTGGACAAGGTGCTGAACAACCAGGAGATTTTGACGCTGATCACGGCGCTGGGCACGGGCATCGGCGACGCGGAGACGGACGGCGGCTTCAACCTGGCGAAGACGCGCTACCACAAGATCATTTTGATGACGGACGCGGACGTGGACGGCTCGCACATCCGCACGCTGCTGCTGACGTTTTTCTTCCGGCAGATGAAACCGCTGATTGAGAACGGCTACATGTACATCGCGCAGCCGCCGCTCTACAAAATCAAGCGCAAGAAGCGGGAGCAATACGTGGACAACGACCCGGAGCTGAACCGGATTTTGCTGGAGCTGGGCTGCGAGGAAGTCACGCTGCGGCGGCTGGCGGACAAGAAAAAGAAGGAAGAGCAGCACGACTTTCCGCCGCAGAAGGTGGACAAGATCGTGGAGGCGATGGCGCGGCTCGAGGCGCTGGGCGCCGGGGTGACGCGCTACGGCTGCCCGCTGCACCAGTATTTGGACCAGCACCAGGCGGAGAGCTACGCGCTGCCGAAATACGTGGCACGCGTGCGCACGGGGAACCAGGAGGAATTCCGTTTTCTGAAGGACGACGACGACCGGGTGCGCTTTTACAACGAGTTCCAGGTGCAGGAGGACATTTTCACCGCGTCAGGCGTGGTGCGCGAGGCGACGGTGGCCGGGCAGACGGTGCAGCAGCGGATCAATGTCTATGAGATTTACGAGAGCACGGAGATGGGCAAGAGCCTGAAGGAGATTTTCAAGACGGGACTGGACCTGAGCCAGTTCACGCCGACGACGGAGCCGCGCTACCACCTGATTGAAAGCTTCGGGCAGAAGACCGAAGTGGCGGTGCCGCTGCACAGCATTCTAGAGCTGGTGCCGAAGATCCGCGAGCTCGGCAAGCGCGGGCTGTCCATCCAGCGCTACAAAGGGCTGGGCGAAATGAATGCGAAGCAGCTTTACGAAACCACGATGGACCCGGAGAAGCGCCGCCTGCTGAAGGTGGACATCAAAGACGCGGCGGAGGCGGACAACATCTTCACCATGCTGATGGGTGAGGACGTGCCGAACCGGCGGGCGTTCATCGAGGACAACGCGCTGAACACAAGCTACCTCGACGTGTAGCCGCGCCCCGCGCCGCGGGCCCGGTTTTTAAAACCGGCGCGCGGACAGAAACCCAAAACCACCACCCCACATTCTTTTACTTTTCCCATGTATTCTGAAAAAGAGCGACTGCAGCCGGCGAGCATCACGGACATCATGCAGACGGCCTACATTGATTATTCAATGTCGGTCATCATTTCGCGCGCGCTGCCGGATGCCCGCGACGGGTTGAAGCCCGTGCAGCGGCGGGTGTTGTATGCGATGCTGCGGGAAGGGCTGCTGCACAACCGGGCGACGACGAAGTGCGCGGGGGTCGTCGGCGAAGTGTTGAAGACCTACCATCCGCACGGCGACAGCTCGGTTTACGACACGCTGGTGCGCATGGCGCAGGACTGGGTGCTGCGTTACCCGCTGGTGGACCCGCAGGGAAATTTTGGCTCCGTGGACGACGATCCGCCCGCAGCCTACCGTTACACGGAGTGCCGCCTGACGGAGATCGCGGAGGGGCTGCTGGTGGGCATTGACGAGGACACGGTGGATTTTGGACCCAATTATGATGAAAAGTCCACCGAGCCGTCGGTGCTGCCGAGCGCGCTGCCGAATTTGCTGATGAACGGCTCGACGGGCATCGCCGTGGGCATGACGACGAACATCCCACCGCACAACCTGGGCGAGCTGATAGACGCGGTGTGCGCGATCATTGACAACCCGCAGGTGACGATGGATGAGCTGGTGAAGATGGTGCCGGGGCCGGACTTCCCGACGGGCGGGATGATTTCGGGAAGGGACGGGATTGAGAGCTACTTGCGGACGGGCCGCGGCATCGTGAAAGTGCGCGGAGCCTGCCACACGGAGGAGTTGAAGGGCGGCAAGGAGCAGATCGTCATCACGGAGATTCCTTACAACGTGAACCGGGCGACGCTGACGCAGACGATCGCGGGTCTGGTGCATGACAAGACGCTGGATGAAGTGTCCGACTTGCGCGACGAATCGGACGAGAACACGCGCATCGTGCTGGAGCTGAAGCGCGGGGAGCCGACGCGGGTGGTGGTGAACAAGCTCTACCAGCACACGCAGTTCGAAATGTCATTCGGGGTGATTCTGCTGGCGCTGGACAAGCGGCGGCCGAAGCAGATGAATCTGCGGGAGATGATAGACTGCTACGTGGAACACCGGCGCGACGTGGTGACACGGCGCACGAAGTATTTGCTGCGCAAGGCGGAGGAGCGGGCGCACATTTTGGAAGGCTACAAGATCGCGCTGACACACCTGGACGACTTTGTGAAGATCATCCGCGCGTCGTCGAACCGGGACGAGGCGAAGGAGCGGTTGATGGCGAAATACCCGATTTCCGAGCGGCAGACGAACGCGATCCTGGACCTGCGGCTTTACCAACTGACGGGGCTGGAGCGCGACAAGATCGAGGAGGAATACAAGCAGCTGATGGCGATCATTGACGAATACAACGACATTTTGCGCAGCGA
>CAZDAQ010000060.1:10679-13940 GCA_964503425.1 uncultured Opitutales bacterium
GGGCGCGTGTATGTGGAAAAAGTTTACGAAATACCCGAAGGCACGCGCACCTCGAAAGGCCGCGCCATGGCGAACGTTTTGCAAATGCAGAAGGAAGAACGCGTGGCGGCAATGCTGTGTGTGAAATCGCTCAGCGAGGAAGGCAAGAACCTGATGTTCTGCACGCAAAACGGCGTGGTGAAAAAGACCGCATTAAAGGACTTTGAGAACGTGCGGAAAGGCGGGATCATCGCCATCAACATCGAGGCGGGCGACGCGCTGATCTCGGTGAAGGAAACGGTCACGGGCAAGGAAGTGGTGCTGCTGTCCGCGCAGGGGATGTCCATCCGCTTTCCGGAGGACGACGTGCGCGAGATGGGGCGGCCAGCGACGGGCGTCATCGGCATGCGCCTGGACAAAGGGGATACGGTAAAGGCGATGGAAGTGGTGGACCTGGCGTGCACGCTGCTGGTGGCGGGCGTGAACGGCGTGGGCAAGCGGACGCCGTTTGACGACGAGGACGGGCCGGTGTTCCGCGTGCAATCGCGCGGGGGCAAGGGCGTCATCGCCATCAAGACCGAGAGCGGCGTGGCCGGTGCGCTGAGCGTGCGGGACGACGACGAGGTGATGATGCTGACGGCGTCGGGCTAGGCGGTGCGCTCGCCGGTGAAGGAGATTCGCACGACGGGCCGGGTGGCGCAGGGCGTGCGGCTGATCCGCCTCGAACCCGGCGACAAGCTCGTGGGCTTGTGCAAGGTGATCGAGGTGGAGGGAGAAGAGGCGTAAGCCGAACAAAACCGCAGGTTGCGCAGAGGAGCGTTGATTTAAAATCCGGGCAGAAAGTTGTCCCGGGAGAAATCCGCATCGTGTGCCGCTACAAAACCGTTTTGATTTTGGCAGCGATACGGGCGGCGGTGGCGGGGAGGGCCGTGGCCGCGGGTTCGTCACAGGCGGAGAGCGCGAGGATGGTGATTTGACCGGCGGGGGCGCGGGAGAGCAGGAGTTTGGCGGCGGATTCATCCACGGAGCCGGCGAGGATGAGGAGTCTTTTGCCGTGACGAAGGGCGAGGTCGGCGATGGCGCCGGGGCCTTTGCCGGAAAGGGAGGTGGCGTCGAAGCGGCCTTCGCCGGTGACGACGAGGTCGGCGGCGCGGACGCGGGTGTCGAGATCGAGCCAGTCGCCGACGAGCGGGCTGCCGGAGACGAGGCGGGCGGCGCAGGCGACGCGCAGACCGAAGGCGATGCCGCCGGCCGCGCCGGAGCCGGGCTCCATCATGAAGGTGCGCGGCTGGTCGAAGTGGGCGCACAGTTTTTTGGCCATGGTGCCGACGGTACGTTCGAGTTTGGGGAAGTCCTCGGGCGACAGGCCCTTTTGCGGTGCGAAGGTGGCGGTGGCGCCAATGGGGCCGAGGAGGGGATTGGTGACATCGCAAGCAATACGCAGGTCGGGCAAATGGGGCCAGGGTTCGCCGGCGAGGCGCAGGATGTCGGCAAAGCGCGCGGGGGTGACATGGGTGAGGGGGGCGCCGGAAGAGTCGCGAAATTCGAGGCCGACGGCTTCGAGCGCGCCGAGGCCGAGGTCGTTGGTGGCGCTGCCGCCGATGCCGAGGAGGACGGCGCGGGCACCGGAGTCGGCAGCGCGGGCGAAGAGCTGGCCGGTGCCGATGGAGGAAGTTTGCCAGGGGTCGCGCTCGGCGGGCGGGAGGAGGTGAAGGCCGCTGGCCTGGGCCATTTCCAGGACGACGAGGCGGCCCTCGGAGGGAAGCTCGAGGCGCGCGCGGGCGGCGGCGGGAATTTTGGCGAGGTCCACCTCGCCATAGTTCGCGGTGACGGGGGCGAAGCGCGGGCCGAGGACGCGGTGGGTGTGCAGCTGGCCGCCAACGGCGCGGGTGAGGATTTCGGCAAAGCCCTCGCCGCCGTCGGAAAGCGGGGCTTCGTCGGCCTGGATACCGGCGGCACGGATGACTTCGGCGGCGGCGGCGCAGGCGGCGGGCGCGCCGAGGGCGTGCTTAAATTTGTCGAAGGCGAGGAGGACGCGCATAAGCCAAGGATGAAGGATGAACGATGAAGGATGAAGTGAAATCAGCGCGGCCTTGATTATGGTGGGCGAGTCAGTAAACTGCGGCGTTTTGGATTTAACGGCCTTGCGCCTGACTCGACCCAACAACCATGTCCACCCGCGTAGATTATTATGAATTGCTGGAGGTGTCGCGCGACGTTTCGGGCGACGAGTTGAAGAAATCCTACCGGCGGCTGGCGGTGAAATACCATCCGGACAAGAATCCGGGGGACAAGGCGGCGGAGGACAAGTTCAAGCAGATTGGCGAGGCCTATGAGGTGCTGAGCGACGAGCAGAAGCGGGCGGCGTATGACCGGTATGGGCATGCGGCGTTCCAGGGCGGGGCGGCGCGCGGGCCGGGCGGGTTCCACGACCCGATGGACGTGTTCCGCGACATGTTTCGCGGGAGCGGGTTCGAGGAATTTTTCGGCGGCGGGGGCGGCCAGCAGGGCGGATCGGACTTGCGGTATGATTTGGAGATCACGCTCGAAGAGGCGGCGGCGGGGGTGGAAAAGGAAATCAAATACCGGCATTCGGCGGCGTGCGACACCTGTGGCGGCAGCGGGGCGGAGCCGGGCTCGAAGCGGCAGACGTGCAGCATGTGCGGCGGGGCGGGGCAGGTGGTGGCGGCGCGCGGGTTTTTCAGTGTGCGGCAGGTGTGCCCGCGGTGCCACGGGCGGGGAGCGGTGACCATCAACCCCTGCAAGAAGTGCGACGGCGAAGGCCGGGTGATGGAGACGAGCAAGCTGAAGGTGCGGATTCCGGCGGGGGTGGACAGCGGGCAAAAACTGCGCTCAAACGGCGGGGGCGAGGCGGGGCCGCAGGGGGGAGCCGCGGGAGACTTGTATATTTTCCTGCATGTGAAGGAGCACGATTTGTTTCAGCGCGACGGGGACGATTTGCACTGCACGATTCCAATCAAGTTCACGCTGGCGTCGCTGGGCGGGCAACTGGACGTGCCGACGCTGACAGGGAAGGCGCAGTTGAAAATCCCGGGGGGGACGCCGAGCGGGACGCAGTTGCGGCTGCGGGGCCGGGGGATGCCGTCGTTGCGCGGGGGCGAGCACGGGGACCAGTATGTGCGGGTGGAGATCGAGGTGCCGAAGAAGCTGACGGCGGAGCAGCGGCAGAAGCTGGAGGAGTTCGCCAAGGTGAGCGGGGACGCGGAGCGGCCCGTGAGCGAGGGTTTTTTCGAGAAGGCGAAGCGGTTTTTTGAGATGTGA
>CAZDAQ010000060.1:14040-15424 GCA_964503425.1 uncultured Opitutales bacterium
TGACGAACGGGGTCTTCGATTTGCTGCACCCGGGGCATTTGTATTATTTGCGGAAGGCGGCGGAGCTGGGCGGGGCGCTGTTCATCGCGATCAATGGCGACGCGAGCGTGAAGGCGCTGAAGGGGCCGTCGCGGCCGGTGCAGACGGCGGAGGAGCGGGCGTATGCGCTGGGGGCGCTGGAGTTTGTGGACACGCTGCTGGTGTTCAACACGCCGCGGCTGGACGGGGAAATCCGCGCGCTGCGGCCGGACATTTATGCGAAGGCGGGCGACTACTCGCTGGACAAGCTCGACTCGGGCGAGCGGAAGGCGCTGGAGGAGGCCGGGGCGCGGATCGAGTTCCTGCCGTTTTTGCCAGGCTACAGCACGACGGGGCTGCTGAAGAAGATTGCGGCGGCAGCGCAGGCCGGGGCGATGTGAGAGGGAAGAGAAGAAAAGAGTTTTGAACAGAAGGGAGCGAAGGAAACGAAAGGGTGAGGCGTGGGAAAGGTCAGGTGCCGGGGGCAGTGGTGTGGTGGGGGAACCACTGAAAGAGGATGAAGTAAACGAGGACGCCGGTGACGGAGACGTAATACCAGAGCGGGAAGGTCCAGCGGGCCCAGGCGCGGTGGCGAAGATAATCGCCGTGAAGCGCGAGCCAGACGGTGCGGAGGATGAGCGGGACGATGACGATGGCGAGGATGGTGTGGGTCGTCAGGAGCGTGAAATAAAACACCCGCCAGAGGCCCTGGCCGTCGAAGTAGGTGAGACCGCGGACGTATTTGCCAGTGACGTAGAAAACGAGGAAGACGACGGAGACGCAGAAGGCCGTCAGCATGCAGGCGCGGTGGGCGTGGAGGTGTTTTTGGCGGATGCAGAGGTAGCCGGCGGTGAGCAGAACCGTGGCCGTGGCGTTGAGGGCGGCACTGATTTCGGGGAAGGGGAGGGAGGAAAGGGACATAACAAAACGCACGAGTTAAAATACAAAATGCAAAATCAGTTTTTGCATTTCCATTTCGGCATTCCGCCGGTTATCCGAGGAGGCGGTCGGCGACGAGGACGGCGAGGGTCAGCGGGAGGTAGGCAATGCTGGCGAGGAAGAGGCGGCGGGCGGGGGCGTCGCGCTCAGTGCCGGAGGCGCGGGCGAAGGCCCAGGCGCAGTGGAGGAACCAGGCTCCGGCAATCGCGGCGACGACACCGTAAACAGGAGTGGCAAGGTGAAGCGCGACGGGCAGGAGACTGCAAAGTACAAGGGCGATGGTGAAGAGGAGGCTGTCCCGCGCGGCGCGGCGGCCCGTGGGGTCAACGACGGTGCTCATGGGGAGGCGGGCGTTGGCGTAGTCGCGCCGGTAAGTCCAGGCGAGGGCGAAGAAGTGAGGGATTTGCCAGGTGAAGAGAATGCCGAA
>CAZDAQ010000061.1:0-15352 GCA_964503425.1 uncultured Opitutales bacterium
GTGGCACTCAGCGCGATGGTTCCCGAGGGCCAGGTAACCGTGGTCGCCGTGAGATTACCACTGGCGCCAACGGTAAAGGTGCCGCTCACTGTTGTGGTTTTCGACGAATTAAGGGTCCAAGTCTGGCTGCCGAGGAGTATCAAAGGCGCCCCGATTGACAAATTCACCGTGGCCGCCGAAGTATCAATGCCTGCAGTGCCCAAAGTCAGCGTGCCGCCCGTCCCGGGCCCCAACACAATGTCTGCACTCGCGCCGGTCACTTGAGTCCCCTCCCACGAAGTCACGGCATCCAGCGTCTGCGAACCCGTGATGCTCGCACTGTCCCACGAAGCCACGTCTCCGCTCGCCGGCGCCGTGCCGCCCGTCCAGTTGGCATTGGCTCCGGCCGTGCCGAGTCCGCTCGTGCCGGTGCCGGTTTTTTCAATCGTTGTGGCAAAGGCCGCAGCGCTACCCAATGAAACCATGAGCAACGTGGCAAAAAATAACCGGGAAAAGCCGGAACGATTTCGGTAACGAGAAGTCGTAAGGGAATTCATGTAAGCAGCGGAAAAAAGAGCGTACAACCCACGGACTCCATTCACACGGCTCTTCATGGCCAAGCCAGACATCCAATGGATGTGGAGCACAGGGCACACCTACTTGCAACATTGTTATCGATCGCCAGGAGTGTAAATCAAAAATCTTGGGGTCAGAGAATTTTATTAGTGTCATGGACATGGCTGAATTAACGTTGTGAAAAATAGTTTTATCGGGAATAAACCGGAACGGATAAACCCATGGGAAAGAGTTGGCCCGAGTTAATGATGCATTAGACGCCCGCAAAGAGCCCGCTTGTCAGCCGCGCCCTTGCCCGCCATGTTTATCCCCATGTTTGCCCACCGGAGCACTCCCCGGCTCCTGATACCGTCGCTATTGTCGGCTTCAGCCCTCTTTTTTGCCGTGCTGGCGCTGCCTCGCGCCTCGGCGCAGGATGCTGCACCAGCCAACATCACCACCCCCTCACTAACGATCCCGACATCCACGCCCACTGCTGACGCCGCACCCGCCACCACCACCATTCCCGCAACCGATCTCGCAACCACCGTCAGCCTCCAGCTTGCCAACGCCCACGACCTGTCCGGGCTCTACTCGGAACTCTGGGACCTCCCCGACCAGCGGGCCATCCTCTACCTCGGCTTCGGCACCCCCGAGGGCCGCGCCTTTCTCCTCCAAAAAATTGGCGACCCCACCGAACCCCACGACCACCGCGTCACCCTCACCGAGGCCCTGCGCGTGGACGGGCCCATTTACCAGTCGAAATTCTCCCACATCACCCCCGCGTCCTGGGGTGTCACCGGCGCCCCCGACGCGAAAAACTCCTCCTACTTCACCCGCATCACCCAGCTCGCCCTGGCGAATGCCGGCGACGAGGAGCTTTCCCTCGCGCTGCTACAGGCGCTGAACTGGCTCGCCACCGGCAATCCCGCCAATCGCGACCCCAATATCCAGGCCGACTGGGATGATGCTGCGGACATCCTGCGCCAGCTTTACACTCAGACCAAGTCCGAGCGCGTCCGCTACACCATTGAGCAAATTACCGCACTCATCGGCAGCACCGCCTATGACAAACTCGGCTCAAAAAGCGGCCCCGTCCTCTCCATGATCACCCAGGCGTCCAAATATCAAGCGCCGCCTATGCCCGGGGCCGTCACTTCCGGCCCGGCGGTGCCGCCTCGGGTTATTGATTTGCTCGTGAACTACGAATACCAAGTCCTGCCCGGGGCCGATAAAATCACCAAGGCCAGCATTGTCCTCGAGCCCGTGCATCCCGGCCCCGCCTATGTCTTCCCCCAGCGCGTCCTGCCACTCATCCCCGGCAAAACCTTCGGCAGCGACTCTCTGCACGTCATCCTGCCCCAAAGCGTCAACCGCGGCCAATACCGCGTCTATTTCCTATTCCAGGCAGACCAAGACGTCGTCAGCGCCGGGCACGGCGTGACCGTGGAACTCTAGCCCCCGCCCTGCGGCAAGGAAAACGCTTGCCAGGTGCCCCCAAAATCGTTTTTTTGATCCTTTTGCCAATTTCCATGAAAGCCACCATCAAGACCCAAGGGCGCCAATTCAGCGTTCAGGAAGGCGATATCCTGATCCTGAACCGCTACCCCAAAACCCAGGCGGGCGACGCCGTGCAAATCGGCGAAGTGCTCCTCGTGGGTGAGGGCGCGTCCGTCCGCGTGGGCACCCCGCTGGTCGCCGGTGCCTCCGTCCAAGCCCGCGTCCTGGAAAACAAGCGCGGCGAGAAAATTGACATTTTCAAGAAAAAGCGCCGCAAGCGCTACGAACGCCGCCGCGGCCATCGCCAAGAACTCTCCGTCATCAAGATTGAGTCCATCACCGCGTAAAGCCCCCCTCTCTTTCACTTTTCACCTTTTATCCCTTCCCGCCATGGCGCATAAAAAAGGACAAGGCAGTTCCGTCAACGGTCGCGACAGCCGCAGCCAGCGGCTCGGCGTCAAGAAATACGCGGGCGAATTCGTCTTCGCCGGCAATATCCTTATGCGCCAGCGCGGCACCAAAATGCACGCCGGCGAAAATGTCGGCCAGGGCCGCGACCACACCCTCTTTGCCCTGGTGGACGGCACCGTCAAGTGGGACGCCGCCAAGCGCAAAGTCCACATCGTGCCCGAGCCCGTGGAAGCCGCCGCCGGGGCGAACTAACGCCCGGCTCAGCCCGCCTCCCCAAAACCCCGGCCGCCCCGCGCGCCGGGTTTTTTTTTGCCCATTTTCCCGCCCGCCGCCACCTCGGGCGCAATTTAACCGGGTGCGATAACGGTGCGGGATACGTTTTGAGCTTTTTTTGCGGGCCGGGCTCGGCATAATCGGCTGGCTCAGGCCCGGCCTGTCCTGCCGCCGGAGCGTCCAAGCCGCACCCGCTGATGTTCGACCCCAAACTCATCGCCAGCCAGGCACCCACCGGACGCGCCTATGAACTCCTCGCGGACGGCGCGGCCTTTGGCGGCTACTCCATCGTGCGCTGCCTCGCCTATGACATGCTCGGCACCCTGTATCTGGCACAGAACAACCAGACCAACCAGCGCGAGACCTTGTTCGTTTTCCCCTCGATGGTCGCGCAGGACAAGGAGTTTAACGATCGCTTCATCCTCCAGTCGAAGAAACTCTGCTCGCTGCACCACCCCAACCTGCTGAATTTCATCCGCCCGCAAATCATCAACAATAGCTACTGCCTTGTCGGCGAGCCCTTCGAAGGCCTCAGTCTCCCCGACCATTTGATGGTCCTCACCGGCTCCCAGTTGAGCGTTGCTGAAGGCCCGCAGGCCATCAACCTCCCGCCGTCGCAAGTCACGCCCATTTTGGAGCAGGCACTCACCGCGCTCGCTTTTGCGCACGAGTCCAAGGTGCTGCACCTGAACCTCAGCCCGACGAAAATCCTCCGCTCGGCCTTCGGCGAAGTGAAACTCTACGGCTTCCACTTCCTCGCCATCCTTGGGCAGGAGCTTTTTGAGGTGCTCGTCTCCGCCGGCATTCCGCCGCTCAAGCTCGACCCCAACCGCCCCTACCTCGGCACGACCGACATCCTGTCGCCCGAAGCCCGCCTGCGCCAGACACTCGAATACCGCTCGGATTTATATGCCATTGGCGTGGACACCCACTGGCTCCTCACTGGCCGCAAACCCACCTCGCCCTACCAGCCGCCCTCCCAAATCATCCCCCACTCCGACGCCGGCTGGGATGCCTTCATTATCCGCAGCCTGCAACGCAACCTTGACGACCGCTACCCGTCCGCCGTCGCCATGCTGGCCGACTTGCGCAACCTCGCGCAACTTGCCCCCATTGTCCAAAGCACCCCGCTGGAATTGCTCCTCCCCACGGAGACCGCACCCGCGCCTGAGTCCAAGCCCAAAAAGAAAGACAAGGCTCTCATCCGCAAGACCAAGCCCGTCAAGCCGCCGCGCAAGGCCCGCAAACCCCTCAGCAAACTTCAACGCCTCCTTCTCATCGCCATCCCCGCCGTCCTCGCCATCGGCCTCGGCGCCTTCCTCTACGTCTTCCTGATGACGAGCGACTCGGATGACGATGGCGACACCACCCAACAAGCTGGTGCCTGGCGCGCCAAACCCGGGCAGACACCCCGCTTGCGCCTGACCATCTCGCCACGCAATGCCAAGGTCACCATCAACCCCGGCCAAAGCACCTTTCAAACCGCCGATGGCGAGCTCCCGCTCAACATTGTCCCGGGCCAGTATAGCATTGAAGTCGAATCGCCCCAGCACGCCTCCCAACGGCTCATTTACACCGCCACGAAGGATCCGGACCACCTCTTCATCAACCTCGACCCCGCTTGGTCCCAGGTGGATTTCGCCTCCGTCCCCGGCGCCACCATCCGCGCCATACCCGAGCACGGCCAGCCCGTCTACCTGGGCGTTACGCCGGAAGACGGCATCCTCCACGCCACCCGCGGCCTCGTTCAGGGCAATTATACTTTTGAAGCAAGCAAGGACTCTTATGAGACCGTCCAGCTCAAGGATCAAAAACTTGAATACGCCAAGTCCTACCGTGTCGAACTCAAGCCCGTCGCCGAGCCCTCTACCCTCACGCTCACCAGCGACCCGCCCGGCGCCACCGTCCGCCTCGGCGACCACATCCTTGGCCAAACGCCGCTGACCACCCATGACATCCCGGTGGACGAGGATGTCACTGTCACCCTTGAACAATCCGGTTACCGTCCCGTGCAGCGCACCATCCACGTCAAACCCAACGAAACCCAACTCATCGATTTCGGCAGCCTCTCCGCGAAAACCGGCCTCCTCACGCTTGGTTTTACCCTCGGTGGTCATGCGCCCACGCCCGAGGAATTGCGCGACACCCAAATTAACATCAATAACCAAGCCTATCCCGGCAGCCTCCGCCGCCTGCCCAACATCCTCGAAGGCGGCTACCACATCGTCTTCGAAAACCCGGATTATTTCCCCGCCGATCAGAACATCACCATCAAAGACGGCCAGACTATCAACGTCGCGCCCGACCTCCCGCCCCGCCCCGCCCGGCTGGTTATTCACCCGACGCCTGCCACACCCCTGACGGTCATGCTCAACGGTCAGCCCTTGGCCCAAAGCTCCGACGGCAGCTACCCGCTCCCGCCCGGGCAGGCCGCGAAAATCGTGGTTACTGCGCAGAATTTCGCCGGCGCAGAACGCCAGTTCAAGCTCGGCCCAAACGAGGAGGAGACTTGGGATGTCCCCCTGCAAGTCATTCCTGGCCCGCAATCCGGCCAAAACTATACCACTCCCTACCTTGGCCTGGCGCTCCATTGGATCGCCCCGGGCAACTTCAGCATGGGCAGCCCCGGCGCTGAGTCTGAACGCAAACCCAGCGAAGGCCCGATGACCAACGTTATTGTGCCCGTCGGCTTCTGGGCCGGTATTTACGAAGTCACCCAGGCGGAATACCGCTCCGTCACTGGTGCCAATCCCTCCGAGTTCGGCCACTCCAGCCCCGATGCCGGCCGCTACCCCGTCGAGAACGTCTCCTGGACCCAGGCCGTCGAATTCACCCACCTGCTCAACGAGCGCGAGCAAGCCGCCGGCCGCGTGCCCGCCGGCTACGAATACCGCCTCCCCACCGAAGCCGAGTGGGAATACTTCGCCCGCGCCGGCACCACCACCGCCTTCAGCTTTGGCGACCACGCCGACCAGTCCAACGGTAATTTCCGCGGAGCCTACCCGCGTGCCAGCGGCTCGGAAGTCACCTCGCTCGACACCACCACGAGCACCAAGCCCGTCGGCTCCTACCCGCCAAACCCCTGGGGCCTTTACGACATCCACGGCAACGTTCGTGAATGGGTGCTCGACGTTTACAAATACCGTCTCCCCGGCGGCACCATCACCGTTCCCGCCCCCGCCACCGGCGAGGCCGACGCCCGCCGCGCCTTTCGCGGCGGCGGCTGGAGCGACTACGCCGCCGACAGCCGCTCCGCCTGGCGTGACGACGGCGCCCGCCCCGATACCGTATCCAACGCCATTGGATTCCGCGTCGTTCTTGCTCCCAAAATTCCTGGCGCCAATCCGTGAATCACCTCGTCGGCCATGCGATTATTTTCCTGCGGCGGGTATTTGGCTCGCCACGCTCAAACTGTTTCGACATTATTTTGCCCGCTCACGTATGCCGATGACGGTCAGATTCTGGGGAACCCGCGGCTCGCTGCCCGCACCACTCACAGCCGCGCAAGTGCGTGACAAGGTGCTGCACGCGCTGGAGGCGACGCGCGGCCTCGCGCTCCCTGCGACCAAACCTGAGCTGGCCGCTTTCATTGAACAGCACCTCGCCTTCCCTCTGCGCGCCACCTGCGGCGGCAACACCGCCTGCGTGCAGTTGGAATTGGGCGGCGCGGAATACATCCTTTTCGACGCCGGCACCGGCCTGCGCGATTTCGCCCACCATCACCGCGTCACCCGCGCGCGCTATACCCGCCCGAGCATGCCGTCGCTGACCACGTTCCACCTCTTCCTCTCGCACCTGCATTGGGACCATGTGCAGGGCCTGCCATTTTTCTACCCGCTCTTTTTTCCCGACCACCGCGTCATCATCTATGGCGGCCATGAAAATATCGAGGAAGCCGTGCGCCAGCAGTTCAGCACCCCGTCCTTTCCCGTCCCCTACGACACGCTTAAGGCGAAAATCGAATACCGCCGCATCGTCCCGGGCGAACCCATCGAAGTCGCCGGTATGCGCGTCTCCGCCGCGGCCCAAAACCATCCTGGCGGCTCCTTCGGTTACCGTTGCGAACGCGACGGCTGCATCTTCGTTTACTCCACCGACTGCGAGCACAAGCAGGCCGCCGCGCGCGCGCCCGACTATCCCCTGCTCGATTTCTACGCCGACGCCGACCTGCTCGTGTTCGACGCCATGTATTCCCTCGCTGAAGCCTCCTACAGCAAGGCCGACTGGGGCCACTCCAGCAACATACAAGGCGTGGAACTGGCCGCCCGCGCCCGGGTCAAACGCGTTGCCTTGTTTCACCACGACCCCCATCAAGGCGACGCCGAACTTGAGGCCGTCCTGTTCAACAGCCGCATGTATGCCGAAATGTTTTATCAGGACAACGGACGCAAGATCCCCGGCACCCCCAAATACCCCGCCGAAGTGCTCCTGGCCTACGACGGCCTCGAAGTCGAAATTTAACCCCCTCCCGGTTTCCCCATGCCCCACCATCCCCGATGCTCCCGCACCGGCCTGCGACGCTTTTGGGCCGCGGCTGCGTTGCTCCTCTCCCTGATCGCCTCCGGCCCTGCCCGCGCCGCCGATGCCACCTCCCCTGCCGCACCCACGACTCCCACCCCGGCCGCCCTGCCCGCTTCCGGTGTGGAAAATTCCGTTGTTAAAATCTTCTCCACGATGCGCTACCCAGACCCCTTTCGCCCCTGGGCGAAACAGGCTCCGCGCGAGGCCAGTGGCAGCGGCGTCGTCCTCCCCGGCCACCGCATCCTCACCAACGCCCACGTCGTCGAATACGCGAGCCAGATCGAGGTGCAGGGCTACCAGTCTGGTGATCGTATGCCCGCCAGCGTCGTCGCCATCGCCCCGGGCATAGACCTCGCTGTCCTCAAACTCGACGACGAATCGTTTTTTGACACCCGGCCGCCCCTCCCCTTTGCCAATACCCTCCCCGCCATCAAAGATTCAGTCCTCGTTTACGGCTACCCCACCGGCGGCACCGGCCTCTCCATCACTAAGGGCATCGTCTCCCGCATCGAGTTCGTCGAATACAACTACCCCGTCACCGGCCTGCGTATCCAGATTGACGCCGCCATCAACCCCGGCAACAGCGGCGGCCCCGCCCTCGCCGGTGACAAAATGATCGGCCTCGCCTTCAGCCGCCTCGGCGGCGCCGAAAATATCGGCTACATCATCCCTTGTGAGGAAATCTCCCTCTTTCTTGCCGACATCGCCGATGGCCATTACGAGGGCAAGCCGGCCATGTATGACGAGCTCCAAACCCTCGAGAACCCCGCCCTGCGCAAGTTCCTCAAGCTCGACAAACCCATTGATGGTGCCCTCGTCCACGGCACCGTCGTCCACCTGCCCGACAGCGCCGACCCCGCCTACCCGCTCAAGCAGTGGGACGTCATCACCAAAATCGGCGACACCCCCGTGGATGACGAGGGCATGATCAAAATTAGCGACGACCTTCGCCTCAATTTCCAATACCTCATTCAGAAAATCGCGAAGGACGGCAACGTCTCGCTCACCGTGGTTCGCGAGGGCAAGCCCGTCGCCATTGAGCTACCCGTCAAGCCGACCCACTCCATCCTTATCTCCGACCTCGGTGGCGATTACCCCTCATATTTCATTTATGGGCCCCTGGTCTTCTCCACCGCCACCGCTGACTACGTCAGCCGCCTGACCGCCTCCAACGATCAATGGTCCGAAATTCTCAGTTCTATGGGCAACCCCCTCCTCGCCAGGCGCGGCGACAAGCCCGCCTTCGACGGCGAACAGTTGGTCGTCGTCGCCTCCCCCTTCTTCCCCAACAACCTCGCCATCGGCTACAGCAACCCCATGACCCGCGTGGTCAAAAGCATCAACGGCATCCCCATTAAAAACCTACCACAACTTGTCGAAACCCTCCGCGACTTGAAGGACGACTTCGTCACCATCGAATTCTACGGTCGCGATACCGAAACCCTCGTCTTCCCGCGCAAGGCTATTCTCTCCGCGACCGACGACATCCTCAACGACAACGGCATCCGCTCCCAGGGCTCGCCGGATGTCATGCCTGTATGGAACGCCCAGCCGGCCAAGTAAATCCCGCGCCGCCGGTCACGGACCCCACCCGCCGTTTCACCGACCGCGTGGACGACTACCTGCGCCACCGCCCGCGTTATCCCGCCGCCCTGCTTGATTTCCTCCGCGCCGAACTCGGCCTGCGCCCGGAGCACGTCATTGCCGACATCGGCTCGGGCACCGGCTTCCTTGCCGAGGTTTTCCTTGCTGCCGGCCACCATGTTTATGGCGTTGAACCCAATGACGAGATGCGCCTCGTCGGCGAGCGCCACCTCGCCCGTTACCCGCAATTCACGAGCATCGCCGCCCGCGCCGAAGCCACCACCCTTCCTCCCGCTGTTGCCGATTTTATCACCGCCGGCCAGGCCTTCCACTGGTTCGACCCCGCGCCCGCCCGGCGCGAGTTTCTTCGCATTCTCCGGCCCGGCGGCTGGGTTCTGCTTGTGCGCAATGAATTGAAGTGCGATGGCGACGCTTTTCTCGAAAAATATCGTGCGCTCGCCCGCCGCTCCCGTCTTGACCGCGCCCTCGGCGAGCGCCGCGCTGTTTCGGAATTTCACGACCCTGTGCTCGCGGAATTTTTCTCCCCTGGTCCATTTCAAAAAACTGTCGCCGCCCTCCACGCGCGCGACCTCGATTACGACCAGTCCCTCGGCTTACTTCAGTCCTTTTCCTCGATTCCCCTCCCCGGCGATCCGCCCCACGCGGCCATGGCCGCGGAACTGCGCCGGATTTTCGACCAGCACCAGCAGCATGGTCGCGTGCGCTTTGCCTACGACGTCGAACTCGTTTATGGCCGGCCCGGCATCCCGGCGCCTGTTGCTTAGGCTTCCGTTCGCGCTTCACCGCACCGCCGAACCAGCGTTCACGTGGCTCGGCGTGGCCGCCAGCACCTGATTGTCGAGCGTATCCATGTCGCGCTCCAGCAGGGTGCCCGCCGGCGGGTTGAGCGTCGTCCGCGCCAGTTGCATCGCCTCCTTCGCGCGGCTTTGCTGTCCCGCCGCCAGCAGTGCCGACACAAAGGGCTGCACCACTTCGTAGAAAAAGCTGCTCCCGCCGCTCCTACCGATGCCGTCCGCTTGCTGGCGGTATTTTTTAAAGGCATCGTCCAGTTGGCCGGAGCCTGCCAGGTCGAGAATTTGCTTCGCCAGCGTTTGCACGCCCAGGTCGGTTCGGTCTCCCGCGTTCTGCGTGATGATTTGATTTTCATACGCGCGGGCCGCCATCATGTCGCCGGCCTGCCGCGCAAGATCCGCCAATGCGGTGAGGTGCTCGGCCTTAAGGTCCGGCTGGCTGGCGAATTGCCGCGCCGCGGCCTGGTGATGATCACGCAAGGCCTCGGGCTGCGCGCCCGTCTGCTCAAGCCACGCCGTCTTCGCATCCCACGCTTCGGCGTTCATCGGACACACCGCCAGCGCGCTGTCCAGTGCCGTTGCGGCGGGCGCATTTTGCCCTAGGCTTGCGAACAAACCGGCCATCACCAAGTCGTCTTGTGACGCCGCGTAAGTCGACTGCGCCCGGAAATGCCCCGCCAAAAACGCCAGCTCGTGATCGCTTAGCCGCTTCCAGGTTTGCGGATCCAGCGCCTCGCCGGTTGCAAATTTCTGGTTTTCATAACGCCCGCAATCCATTTCCCAATGGTTGTCCGACTTCAGGTAGCCAAACCATGCATGTCCGCCGTCGTTGCCCTCGCCGGTGAAAAACAGTGTGGGCAGGCCGCGCGCCTTCCCCGCCACCATCGCGAAATACGCCTGGTCCACGCAAATCCCCCCCTGTTTCTTGATCGCCGCCAGCGTGTAAGGGCTAGGCGGCCAGACATACTGCGCCTGTTCCATGCGCTTCGTGTCGTAATTGATGGAACTGTAGGCGTCGGCGAAATCCACGCGGCTCAGCCTCACGTTCGCTTTCGCCCAAGCATATTCCGTCGGATCCAGCGGCGCGTCCACCACGAACTTAGCCTGCTCCGGGCTGAGCCCGCGCAAGTCCGTCAGGCTGCCCTTGCCCTCGTTGCTTTGCACCCAAAACGCGAACCAGTCCGCGGGACGGTAATCCTTCACCGGCACTTCCGCCGGCGGCACTTGCGCGTGCGGCCAGTAAGCCGGCATTTTTTGGTCATACACCAGCGCGATGGCCAGCGCCAGGCTGCGGTATTCCGCGAACTTTTCCGGCTGCGCCTGCTGGATCTGCGCCAGCGCCCGCAACACGCCCGGCGCATAGTCATCCGGCGAAAGGTTGGCAAACACCAGCCGCGAAAGTTCCTCGTCCCCCAGCCACTCGGCCAAAATTTTTGGCGGTATCAGCTCCGCCAGCGGCCGGTTCTGCGGTGGAATCGCATCTGTACGCAACAATTGCCCGAGCACTTGGTCGCGTGCCTTTGGCGAGGCCGCCAGCCTTTGCACCAACGCCGCGGGCGCGGGCGTCAGGGCTCCCGGCACATCGTCTCCGGGCAAAACCAGCACGGGCGTCGGGCTCGCCGCGGAAACGTAAAGGTGCTGCCCCAGAAACTTCGCCGCTTCCGCGTTCTCGTCGCGCGATAGCAATTCGCACCACTGCCACAACCGCAGCCACGACTCGAATGCCGGCTGCCCGGTTGCGCCCGGACTCCCGGCGGTGCCGGGCTGGTAGGCCTTCGCCAGCATCTGGCCGATCAAATCACGCGAAGCCGCCCAGCCCTTGCTCATGATCGCCGCATGGTCCGCCGCCGTCGGCGTGCGCAAATTTTGCTGCGCCACCGCGGGCTGCGCCAGCCACGCTGCGGCCAGCGCCAGCACGAGGTGCGGCATTCTCATCCCGCCATGGCGCACTCGGGGCATGGCCCAAGTATTCCACAATCTCCCTTCCCGTTCAAGATAACCCCGCGTCCGCCGGAAACCTCCCGCCCCGCATTTTCCACGCCAACGCCAGCCAAAGCATTGCGCCCACCAGCAGCGCCAGCGGCAAAATCAGCACCGCGTGGTTAAGCGCCGCCGCCCGCGTCAGCCCGTGCACTTCCTGCCCGCGCACCGACAGATAGCCCACGATTTTCGACGACCACATGTCGCCAAACAAATGAATCATGAAAATGGACAGCGCCATGGCGCTCGCCCGGAGGTTTGCCGGCACCGTTTCCAGGATGAGCGTGTTCACCGGCCCCGTCGGCAGGAAAAGGGCCAGCATCGTAGCCGCCATCAATACCATGCACCAGCCCGTGCTCGGCACCATGAAGGCCGCCAGCGCCAGCGGCGCGGAGACCAGCGTGGACCAGCCCAGCATCTGCGCGTATCCCGTCCGGTTACGCCGCTGCCACGCCGTCGCCGCGAAGCCGCCGGCAAAAGTGCTCACCAGCCCCGCCACCGCCAGCGTTGGCCCAATGAATTCGTTCGCCCCTTCCAGACTCATTCCATGGACCCGGAATAAAAATGTGGGCGCCCAATACGCGTAAGCCCCCAGCGCAAAGGTGTAGGCGATGTAGCCCAGCACCACCAGCGCATACTCCGGCCGCTTGAGAAGCTTAAATACATCGCGCGCCCGCGGCAGGTGTCCGGCGTGGGGACCGTTCGGTGACACCGGGTCGCAACCGCCGCGCTTGGGCTCGGCAAAGGGCAGCATCACCAGTGCCAGCACCAGCCCCGGCAACCCCGCCCACAGGAATGCATCCCGCCAGCCCCAATGCGCTTCCATCACCCCGCCCAGCACAAAGCCCAGCGCGCTGCCGACGGGAATCGCCACGTAAAAAATCGTCAAGGCGTTGTTGCGCTTGCCCGGCCCGTATAAGTCCGCTAGCAGGCTCGGCCCCAGCGTCGCATAACTCGCTTCACCCACCCCCACCAGCACGCGAAACGCCAGCATCATCCCGTAACTGGTGGCAAACCCCGTCAAGATCGTCCCCAGGCTCCATACAAAAATCCCTCCCGCAATCAACCACTTGCGCGAAGCGCGGTCGCCGAGGTAGCCAAAAAATGGCGCCGTCACGAAATACCCGATCATGAAGGCCGTCGCCAGGTTGCCGCCCTGCTCGTCGTTCAGATGCAGCGTCGGCTGCAATGCCGGCAATACCGCCGACAAAACTTGCCGGTCCAGGTAATTGAGCAGATTCAGCCCGGTCAAAATGACCAGCGCATTCCGCGGCGAAAGCTGGCGCAGTGCCATGCTGCCCTAGTGCCAGCAAGCGGCGTTCCGCACAACGTTATTTCCCCGTCCGTTGCCATCCATCCGCTTAACAGTTGAAGAAGGGCGCGAATCGCCTATCCTCTCACAGACATGTTTCGCCATCAGCTTGTTTGCAGGTTCGGGATGGCGGCGCTCCTGCTGGCCGGGGGCGCGGGAATCGCTTTCGCCGACCCGGCCCCGCCCGCGCCGCCTCTGGACCATGTCACCCTCCAGCTCAAGTGGAAGCATCAGTTTCAGTTTGCCGGTTACTACGCGGCCATCGCCCAAGGCTATTACCGTCAGGCCGGCCTTGACGTCACCCTGCGTGAAGCCGATCCGGCCCACGACCCCACCCAGGCCGTTATTGACGGCCATGCCGAATTCGGTGTCGGCAATTCCGACCTTCTCCTCTTCCGCCAAAAAGGCTTCCCGGTCGTGGTCCTCGCCGCCATTTTCCAGCACTCCCCGCTCATCCTGGTGGCCCGCTCCGCAAGCGGCGCCACCGACCTGCAGGCCCTGCACGACAAGCGCCTAATGATGGTTCCCTCCGAGTCCGCCGAGCTCTTCGCCTATTTCAAATACGAAGGCGTGGACCCTTCCAAACTTCAGGTCCAGCCACAGACCTTCAACCTCGATGACTTTATCTCGGGCAACGTGGACGCCATGTCCGCCTACTCCACCGACGAACCCTTCACCCTCCGCCAGCGCGGCGTGCAGTTTTACAGCTTTGTCCCCCGCGCCGGCGGCATTGATTTCTACGGCGACTGCCTCTTCACCACTGAATCACAAATCAAACAGCACCCCGCCCGCGTACGCGCCTTTCTCCAGGCCAGCCTCAAAGGCTGGGATTACGCCCTCGCCCATCAGGCCGAAATTGTGGATCTCATCCTGCGTGACTACAATACGGAGGGCAAATCGCGCGAGCAACTGCTCTTCGAAGCCGCCCAAACTGCCGAGCTCATGCACCCCGAACTCATCGAGGTCGGCCACATGAACCCTGGCCGCTGGCAGCACATGGCCGAAACCTACGCTGATTTCGGCATGTTGCCTCGCGATTTCCCCTTGGACGGCTTCCTCTACAATCCCAACCCCAAGCCCAACTACACCTGGGTGTATTGGACTCTCGGCGCCCTTTCCCTCGTCGCCTTCGGCACCCTCGGCTGGGCGCTCCCCCTCTCGCGCCTCAACCTCCGCCTGCGCGGCGAAGTCCGCGATCGCCAGCGCGCCGAAGCCCAGGTCCGCGCCAGCGAAAAACAATACCGCGAGCTGGCCGAGCAGGCGCCCTTCCCCGTCGCCATCAGCGATGTCGAAACCCAGCGGTTGCTCTTCGTCAACCGCCGGGCCGCCGACACCATGCGCCTGGATCCGACCACGCCCCTCGACCAAAACCCAGAGGACTTTTACGACGACCCCCGCATCCGCACCCAAATCCTCGCCCGCCTGCGCTCCGGCCAGCCCATCAGCGATTATGAGGTCCGGCTCAAAACCCGCGATGGCCGCCACCTCTGGGTTCTCCTCTCCGCTGGCACCGTCGAATTTGCCGGTCGCCGTGGCGTCGTCGTCGCCTTCCAGGACATCACCCACCAGCATGAACTGCAACTGGCCCTGCAACGCTCCAAGGAAGTCGCCGAAGCCGCCGAAGCCGCCAAAAGCCGCTACCTCGCCGTGATGACCCACGAACTGCGCACCCCCCTCAGCGGCATTATCGGCCTCGCCCACCTGCTACAGTCCGACCCCATCACCCCGGACCAGCGCGAAAACGTCGTCCTCATCGAAACCGCGGCGCAGACACTCTTCGAACTCATTGATAACATCCTCGACTATGCTAAACTCGAGGCTGGCCGCCTCGAAGCGGAAATGGAGCGCGTCGCTCTCTGGCCGCTCGTGCAAAGCATGAACCGCCTCTTCACCGCCCCAGCCCAGGCCAAAAACCTCACCCTCACCTCCAATGTCGCCCCCGAAGTGCCCGTGGTCATCATGACCGATGAGATGCGCCTGCGCCAAATCCTCGGCAACCTCCTCTCTAACGCCATCAAATTCACCGAAACCGGCGGTATCGAACTCCAGGTCACCGCCCGCCCCGCCCTGGCCGACTCTTCCGTCGGCGTCCCGCGGCGCTGGCACATTTGCTTCCAAGTGCGCGATACCGGTATCGGCATCGCCCCGGATCACGCCCGGAAGCTCTTTCAACCCTACGCCCAAGCTACGCCGGGCATCGCCCGCCGCTACGGTGGCACCGGCCTCGGCCTCGCCATATCGCGCCAGCTCGCCCTCGTGCTCGGCGGCGACCTTAACGTGGAAAGCTTGCTTGGCCGGGGTTCCACCTTCGCCGTCGAAATCCTGGCCGAGGAAGCCAGCTAACGCCCCCCGCTCCGCGCGCTTTCGTCTGGTGTTTGCCGCGCGCGATTTTATCCTTCATCCATGCCGAATGGAAACGAGCCCG
>CAZDAQ010000062.1:0-2181 GCA_964503425.1 uncultured Opitutales bacterium
AGGCCGCCGTAGCGGGTGCCCAGGCCGGCGGCGAGGATGACGAGAGCGGGGGGCATCGGGGGAATGCAGAATTATGAATTATGCCCGCGGAAACAAGTCGCATTCGCGGCCTAGCTTAACGCCAAAGTTTTTTATTTGGACTTTTGGGTTTAGCCATTAGCGTTTGGACATGCGCGCGCAAATTGAAGCCCTGGCCGAGGAGCTGCGGCATTTGCGGGCTGCGGGGGTGGAGCGGGTGTTGGTGACGGAGGGAACGATGGGGCGATTACGACAGGCGGCAGACCGGCTGAAGGGTGGGGGCCGGGTGGCGGCGGTTGAGGAAATCGAATCGCCGGCGGAGGCAGTGATGGCGGCGGCGCGCGCACCCATAGCCGCGGGGAAAACCGGGCCCAATACCGGCGGGGGGTTGCGGTGGGACGGGAAACCGATGGCACCTTTACCGGAGCCGCCGGTGGTGAAGCTGCCAAAGGGCACGAAGGTGGAGCAGATGGACTGGCTGAGGGAGCAGGTGCTGAATTCCAAGGCGTGCCAGGAGCATGTGCGACCGGGGGGCAAGCTGGTGTTTGGGGTGGGAACGGTAGCGGCGGAGATATTTTTCTGCGGAGAAGGGCCGGGGGCGGACGAGGAGAAGCAGGGAGAGCCGTTTGTGGGGCCGGCGGGGCAGTTGCTGACGCGGATCATCCAGGCGATGGGGTTGTCGCGCGAGCAGGTGTATATCGGGAACATCATGAAGTGGCGGCCGGAGATGCCGAGCGAGTGGGGCAACCGGGAGCCGACACTGCAGGAGGTCGAGTTTTCGCTCCCGTATTTGCGGGCGCAACTGGAGATTGTGCAGCCGAAGGTGATTGTCGCGCTGGGGAAGACGGCGGTGAACGGGCTGCTGGGGCACGACCCCTTGCGGAAGATGGGGGCGGTGCGCGGGAAGTGGCACGAGTTTGCGGGCGTGCCGCTGATGCCGACGTTTCACCCCTCGTATCTGCTGCGGAATGCAGCGATGTCGGTGAAGCGGCAGGTATGGGAGGACATGATGCAGGTGATGGAGCGGGTGGGGATGAAGATAAGCGAGAAGCAGCGGGGATTCTTTTCCAGCAAGGGATGAAGGCGGGGTGGGCGAAAATCGCGCCTTTTTTATTTGGGAATAATCGGTATTAATCCTCCGATGGCTTTCGATTTTGACACGCCCGTTGAGCGCCGGGGGACCGGCAGCTTGAAATGGGACAAATACCAGGGCCGCGACATCCTGCCGATGTGGGTCGCAGACATGGATTTCCTGTCGCCGCCAGCGGTGGTGGAGGCGCTACGCGCACGGGCGGAGCACGGGGTGTTCGGCTACACGTCGCCGACGGAGGAAGTGACGCAGGCGGTGGTGGATTATTTGCGCGCGCGGGATGGCTATGCGGTAAAGCCGGAGTGGATCGTGTGGTCTCACGGGCTGGTGCCGGCGTTGAACATCGCGTGCCGGGCGTATGCGGAGCCGGGGGAGGCGATATTGACGTGCACGCCGGTGTATCCGCCGTTTTTAAGCGCGCCCGGCAACATGGAGCGGCGGCTGATATCCGTGCCGTTGAAGCTGGCGGACGGGCGATGGGATTTCGACTGGCCGGCGCTGGAGGCCGCGGTGACTGCGGACACGCGGGTGTTTTTGCTGTGCAGTCCGCACAACCCGGTGGGGCGGGTCTGGACGGTGGAGGAGCTGCGGCAGGTAGCGGATTTTTGCAAGCGGCACAATCTGGTGCTGGTGTCGGACGAAATTCACTGCGACCTGGTGCTGGACGAGCCGACCGGGGTGAAACACACGGTCACGGCGATGTTGGGGCCGGACGTGGAGGCGCGGACGGTGACGCAGATGGCGCCAAGCAAGACCTACAACGTGCCCGGCCTGGCGTGCGCGTTTGGGGTGATTGCCGACCCGGAACTGCGGGTGGATTTCCAGCAGGCCGCGCGGGGGCTGGTCACGGAGATCAACGCGTTCGGTTATGCGGGGATCGCGGCGGCGTTCCAGCACGGAGAGCCGTGGCGGCAGGCGCTGCTGGCGTATTTGCGCGGGAATAGGGACTTTTTATACAAGTTCGTGGGCGAGCGGCTGCCGGAGTTGAAAATTGCACCGATGGGCGCGACGTATCTCGCGTGGCTGGATGCGCGCGGACTGGGCGTGAAGAACGCGGCCCGGTTTTTCGAGGA
>CAZDAQ010000062.1:2281-15313 GCA_964503425.1 uncultured Opitutales bacterium
CGTGGCTGGATGCGCGCGGACTGGGCGTGAAGAACGCGGCCCGGTTTTTCGAGGACGCGGGGGTGGGGCTGTCGGACGGGGCGCTGTTCGGCGAAGCCGGGCGGGGGTTTGTGCGGTTGAACTTCGGCTGCCCGAGGGCACTGCTGGAGGAGGCGTTGCAGCGGATGGAGCGGGCGGTGAGGAAGTTGAAGTGATTTGCGTGGCAATTGTTCCGATCGATTTTCAAGCAGCAGCGGCATTAAAGATGGCGCCAGCTTTTTAAATGAAACAGCTCAGTACGAGTGAAGAGAACACTCGTAAAAATACACAGCGGAAAAAGTGACAAGAAGTAGAAGAATTGGCAGGGCAGTTCGGAGTGAGGCCAGCCTGCGTTGTCTGACCAGATGGGGAGATTCTCCAGAAGAATATAATAAGACTTCGGGGAGAATGAGGGCCAGGATGAAGGTGCCCAGGCCGAATCCGAGAGCAGCCAAAATCGGTGACAGAAAATCTGCAAGCATGTCTCCGGTCAGGTCGTTTTTTAACATAGTGACATCAATCTGATACCACTGCTGAAAGACCACGAAAGCGAACAAGGCCGAGACAAGAAGGCAAACATCCGCACGCCGGCTGACGCTGGATGTCAGCAACATGGCTGAGGCCGCGGCGACAATAGAGCCAGGGCTACTGAAATGCATTGCTCCAAGAATTGCTGTAAATGGCACGCGAAGTAAATCTTCGCAGGAGAAAGGATACACATCCAGAAGCATGTGCTGTAGCGCGAAAACGAACGCAACGATGACGAAAGCAAGTGGATACAAAGTGCAGAACAAAAATGTGATGCGCCCGAAGTATTTTATGCTCGATTTGAATGACATCGGTAGATTCTAGTGGATGGCGGTCAGTGTGTCTTGGATGCTTCGGTTCGGCAATGTTTTAGGGGAATGCATCATGTGCGGACTATTAGTACCCTTGGTTTTTTAGCGTGCCAAGGGGGTGGGGAAGTGTTTTACTGGTTGTTTCCCTGAATTGTAGCCATGAGTCCCGTCCTCAAATTGATCCTGGAAGGCGAGTCGCTGACCACGGCCCAGATGGCCGAGGTTTTGCGGCTGGAGGCTTCCGTGGTGGAGAAGGAACTGGAGGCGTTGAAGCAGAAGGGGGTCATCCTCGGGTGGCGACCGGTGCTGAACCCGGATTACCTGGCGGAGAACAACGTGATGGCGGTGATTGAGGTGAAGATCAGCCCGGAGCGGGAGGGTGGTTTCGACCGGCTGGCGAACCGGATCGCGCAGTTTTCGCAGGTGCGGTCGTGCTACCTGATGTCGGGGTCGTATGATTTGCTGGTGATTGTGAGCGCGACGAATTTACGCGAGGCGGCGGCGTTCGTGTTCGAGCGGCTGGCGACACTGCAAGGCGTGGTGGCGACGGCGACGCATTTCATGCTGCGGGCCTACAAGGAGCAGGGCTATTTGCTGGCGCGAGCTACGACCCCGCAGGACAAGCCGGCCGTAAGCGCGTGAGTGGGCCGGCGGGGTTCTGCGGGAGTGCGGAGCGTTCCCCTCGGTTTCACGCGTATCCATCCTTAATTTCTCATTTCCATGTCAGATGATTCTCAACGATTTGTGGCGAAGCACGTCACCGGACTGCCCCGTTCGGGCATCCGGGACTTTTTTGCGATAGTGCAGCAGATGCCGGAGGCGATTTCGCTGGGCATCGGCGAGCCGGATTTTGTCACGCCCTGGCACATCCGGGAGGCGGCGATTTACGCGCTGGAGCAGGGTAAGACGCACTACACGGACAACCGCGGGCTGATTGCGCTGCGGCGGGCCATCGCCGGGTATGTGGAGAAGCATTTCCACATCGGCTACCGACCTGATGATGAGATTCTCGTGTGCGTCGGGGTGTCGGAGGCGCTGGACATCGCGCTGCGCGCGGTGCTGAACCCCGGCGACAAGGTGATTTACCATGAGCCCTGCTATGTGTCGTATCACCCCAGCGTGACGCTGGCGCACGGGGTGGCCGTGTCCGTGAAGACCTCGGCGAAGGACCAGTTTGCGCTGGACCCGGAGGCGCTGGCGAAGGCGTGGGAGCCGGGGTGCAAGGTGCTGATCCTGAATTTCCCGACGAATCCGACGGGCGGGGTGGCCGACCGCGCGCGGCTGGAGAAGATCGCGGCGTTTGCCCGGGAGAAGGACTTGCTGGTGTTCAGCGACGAGATTTACGCGGAGCTAACGTTCGAGGGCGAGCATGTGTCCATCGCGAGTCTGCCGGGAATGCGTGAGCGGACGGTGTTCCTGCATGGGATGTCGAAGGCGTTTGCGATGACGGGCTTCCGCCTGGGCTATGCGTGCGGGCCGGCGGCAGTCATCGAGGCAATGATGAAAGTGCATCAATACAGCATGATGTGCGCGCCAATCCTGTCGCAGGTCGCGGCGATTGAGGCGTTGAAGCACGGGTGGAACGACGTGCAGCAGATGCGGGAGAAATACCACCAGCGGCGCGACTACATCGTAGCGCGGTTCAACGAGTTGGGGTTGCCGTGCCATTCACCGCACGGGGCGTTCTACGCGTTTCCGAGCATCGCCGGGACGGGGCTGTCGTCCATGGACTTCGCGAAACGGCTGCTGCACGAGCAGAAGGTGGCGATGGTGCCGGGCACGGCGTTCGGACCGAGTGGGGCGGGGTTCGTGCGGGCGAGTTTCTCGACGGGCTACGACCTGCTGATTCAGGCCACGGACCGCATCGCCAAGTTCATGGAGACGCTGCAGAGCGAACCGGCCAAGCCGGCGAGCAAGGCGGCGGGGTGATTGAGGCGGGTTGAACGCGAGAGGTTTGAGTCCAAATGAGGCGGTGAAATGGCCTTGGACATCTTGAGCGTTTTCCGGCACCCTTGTATTTCCTATGTCACTTCCTCGCAGCGTGGCCCTGGTGGGCCGGCCCAACGTGGGCAAAAGCCGGTTGTTTAACCGGCTGGTGGGGCGGCGTGTGTCCATTGTGCATGACCAGCCGGGCGTGACGCGGGATTTGGTGACGGCGAACGTGCCGGCGAAAGACGGGGGATATTTACTGATGGACACCGGCGGCATGGCGCCCCCGCCGGGAGCGGCTTCTGCGGCGATCACCGAGGCGGTGGAGGAGCAGGTGGACTTCGCGGTGCAGGCGGCGAGCCTGGTCGTGTTCATGACGGACGCACGCGAGGGACTGACGACGGCGGATGAGCGGATTGCCGAGCGATTGCGGGCCTATCACAAGCCGACGTTGCTGGTAGTCAACAAGGCCGATCAGCCACGGCAGGCCGATGCGGTGGCGGAATTTTACAAGCTTGGCTTCGGCGAGCCGCTGGCGGTGTCCGCGGAGCATGGGCGCGGCATGGATGAGTTAAGCGAAAAGATTTTAGCGGTGGTGGGACCGGCACCGGAAGCAGAAGCCGTTGCGGACGGCGTGGTCCCTCCGGCGGACCCGACGGCGTTGCGGGCGAAGTTTGCATTGGTAGGGCGACCGAATGTGGGGAAATCGTCGCTGGGCAACGCACTGCTGCACTCGAAACGGCTGATTGTGAACGAGACGCCGGGGACGACGCGGGACACTATCGCGATTGATTTGGATTACAACGCGCCGAACGGGGAGAAATGGGCATTCACGCTGCTGGACACGGCGGGTTTGCGTCCCGCGGCGCAGGTGAACGCAGCGGTGGAGTATTTTTCACAGAACCGCTCGAAGCAGGCGATTGCGGAGTGTGACGTGGGGGTGCTGGTGCTGGACGCGCTGAGCGGGGTGACGAAGCAGGACAAGTTTCTGGCCGGAGAAATTTTACGGGCGGGCGCGGGGCTGGTGATCGTGGTGAACAAATGGGATATAGCGCGCAAGAAGTTCGAGAAGGATCCGCTGCCGGGATACAAGAACGAGGGGGCGTTTAAGAAGGCCTTTGTGGAGGCGGTGCAGAAGGAGCTGTTTTTCCTACCGCGCTCGCCGGTGCTATTCACCTCGGCGCTGGAAGGCATGGCGGTAACAGATGTTTTGCAGGAAGTGCACGCGATGCACTTGATTTCACTGAAGCAACTGCCGACGTCGCCGTTGAACCGCTTTTTACGCGACGCGTTGGAGGACAACCCGCCGAAGTTCGTGCAGGGACGCCGGTTTAAGTGCTATTACGCGTTGCAGGTGGCGCGGCGGCCGTTCGTCATCCGCATGTATTGCAACCATGCAGGGAAACTGGACGAACGCTACACGCGTTATTTGGAGAGCGGGGTGAGCGAGGCGTTCAAGTTGCGCGGGTGCCCGATTCGGTTTGAACTGGTGGGGAAGCCGAAGCGGGATGAGGCAAAGCGTGGTTTTAAGAAGAAATTTACCCCGCCGCATGAGAAAGCGAAAAAGTTGCCTCGGGCAGTAGAGGATTGATATCGGCTTGCACGGTGGGCGGGATTCCGGCTGGATTTGGGTTTTTCCATTCCATGATTCGCACTCTCTCCTACAAGGGCTGGAAGGCCCTGGCTCTCACGACGGCGCAGGCCGAGTTGATCATACCGCTGGAAATTGGTCCGCGAGTGATGTCGTGCGCCTTGCGCGGCGGCCCGAACCTGTTTTGCGTGGTGGAGGCCGAAGCGGGCAAAAAAGGGGAGAAGGACTGGAAAATCCGCGGCGGCCACCGCCTGTGGTATGCGCCGGAGCACCCGGTGCGGACGTATCAACTGGATAATTCGCCCATTGCCGTGACCAAACTGAAGGGCGACAAAGGGGTGAAGCTCGCGCAAGCGCCCGAGGCCAAGACAGGCGTGCAAAAGACCGTAACGATTGAGGCCATCGGGCCGGCGTCTTTTCGGGTGACCCATGGATTGGAAAACCAGGGGTTGTGGGACGTGGAACTCGCGCCATGGGTGGTGACGGTGTTGGCCCACGACAGCTACTCGGTAATTCCCTACAACCCGAAAGTTCCGCACGGCGAGGCGCTGCTGCCGGATTATGTGCTGGTGCCGTGGACATACACGGATTTTAGCGACAAGATTTGGGATTTCCACCGGGATTACCTGGGTGTGGAGGCGACACTGGCTGTGCAAAAGCAGAAACTGGGGATTACGAGCTTTCCGGGCTGGGTGGCAAACTGGCAGCCTGGCGGGACGTTTGTGAAGCAGTGGGCGCTCACACCCGGGGCAACCTATCCGGATTTTGGCAGCACATTTGAGACCTTTGCCTGTGACTTTATGACGGAGCTGGAGTCACTCGGGCCGCTGGTGAAACTGGCGCCGGGGCAGGCGGTGACGCACGTGGAGCATTGGGGCCTGTTTGCGGACCTGCCGAAGCCGGACACCGACGCAGTGTTCTCCAAACAGTTTCGCCCGGCCATCGAGAAGTGGCTGAAGACGCTTTAGGGGATTTAGCCGCGGGTGTTGCGGGACGGCGCGAGGTGGCTAAGTTGGATGCATCCTTGCGCAGGTGCGGGATATTACAGTTATATTTTTACCATGCGGCTTGTTTTCCTCGGTTCCGATGCCATCGCCCTGCCGGCGCTGGAGTATTTGCGTGGAGCGACTGGGGTACGACTGGCCGGAGTGATTACGCAGCCAGACCGTCCGGCGGGCCGGGGCCAGCATCTCCATGCGAATCCGGTGGCGGCGTGGGCGCGGGTGCAGGGAATCACAGTGCTTCAGCCGACTCAGCCTGGTGTGGAAGAACTGGCGTGGTTGCGCGCGGATGGCGTTGAACTGGCGATGGTCATGGCTTATGGGAAAATTTTGCGAGCGGAGTTTTTGGAGGTGTTACCCAAAGGGGTGTGGAACCTTCATGCATCGCGACTGCCAGTTTACCGTGGGGCTTCGCCGGTGGAGGCGGCATTGGCGATGGGCGACGCGGAGACGGCGGTGTGCCTGATGCGGGTGGTGCCAGCGCTGGACGCCGGACCGGTGGCAGATGCTGAAAGCGTGGTCATTAAGGAGAATGACACAGGACTCAAGTTACGCGAGCGGCTGGCAAGTGCGTGCGTGCCGTTGTTGACGAGGAATTTGGCGGGATTGGTGGACGGATCCATCCGAACTACGCCGCAGGATGAGGCGCTGGCCTCCTATACCCGCAAGTTGAACAAGGCCGATGCACGGCTGGATTTTACCCAGGCGGCGGCTCTATTGGAGCGGCGGGTGCGGGCCTTGCAACCCTGGCCGGGAAGCGCACTGGAATATGGCGGAGAGACGCTGAAGGTCGGAGAAGCGCAGGCAACTGCAGAAGCGGTGGAGGCCAAGCCGGGCACGGTAGTGCGGGCGGGGGCCACGGGGGTGGATGTGGCCACGGGCGCGGGGGTTTTGCGGTTGCTGGCATTACAGCGGCCAGGCGGGCGAATGCTGGGGGTGGCGCAGTTTTTGCGCGGGCACCCAATTCCCGAGGGGATGGTGCTGCCCAGCGTGGTGGGGATTCCGCTGGTCTCGGCGCGGCCCTTTCCGCGGGTAGCGGCAAAATCGCCACCGGGGCCGATTTGAGGTAGGTCATGCTTTTTTTTGACAGGGCGGGCGGAGATGGGATAATGAGGGTAATCGGCCGGGCACGCGTGACGCGTGGAAACCGGCTTGAGCCAATTATGCAGATTACACTTTCTTCGATATTTTCATGCCGGCCCGGACGCTGGGCGGCGCTGGCGGTCGTGGGTGCCGGACTGGCGGGGTGGGCGACAGAGCTGCGGGCGCAGGACAACAGCCAGGCGGCGCAGATGGCTTCGATGTCCGAGGACGTGCAAATGCTCTCTCGAGAGGTCAAGCAACTGAGCCTCGAAGTGGAGACTTTGACGCAGAGCAACGCCGCGCTGCAAAAGCAGATCATCAGCCAGAAGGACGTGGAGACGATGGTGCAAAACGCGATTGCGGCGAGCCACGGGGACACACGCAACGACATCACCCAGGCCAACAGTGCCTTGCGCAAAGAAGTCGTGGATGAGGTATCCAAGCAAATTGACGCATTGACGAAGGACACCAACCGCCAACTGGCGGCGTTGGCCAAGGCGGTGCAGGCGGCACCACCCACGACGACAACGGCAAGCAGCGGCACAACGCCGTCGGCGACGGGGAACGCGACGACCCCGCCGACTTTTTCCGACGACTTCCCTCGGACGGGCATTAATTATGTGATTCAGGCCAAAGACACGCTTGGGAAAATCGCCCATGCCCATGGCTCAACGGTGCGGGACATTCAGAACGCCAACCATATCAGCAACCCGAACGGGCTCATTGTTGGGAAAACAATTTTCATCCCGCAGAAGACACCCGCGCCGGGCGCTACGTCGGCGGGCAATACGACAGCGACGCCAGGTGCGACAGCGGTGGCCCCGGTGCCCCTTCAGTCGGCGTCTGCGAATTAAACTGGCTCCCGGGACGTTCCCGGCATTGACTGACCTCTTTCCCCCTATGCCATCGTCAAAAATTCGTCTCGGCCGCGGCTTGGGCAACCTGATTGCCGGGGGCAAGACGGCACCGGCAAAGAAACCGGAAGCAGAGGAGGCCGTTTCGCCCGGCAAGAGCGCGGGAACAGTGGCGCCCGCGGCAGCACCGGGACTGGCGGGATTCCTCGAGATTGCCGTGACGGCGGTTGAGCCCAGCAAATACCAGCCGCGGCGGGAGTTTGACCCGGAGGCACTGCGCGAGCTGGCGGACAGCATTCGTTCGGAAGGCTTGTTGCAGCCGATTGTGGTGCGGCAGATCGGAGCAAAATTCCAGTTGATCGCCGGGGAGCGGCGCTGGCGGGCGTGCCAAATGCTGGGCTTGCGGATGATTCCGGCGCGGGTGGTGGAGGCGGGGGACGCTTCCGCGGCGGTGATGGCGCTGATTGAGAATTTGCAGCGGGCGGATTTGAATCCGATCGAGGAGGCGCTGGGTTACGCGAGCCTATTGCGGGATTTTACACTGACGCAGGAGGCCGTCGCCGAGCGGGTAGGCAAGGGGCGGGCGACGGTGGCGAATGCCTTGCGGCTACTGGCGTTGGACCGGGAGATCCAAGGGTATTTGGCCAAGGGGCTGTTGTCGGCGGGACATGCAAAGGTGTTGCTGGCGCTAGCGGACACGGGCGCGCGGCTGGCGCTGACGCGGCGGGCGCTGGAGGAGAACTGGAGCGTGCGGGAGTTGGAGCAGCAGTTGCGGAAATTGAAGGCCGAGACGACGGTAAAGGCTTCAGGACGTCCAACCGCGGAGGCCGAGGCGACGGTGATCCGGGATTTGGAAAAGCGGCTGGCGGCGAAATTGAATACCCGGGTGTCGCTCAAGCACGCGGGCAAGCGCGGGCGAATCGTGATTGAATACTTTGGCGACGACGATTTGCAGCGGATACTCGACCGGCTGGGCGTGGGGACGTAGGCGATGGTCGGGCGGGAAGGACGCTTTTTCAGCTTGCGGGCGATGAGGGGAAACCGCATTCTCATAGGTTTCCATCATACCAACCCCCTCGGAGAGCCACCTCATGGCGACATTTGTTATTGGATTTTTCACCTTCATTCTGCTGCTGGTCTGCGTGATCATGACGGTGATCATCCTCATGCAGCGTTCGAGCGCGAACGCGGGGATGGGCACGGCGTTGGGCGGCGGGGCGGCGGAATCGGTGTTCGGCGGCGAGACGGCGAATGTGCTGCTGAAGAACACGGTGATAGTGGCGGTGCTGTTTTTTGTGCTTTCCTTCGGACTCTACCTTGGGACGCTCGCGCAGTATAAGCACCGCGTGGTGGCCACGGGCGGGATGCCGACGCTCGGGATGTCAGGCAAGGTGCAGACGATGCCGGCGGCGGGCAATGCGACGGGCGCGGGCTTGCCCGGAGCGGCAAATGCGACCGTGCCGGTGAATTTTGCAACGCCGACGGATGGGAAGACGGCACCCGGGGCGACGACTGCGACCTCGGCAGGAGCTTCAACGACAACGGCGGCGACGACGGGCGCCACAGCACCGGTTGCGCCCGCGAAGTAAGCGTCGCGGCGGAGGTTGGCGCGCAAGGCGGCGCAAAAATGAGATAATGCCCGAAGCCTTTAGCGGAAAATAAATCACGGACGCGAAGGCCGAGACATGTTTGCTACACTCAGTGGACGATTTGGCTTCGCGGCGGAAGCAGGCAAGCTCCGACGGTGGGGGAAATGGGGAGGCGTGGTTTTGCTGGCGTGGTGCTGGACATTGGCGGCGATCGCGCAACCGCCACACCAATTATCACCCGGGCTGCCGGGGCCGATGGATCCGGCGGAAGGGGCGGCGCGGCTGACGGCGTTCCGGCAAGCACGCTTGCAGGGGGATTTTTGCCTGCGTTTTCAACTGGTGCACATCCCGCGGCGGGGCGATGAAACGGTTTACGACGGCGTGGCCTGGGGCACCTGGAACACGCAAGGACCGCTGACGCGGTTTCAGCTGCGTCCAACCGGTGCGAATGCGGCGGAACCGCCTGACCCGGACAAACGCGACGCGAACACCTGGGAATGGCTGGTGCAGAACGGGCCGGCACCGAAAATCTGGGTGCTGGCACCGGGCGCAAAGGCCGCGCGCGAGCTGCCGCCGGAATCCTGGCACGACCCGCTTTTTCCCGGATTGGTTTACACATCATTCGATTTGCTAATGCCCTTCATCTTCTGGCCGAAATATGAATATGACGGGCCGGCTCACGTGGGCGGAAGGGTGGCGGATTCCTATGTGATGCTGCCACCGGACGCGACGCCAACGACGCAAAAGCCAGGGGCGGTGCGCGTGGCGCTGAACCGCGAATTCAACGCGCTGGTGCGGGCGGAGCAACTTGATGCGGCACGCCAGCCGGCGCGGGAGCTGGATGTCCTGAGCTTTGAAAGTGTGCAGGGGCAGTGGCTGCCCAAGTCCCTCGACCTGCTGGAAGTGACGGGACGCAACAAGGACCGGTTTGCGATAACCACTGCGGCATTAAATTTACGGCTGGAGGCGGCGCTGTTCGACCCGCTGCAACTGGCGGTGCCGATGAAACTGCCGCCGAGCGCAGCGTGGCAGCCCTTGTGAAACGCGCGATTGTTGTATTCGAAATTCAATTACGCAAAAAAAGTTGGGAAACACAGCGACCGCCAAAAAACAAATTGCGAATTAGGGGTTGCGTTCCCGTGACGGTCGAGTAACAAATAAACACAGCAAGACCGCACCGACCATCGCAAGCCGACCCCGACAGCAAGTATTATGATCATGCCAACCCCGGACGACAGCGGCGCACCGCTGACCTTCGACTTGAAGCAGGATTTACTGGAGCGCCTGGAGGCGCTGCAGGTGCGCAGCGGGGCGCGCTCGTTAAGTGCGGTGGTCCGAGAGGCGATACAGCGGCATGATTTCAACCGGTTTGCCGCGGAAACCCGCGAGCACCGGCAAATTTCCGTGCGTTTACCGACCGAGCTTAAGGCACAATTGCTCCGCCTGGCTCGGCAAAAAGGCGTGAGCGTGGGCGAGCTATTACGCTCGGCCATTGGCGCGCTGGCCGGCGACCGGAGCAAAGGAGCAACTTCACCCAAAACCAAAACCGCTATTATGGCTAAAAAGAAAACAGTTAAGAAGCCCGCGAAGAAGAAAAAG
Organism: uncultured Opitutales bacterium; assembly: GCA_964503425.1. Classification (GTDB taxonomy): domain Bacteria; phylum Verrucomicrobiota; class Verrucomicrobiia; order Opitutales; family JABDGR01; genus CAZDAQ01. The sequence continues at coordinate 12,785 of CAZDAQ010000062.1, forward strand.
AAGTAAATAACCCTCGGGTTATTTACGCCCGGCTTGCCGGGCGGCTTGCCGCGCGAAAGCGCGGAAAAGTAGTTGCCAAGTTTTTTAATTTGGCAACTATTGCCGTCTTTGGACCCAACGCAGCGGCGATTTTTTATGTCTTACGCAAGCGGAGAACCCGGCTTATCAACCTGGGCGCGGCAGATTGCGCCGTCGCCCACCCTGGCGGTGGACGCCAAGGCGAAGGCGCTGAAGGCCGAAGGGAAGGATGTCTGTGTTTTTGGTGCGGGTGAGCCAGATTTCGACACGCCGGAGTTTATCAAGGAGGCGTGTGCGAAGGCGCTGCGCGACGGACATACGAAATATATCGCATCGTCGGGCCTGCCGGCACTGCGGGCGGCATTGGCGGCGAGTTACCGGGCCAAAGGATTTGGCGACGTGAAGGACGCGAATGTGATCGTGAGCCCAGGCGGGAAAATGAGCTGTTACCTGGCGATCATGGCGGTGGTATCGCCGGGGGACGAGGTGGTGGTGCCCGCGCCGTTCTGGGTAAGTTACCCCGAGATGGTGAAACTGGCGGGGGGCGTGCCGAAGTTTGTATTCGCCGGGGACGACAATGGTTTCCGGATCACGCCGGAACAGTTGCGCAAGGCGATCACGCCGAAGACGCGGCTGGTGATTTTGAACAGCCCGTCGAACCCGACGGGGGCGGTGTATCCACGAGCGGAATTGGAGGCGCTGGTGAAAATTTGTGTCGAGGCCGGGGTATATATTTTGTCCGACGAGATTTACGAGCATCTGCTCTATGACGGGGTAACGCATGCGAGCCCGGCGACGTTTTCACCCGAGGCGGCGCGGCTGACGCTGACGGCGTCGGGGTTTAGCAAAAGCTATTCGATGACGGGCTGGCGTCTCGGCACGCTTCTGGCTCCGAAGAAGGTCGCGGACGCCGTGGGCGACCTGCAAAGCCAGATGACCTCCAACGCCACATCCTTTGCGCAATACGGCGCGCTGGCGGCCTTGCAGCAGGCCGACAAGGCGAAGGCGGCGATTGCGCAGATGTTGGTGCATTTCGACCGGCGGCGGTTGCGGCTCTGGCAGGGATTGAATGCCCTGCCCGGGGTGCGGTGTTTCCGTTCGCAGGGGGCGTTTTATCTTTTTCCGAATGTGCGGGCCTTGGGCCTGGATTCCAGCGCCTTTGCGGCGAAGTTGCTGGAGGAAGAACTGGTGGCAGTCGTTCCCGGCGGGGCGTTTGGCGCGGACGACTACGTGCGCTTCAGCTACGCCACGGCGGACGAAGTCATCGAGAAAGGCCTGGAGCGGCTCGGGCGCTTTTGCACGCGACTGGCCGAGAAAGCTCACCCAACTCCCGCCACAATCTAAATTTCACGCGCGAAGCGCGGCGACCGGGTTTCCGGGAAGCGCGTCAGTGACCATCACGAACTTAACATCCCAACATGAGCTACCAGAATGTCACGCCTCCCGCCGGAGGAAAAATCTCGATTGCCAACGGCAAGCTGACGGTGCCGGACCAGCCGGTGATACCGTTCATCCGCGGAGACGGGACGGGGCCGGACATCTGGGCGTCGTCGGTGCGGGTGTTCGACGCCGCCGTGCAGAAGGCCTACGGCGGGAAAAAGAAAGTGTCGTGGTTCGAGGTATTTGCCGGCGAAGAGAGCTTCAAGAAGTTTAACAACTGGCTGCCGGATGACACCGTCAATGCCTTCAAGGAATATCTGGTGGGCATCAAGGGGCCGCTGACCACGCCAGTCGGCGGGGGCATCCGCTCGCTGAATGTGGCGCTGCGGCAGATGCTGGATTTGTATGTATGTCTGCGCCCGGTGCAGTGGTTCACGGGCGTGCCCTCGCCGGTGAAGCATCCCGAGAAGGTGGACATGGTGATTTTCCGGGAGAACACCGAGGATATTTACGCCGGGATTGAATATGCGGGCGGCACGCCCGAGGCGCAAAAGGTGTTGGACTTCATCGCCAAGGAATTCCCGAAGGATTTTAAGAAGATCCGTTTTGGCACCAAACCGGCAGCCGAGGATTTCTGGAAGGCCGTGGGCACACCGAATTTCCCGAGCGACGTAAAAGTCGGCGTCGGCATCAAGGCGGTCAGCTACAGCGGCACGGTGCGGCTGATGCACAGTGCGCTGGCTTATGCCATCAAGTTCAAGCGCAAGAGCGTGACGATTGTCCACAAGGGCAATATCATGAAGTTCACCGAAGGCGGCTTCCGCGACTGGGCTTACGCGACGGCGAAAGAGTTTTTCGGCGCGGTGGAGATAGACGGCGGGCCGTGGTGCAAGATCCCCGAAGGCAAGCCCGGCGCGGGCATCGTCATCAAGGACAGCATTGCAGACATCGCCCTGCAACAGGTGCTCACACGACCGACGGACTTCGATGTCATTGCCACGCTGAACCTGAACGGCGACTATTTGAGCGACGCGCTGGCGGCGCAGGTGGGCGGCATCGGCATCGCACCGGGCGGGAACATCAATTACATCACCGGCCACGCGATTTTCGAGGCCACGCACGGCACCGCGC
>CAZDAQ010000063.1:0-14763 GCA_964503425.1 uncultured Opitutales bacterium
GGACGCCGTTAACAAAGCCAACAGAACCAAGGATGCCACGGAGGCAGGGGATTGGGGCATATACCAACAGAGACAAAGCCATGACTCAAAGGTTCAGATCGTTACAGATGATGGTGAATTGATTTTTCAAGGGAGCGGATAGAAGGAGTTGGGGTAAACGTGAAGGAACTTCGAAAGCAGAATATACAAAAGGGTAATTTTTATGATTGAATCTGCTCATTAATTGCATAAAGTTGGGGGATGCGAGTGGCGCGACATGTGGTGGAGGCGAGGCGGAGGAGGTTGGCGGAGTTGTTGCAAAGGCATCGGTATCTGGGGATTGCGGATTTATGCAGGGAGTTTGGCATATCGGGGGCGACGGTGCGGCGGGATTTGGCTTACCTGGAGAAGAACCGGCAGTTGACGCGGACTTATGGGGGGGCGCTGGCGGACTACAACCACCGGTTTCCGTCGTTCCGGCAGAGGCGGTCGGCGGGGGCGGATGGGAAGCAATGGGTGGCGAAGCAGGCGCTGAGTTTGCTGCGGCCAGAGATGGTGGTGTATCTGGATGCGGGGACGACGGTGTTTGTGCTGGCGGAGATGCTGCGGGAGGCGCCGGTGCGGCCCTTGACGTGCGTGACGAGCAATTTGCCGGCGGCGGATTTGCTGGCGGAGGTGGAAGGGGTGGCGGTCCACCTGCTGGGAGGGCAGATTTTGCGGCGACAGTCGGTCTTGCTCGGGGAAGTGGCGTGCCTGAGCGCGGGGCACTGGAAGTTTGACCTGGCGCTGCTGGGGGCGGAAGGGATGACGCGGGCGGGGATATGGAATTCGTCGCCGGCGGTGGTGGAATTGCAGCGGGCGGTGATTGCGCAGACGAAATGCACGGTGGCGCTGCTGGATCGTACGAAGCTGGGACGGACGGCACCGCAGTTTCTCGGAGGGTGGGAGATGGTGACCGGGTTGCTGACGGATGCGCCGGCGGAAGCGCTTGCGGCTGAGGGGATTTCGTCAGATATGACCGACTTTGAGCGTATATCGTCCTATCTGCCGAAAGACGAGGTGAAGGAAGAGGTGGAGGCGAAGGTGGAGGAGATTGAAGAGGAGCCAAAGAAAGACGAAAATTCGCACTTGACGATGCCGACGTCGCTTTTATGATTGACGTTAATCATTAAATTAGTTTGCTGAGAAAAGAATACCCCCATGGCCGCACCCGCACCCAGCCGTTCCCTCGTCGAGTCGCTCATCCGACAGACGCTGTATGCCCAGATAGGGCGGGAGGATTTGACGGCGAAAGCGCCGCCGGTGCTGGTGGTGAATAGTTCGGCGAGGCACATGCATGTGTCGCCAGAGAACATGGAGGTGCTGTTTGGGAAGGGTTACCAGTTGCAGGTACACAAGTGGCTTTACCAGGAAGGGCAGTATGCCTCGACAGCGACGGTGACGCTGGTGGGGACGCGGGACCGGGTGATACCGAATTTGCGGATTTTGGGGCCGAACCGGAATTTGACGCAGATCGAGCTGTCCTACACGGATGCGGTTTACCTGGGGATTGACGCGCCAGCGCGGGCGTCAGGGGACATCAAAGGGACGGCGGGGGGCGTGGTGATCGGGCCGAAAGGCGTAGTGGAACTGAAGGAAGGGATTATCCGGGCGGCGCGGCACGTACACATGAACCCGGCGGACGCAGCGTATTACGGGGTGAAGGCGGGGGACTATATGACTTTGCTGGTGGAGGCAACCAAGTGCACGACGCGGTTTGACGATATGCTGGTGCGCGTGGACCCGGCGTTCAAGCTGGAGGTGCACATTGACACGGACGAGGCGAACGCGTGCGACCTCGGGCGGGCGAAGCGGTGCGAGCTGGTGCGGCGGGGATAAAATTTTTGCACGAACATTTTTTCGAATCCAACAACCCTCAATAAAGTAAAAACATGAGTGAAGCCATCGGACTAATTGAAACCCGCGGTTACGTCGGCCTCGTCGAGGCCAGCGACGCCATGGTGAAGGCGGCCAACGTGATTCTGGTAAAGCACATCCAGATCGGCGGGGCGCTGGTCACCACCATCGTGAAAGGCGACGTCGGCAGCGTGAAAGCGGCCGTGGACGCCGGCAAGGAAGCGGCATCGCGCGTGGGCAACCTGGTTGCCTCGCACATCATCGCGCGCCCGGCGGCGGGCCTGCTGGAATTTTTCGTCGGCTAGGCCGGCACAACCACAACCCTTAAATACTTAATACCATGTCAGGACAAGCCATCGGAATGTTAGAAACCAAAGGTCTGACCGCGCAATTTGAGGCGACGGACGCGATGCTCAAGGCCGCCAACGTGGAGTTGATCGGCTGGGAGAAAATCGGCTCGGGGCACGTATGCGTGTTCATCCGCGGCGACGTCGCCGCAGTGAAGGCGGCGGTGGAGGCGGGCTCGACGTCCGCGGCCACGATCGGCGAAGTGATCGCGGTGAACGTGATCCCGCGCCCGCATGAGGACCTGCACCTGCTCGGCAAGTTTTTGTCGAAGACGGCGCCCGCGACGCCGGCGAAATAACCCCGACGGCCAGCGCGGAGGACGCGCAGGCCGGCTGCGGACCAACCGGATCACGCCCATGGGCAAAATTCTCGTCGCCAACATCGGGAGCACCTCGTTCAAGTTCCGCTTGTTCGAGATGCCGAGCGAGCGCCTGCTCGCCCGAGGCGGCGTGGAGCGCATCGGCGCGGCGGAGAGCCCGTGGAAGATTGAGATCTGCGGGAAGGCGGCGACCTCGGGCGCGACGCGGTTTGCCGATTACGGCGCGGCGGTCGCACATGTGGAGGCGGCATTGCGCGAAGGCGCACTGGAGAGTTTCCACGAGCTGGCGGCGGTGGGGTTCAAGCCGGTGATGGCGAAGAACATCAGCGGCACGCAGGTAATGGATGAAAAGGTGCTCGGCGCGATGGAGGCGCTCTACACGCTGCTGCCGGCGCACAACCCGCCATATGTGAACGCGGTGCGGTCGTTCAACCGGCTGTATCCGAAACTGCCCTGCATCGGGACCTTCGAGACGGCATTCTACGACTACCTGCCGGTGGAAAACACGCGGTTCCCGGTGCCACTGGAGTGGCAGGAGAAGCTCGGCATCCGGCGCACGGGTTTCCACGGCGCGAGCCACCGGTATGTGACGGAGCGGCTGGCGGAGATTAAGGGGCGGAAGGATCTGCGAATCATATCGTGCCACCTCGGCGGGAGTTCGTCCATTTGCGCGGTACGCGACGGGCGGGCGGTGGATTCGAGCTGGGGGATGACGCCGCAGAGCGGATTGCCGCAGAGCAACCGGGTGGGGGACTTCGACGTGTTCGCAGCGTTTTACCTGGCGAAGGATTTGGGGCTGGGCATCGACGAAGTGGAGCGGCAGCTTTCGACGAACGCGGGATTGAAGGGAATGTCGGGGTTGGCGACGGGGGATGTGCGGGACGTGGAGGAGGCGGCGGCGAAGGGCAATGAAAACGCGCGGACGGCGATGGGGGTGTTCGTGAATGCGATCCGCGGATACTTGGGGCGGTTTTTGGTGGAGTTGAACGGGGCGGACGCGGTGATTTTCACGGCGGGGATCGGGGAGAACCGCGTGGAGCTGCGGGAGGCGGTGTGCGCGAATTTGGATTTTTGCGGCTTGAAGCTGGATGCGAAGGTGAACACGGCCACGCACGCGACGGAGGCGAAGATTTCCGCGGCGGATTCGAAGATCGAAGCCTGGGTGCTGCCGACGAACGAGGAGATTGTCATCGCGCGCAACGCGTGGGCGAAGCTCGAGGGCCGGAATTAATTTTAACGCAAGAACAACACTTAACCCAAAACGAATATGTCACAAGAAGCCATTGGATTGATTGAAACGCGCGGCCTGGTCGCGCTCGTGGAGGCGACGGACGCCATGCTGAAGTCGGCCAACGTGCAGTTGGTCGGCCCGATGACGCAAGTTGGCAACGCGATGGTGACGGTGGTCGTCACCGGCGATGTCGCAGCCGTCAAAGCGGCGACGGACGCGGGCAAGACGGCGGCGCAGTCGCTCGGCGAAGTGGTGTCGGTCTCCGTGATCGCCCGCCCGAACAGCGAGCTGGGCACGGTGCTGCCGAAGTCCGCAAAGAAATAACCCGCCGGGACGGACGGGGTGCGCGGGGCGCGATGAGCGCTCCGCAACCCCCGGCCCGCCACGGTATAACCCGCCCTACCCATGATACTCGCCCGCGTGGAAGGTTCCGTCGTCGCGACGAAGAAGAACGTGAAGATGACCGGCTCGAAGTTTCTCTTCGTGCGGCCGTTGCTCGTGGACCTGGCGCAGCCGGGGAACTTCAAGCCCGGGACGAACACGATTGTGGCGGTGGACGACCTGGGGGCGGGGGAGGGCGAGGTGGTGCTGATCGCGCAGGGGAGTTCCGCGCGGTTGGGCGCCAAGGACAAGGACACGCCGCTGGACGCGATTGTGATTGGCATCGTGGACACAGTGGACGTGCAGAAGCAGATCATCTACCGCGCGAATGACTGAGCGCGCGGAACCAACCGGAGAAACCCATCATGGCCATAGACCAGCAACAACTTATTTCGCGAGTCGTTACCGAAGTGCTGTCGCGCCTGCAAAAGCAACAGGCGGCGGCGGGCGACGGGAAGACGGGCTTCGGCGTTTACGAGAAGATGGAGGACGCGATCGCGGCAGCGCAGAAGTCGTATGAGCAATTGCGCGAGGCGGGGGTGACGGCGCGGAAGAAGGCGATCGCGGCGATCCGGCGGACATGCACGCTGAACGCGAAGACGTGGGGCGAGATAGAGTTTGCCGAGACGAAGATCGGGCGGCTGGACCACAAGATTGAGAAGCTGAAGATTTGCTCGGAGCTGGTGCCGGGCGTGGAGATGCTGGAGCGGATGGCGTTCAGCGGGGACTTTGGGCTGACGATCATTGATTTTGCGCCGTGGGGGGTGATCGGGGCGGTGACGCCCGCGACGCACAGCGTGCCGACGCTGACGGGGAACGCGATCAACATGCTGGCGGCGGGGAACGCGGTGGTGTTCAACACGCATCCCTCGGCGTGCCAAGTGGCGGCGCTGGCAATCCGGACGTATAACGAGGCGATTTTCCAGGAGACGGGGATTCCCGACCTGCTGGCGACGGTGGTGAAGCCGACGCTGCAAACGTTCGACGTCATGTGCAAGCACCCGGACGTGAAGCTGCTGTGCGTGACGGGCGGGCCGGCGGTGGTGGCGGCGGCGATGAAGGCGGGCAAGCGCGCGGTGTGCGCGGGGCCGGGCAACCCGCCGGTGGTGGTGGACGAGACGGCGTGCCTGGAACGCGCGGCGCGGTGCATCATCCAGGGGGCGGCATATGACAATAATTTGCTGTGCATCGGGGAGAAGCAGGTGTTCGTGGTGGAGTCGGTGGCGGACGGATTGATCAAGGCGCTGAAGAGCGCGGGCGCGGTGCAGCTTTCGTCGAGCCAGGTGGAGGCGCTGACGAAGCAGGCGTTCACGATTGAGCCGGCGCAGGGCGGCGGCTGCGCGCACGCGCACGTGAACAAGGCATTCATCGGGCGCGACGCGGCGGTGCTGGCGAAGGCCATCGGGCTGGACGTGCCGCCGGCGACGGCGCTGCTGTTTGGCGAAACGAAGGAGGACCACCTGTTCGTGCAGGAGGAGCAGATGATGCCGTTCATCCCCATAGTGCGGGTAAAGGACGTGGACGAGGCGATTACCGCGGCGATCCGCACGGAGCACGGCTACAAGCACACGGCGATCATGCACAGCCGGAACATCAACAATTTGACCAAGTTCGCGCAGCAGGCGGACACGACGCTGTTCATCAAGAACGGGCCGTGCATGACCGGGCTGGGACTCGGCGGCGAGGGCTTCCTGTCTTTCTCGGTGGCGACACCGACAGGCGAAGGCGTGACCACGCCGATGACGTTCACGCGGTCGCGCCGGTGCGTGATGGTGGAGAATTTGAACCTTTATTAATTTTATGCGACTGGCCTACATCCGCGGCTACGTGACCTCGACGGTGAAGCACCCCAGCTTCGCGGGGCAGCGGCTGTTGATTGCGCAGCCGGTGGATCGGGAGGACAAGCCGGACGGGTCGCCGCAGATCGTGCTGGATCCCCTCGGGACGGCATTGCACGAGAAGGTGATCATTTGCAGCGACGGGAGCTGGGTGCGGGATTATTTAAAGAGCCCGCGCAGCCCGGCGCGATGGTGGGTCATGGGCATTGTGGATCCGGAAGGGAGCGCGGCATGAGGATCGGATCCGTCATTGGCCGCGTGACGCTTTCCGAGCGCCATCCGTCGCTGAAAGGCGAACGGCTGCTGGTGGTGCTGCCGTGGGGGCCGCGCACGCCGGTGACCGGCAAGGATCATGAGTATTCGATTGTGGCGTATGACGACCTCGGCGCGGGCGTGGGGCAGACGGTCGGCATCTGCGAAAGCACGGAGGCGACGCGACCCTTTACGATTCCGACGCCGGTGGACGCCTACTGCGCGGCGCTGATAGACACCGTATTTTACCAGGCGGAAGACCCGCGGGCTGTTTAAAAATTTATTTTAAAATACAAAACCTATGCAACTCTTCGCCCAAAAAGAAGCCGCCGAGTTTATCAAGACCGGCGCAAAGGAATTTCGCTTCAACCGGGAAACCCGGCTGACCCCCGGCGCGCGCGACCTGTTCAGCGACGCCGGTGTGAAGGTGGTATTTGACGCCGGGGCCGAGGCTGCGGCGTCGCCCGCGACGGCCACGACGGCGGCTGCGCCTGCGGGCAAAGGCGACGCGCTGGCGCTGTTCAATTCGCCGCAGGCGAAGAAGCTGAAGGAGGAGATGTGCGAGATCGGGAGCCGGTGCTGGAAGCGCGATTACAATGACGGCAACGGCGGGAACATCTCGGCGCGGCTGGGGCCGTATTTCCTGTGCACGCCGACAGGCGTGAGCAAGGGCTTTATGAAGCCGGACATGATTTGCCTGGTGGACGGCGACGGCAACCAGCTCGCGGGGAACGCGCCGTGGAAGCGCACGAGCGAGATCCTTTCGCACCTCGGGATTTACCGGACAGTGCCGGCGGCGATGGGCGTGGTGCACGCGCACCCGATTCACGCAACGGCGTTTGCGATGGCGGGCATCGAGCCCCCGCAGTGTTTGATTCCCGAGGTGGAAGTGTTTGTCGGCACGATACCCGTGGCAGAATACAAGACGCCGGGCAGCCCGCAGATGAGCGAGATCCTCGGCAAGCTGGCGCCGCAGCACCAATCCATTTTGATGGGCAACCACGGGGTGATATGCTGGGGCGTGAGCGTGGAGGACGCGTATTTCAAGATGGAGATCACGGACTCGTATTGCCGGACGCTGTGGGTCGCGGCGCAGTTGCCGACGAAGCGGACGGTGATCCCGCCGGACGAAGTGAAGAAGCTGCTCGATTTGAAGCAGAAGCTAGGATTGCCCGACGACCGGCACGGGCTCAAGGCGGCGCAACTGTGCGACTGCGACCCGTGGGAGCAGATAGCGGACCGCCCGGTGGCGTGCGCGACGCCGGCGAGCGGCCCCGCGGTGGGGACGATGACCAACGCGGAACTGGAAGGCCTCGTGCAGAAGCTCACGAACGAAGTGCTCGGCCAGATGGGCGGCAAGTAGCACGCGAAGATTTTTTCGCAGAGATTTTTTTAAAACCCAAAATTTTCAAAACTTAATTTCTTATGAAAGTAGCGATTATCGGCGGCGGTGGCCGCGTTGGTTCGTGCGCGGCGTATTGCCTGCAACTGGGCAAGATTGTGCGCGAAATGGTGTTGCTGGACGCCAACCAGGCGACGGCGGAGGGCGAGGCGCTCGACCTGCTGCACGGGAGCGCCTTCACCGCGGACCAGGTGATCCGCGCCGGGCAGTATGCGGACGCGGCGGACGCGGACGTGGTGCTGATCACGGCGGGTTTGCGGCGCAAGCCGGACGAATCGCGGCTGGACTTGATCAACCGCAACGTGACGCTGTTCCGCGAGATTTTGAAGAGCCTGAAGGGCGCGGGACTGAAGAAGGAAGCGATTATTTTCGTGGTGTCGAACCCGGTGGACATTTTGACGCAACTGGCGATTGACGACTTGGGCCATGACCCGAAGCGGGTGCTGGGTTTGGGCACGGTGCTGGACACCTCGCGGTTTTGCTCGCTGATTGCGGCGACGTTGAAGCTGCCGGCGACGCAGGTGCGGGCGCTGATACTCGGCGAGCACGGCGACACGATGCTGCCGGTGTGGTCGAGCGCGACGGTGGACGGGCTGCCGCTGCTGAAGATGCCCGGAGTGACGCCGACGTTCCAGCAACAGCTTTTTGAGCGGACACAGAAGAGTGGCGCGGAAGTGATTTCACGCAAAGGCGGCGCGGGGTGGGCGGTGGGCGTGGCGATCAACGTGGTGATTGAGTCCATCGCGCTGGACCGGCGGCAGATTTTGCCGGTGTCGAGTTTGATTACGGGCCCTTACGGGATACACGACATTTGCCTGAGCGTGCCGACGGTGGTGGGGCGCAACGGGGTGGTGGAGACGCTGGAGATCGAGCTGTGGCCGAAGGAGCAGGCGGCCTTGCAGGCATCGGCGAAGGCGTTGAAGGACACGCTGGCAAAGGTGAGGGGGAAGTAGGGAGGGGGGGTGGCTGCTCTCACCACGGCGCGAGGAGCGGAATAACATTGCGGCCATGGCGGCGGTAGCGGGTGAAGTCGCGGTCGAGGGTGAGGACGCGGCAGTCGCGGTGCAATTCGGCCATGCGCACGAGGCAGGCATCGGCGAGGGACATGGGGGTGTCGGCGTAGCGGTGCATGAGGGACTCAAGGGCGGATGCCTCCTGTTCAACGGACAAGCCGATCTTGAGGACCCCGAGTTGGAGTAACTTTAGCACGCTTTCAGGAGGGCCGCCGTTGCGGAAAAGGAGAAAGCACGCTTCGGTGAGGACGGGTTCGCAAGTCAAAAGCGGGTGTGGCAAGCTCGACCACAGTTTCACGGTCCATGGGTTGGCCTCGTCGCGCTGGCTTAGATACGCGACGAGAGGGCCGGTATCAATGAGTGTCACCGTCATTCGCCAAACCCCTTCATGTATTTGGGGTTGGTGGACAAATCGCGCGGCGCGTTGCGCATGATGCCGCAAAGGTGCTTCGCCAAATCGTGACACGTAACTCCACCCTTACCCTGGCGCTGTTGTTCGAGGGCGTCGCGGACGAGGTCGGATTGCGTGCGTTTGAGATCGCGAGACCGGTTGCTCAACCAGCGGGCCAGGGGAGGGTCGAGCTTGACGGAGATGGATTTCATGGAAGAAACGGTAATACCCATCTGCCATAAGCGCAATACCAAAAACGAAAGCGAAGCATAGAGACGCTGGCGAAGGTAAGAGGGAAGTGAGGAAGCCCTAGGCGGGGGCATCCTGAACGGTGACTTCAATGCCGCCAACAAACTTGGCGACGAGATTGTAAAGGGCGCCCATGATGACGTCGCCGATGAAGCCCATGACCCCATACATTACCGGGAACAGGAGGAGGAAAATGCCCGAGAACATGAAGGGCAGGGCGTTCGACTGCGTGTGGCCCGCGGCGGCCATGGGTATCTGGACGAACATCATGATCAAAAAGAACGGAATGAAAATGAGGGAAATGAGGGCATAGATCGCGCCCAGCATGATGCCCAGTTTGAGGGGGTCGATGCGGGTGAGGATTTTTTTCGCGGGCAGCGCCGGGGGCGCGGGGTTATTCCAGACAGGGGGAATGGGATCGCTCATGGTGAGCAAGAGCGTAACCGTGGTCACCCCATTGTAAGCGGGCAAATAAAACCGGCGGTGGTTTTGGTTTTACTCTGCGCAGGGAAACGGGCAAAACAGGAAGCTCCCCATGCCTTCCGTAACCTGTGCAGCAATTGACCTCGGCGCGACGAGCGGACGCGTGATCGTGGGCACATGGGGGCGCAAGCTGGCGCTCGAAGAGGTGCACCGGTTTCCGAACACGTTTCGTTCGCTGGGGAAGAACGAATATTGGGACCTGCCGGGGTTGTGGGCGGAAGTGCAGACGGGGTTGCGGAAGGCGAAGGAGAAATTTCCGAAGCTGGCGTCGGTGGGGGTGGACACGTGGGGTTGCGACCATGTTTTGCTGAACGACGCGGGGCGGCTGGTATTTCCGGCGCATGCCTACCGCGACGGGCGGACGCAGGCGGGATTGAAGGCACTCGCGGAGCACGGATTGGAGCGGATTTACGCGGCGACGGGCGTGCCAAATGTTTTTTATAACTCGAGCCTGCAACTGGCGGAAGCGGTGGCGAGCTGCCCGGCGATCACGGATTTGGCGACGCGGTGTTTGTTTTTGCCGGATTATTTCAATTACCTGCTGTCGGGACGGATGGAGAACGAGCGGTCCATCGCGAGCACGACGCAATTGCTGGACGTGCACGGGAGCGACTGGTCGCGCGAGGCGCTGGAGTTTTTCCACATTCCGCCGCAATGGTTCACGAAACCGGTGGCGGCGAACACGCGGCTGGGGCTGGTGCGCGGGCTGCCGGAGTTGAAAGGCGTGCAGACGATCGCGGTGCCGGGGCACGACACGGCGTGCGCCTACGACGCGATGCCGGCGGACCCGGCGGGAGGGGATTTATATATCAGCTCGGGGACGTGGTCGCTGGTGGGATTTGAGAGCGACCAGCCGGTGCTGGGCGCGGAGGCGCTGCGGTCGCGGGTGTCGAACGAGCGCACGGGCACGGGAGGCTACCGGCCGCTGACGAATGTGATTGGGCTGTGGCTGTTGGAGGAGACGCTGAAGGATTTCGGGAAACGCCCGCGCAGCACGGCGGAGTGGGCGGCGCTGATTGCGGCGGCGGAAAAGTTGCCGGCGCCAGCTTCCTTGCTCGACGTGAGCGACCCGGTTTTCGTAAAACCGGACTCGATGCGCGCGGCGATTGACCACCAGTTGAAGAAGCAGAAGGGCCGGCCACCGAAGGACCTGGCGGGCTACATGCGGTTGATTTGTGAATCGCTGGGGCGGGGCCATGCGCAGGCGATGCGGTCGTTCGAGCGGCTGGCGGGGCGGAAGTTCCGGCGGATTTTGATGGTGGGCGGCGGGGCGAAGAACCGGCTGCTGTGCCAGGCGACGGCGAATGCGGCGGGCGTCCCGGTGTGGTCCTTTGCCTTGGAAGGCACAGCACTGGGCAACCTGGCGAGCCAGTGGATCGCGCTGAAAGTGGTGAAGGACCGCGCGGAGTTCCGCCGGCATTTGGCGGACGGATTGAAGAGCAACATTTATTTGCCCCGCAACCCATGAGCACTTCCACTGAGAAACGCCCGGATGGGCGCAACGTGCAATTGCTGGCGAGCTGCCTGTGCGACGCGTTTTTCGACGACGCGGCGCGGGCGACGGTGGAGGTGCTGGAGCATTTGGGGTGCACGGTGGATTTTCCCGAAGGGCAGACCTGCTGCGGGCAGCCGGCGTTTAACGCGGGAGACTGGCCGGCGTCGCGCAAAGTGGTGCGGCACACGATGGGGGTATTTGCGGGGGAAGCGCCGATTGTGGTGCCGAGCGGGTCGTGCGCGGGGATGCTGTTGCACGGGGCGCCGTTGGAATTTGAGCACGAGGCGGACAAGGCGGAAGTGGCGGCGTTGAGCCACCGGACGTGGGAGCTGGCGGATTATATTGTGAACGGGCTGGGCATCAAGCAGTGGCCGGGGAAATATCCGGCGACGGTGGCGTTCCACCGCTCGTGCCACTCGCGCGGGACAAACAGCGGCGAAGCGGCGCTGACGCTGCTGAATTCGATTGACGGGCTGAAGGTCGCGGCGTTCGGCGAAGGTGAGCAGTGCTGCGGATTCGGCGGGACGTTTGCGGTGACGTTTCCGACGATTTCGAAAGGGGTGGGGGATTTGAAGCTGGATTATGTGCGGGCGGTAAAGCCGGACGTGCTGGTGTCGGCGGACGGCGGATGTTTGATGCACCTGGGCGGGCTGGCGGAAAAGGAAGGCAAGCCGGTGCGGACGCAGCATCTGGCGCAGGTGTTGCGGGATGCGCTGAAAAACGGGGGGCTGTTGCCATAACCATGACGGGCACGCCGATAGATGAATTTGCGAAGAATTTGCGTCCGCAAACGCAGAAGGCGGTGCGCGCGAGCACGAAGGTTTCGTATGACAAGCGATTGGCAACCTTGTTCGGCGATTACCCGCATGCGAACCAGTTGCGGGAGCTGGCGGGGCAGATCAAGCAGCATGTGATCGAAAACCTCGACACGTACCTGCCGAAGGTCGAGGCGAAGTTGCAGGCCAACGGGGTGAAAGTGCATTGGACCAGCACAGCGGAGGAGGCGAACCAGGCGGTGCTGGACATCATGCGCGCGCGCGGCGCGACGAAGCTGGTGAAGTCGAAGACGATGGTGAGCGAGGAGACGGAGCTGGAGCCGTTTTTGGTGAAGAACGGCGTCGAGTGCCTCGAGAGCGATTTGGGGGAGTTCATCGTGCAGATCAACCACGACCACCCGAGCCACATCGTGCGGCCGATCATCCACATGACGCGGCAGGAGGTGGCGGTGAGTTTTGAGAAGCACGGGCTGGGCGACTATAACGAGGAGCCGACGGTGATCACGCGGCGGGCGCGGCAATTTCTGCGACAGAAATATTTGGACGCGGACGTGGGGTTGACGGGGGCAAATTTCCTGGTGGCGGAGAGCGGGCGCATTGTGCTGGTGACGAACGAGGGGAACTCGCGCTTTTGCCTGGCGGCGCCGCGCTGCCACATCGCGATGGTGGGGATCGAGAAAATTTTGCCGACCGACCGGGACCTGGCGCTGCTGCTGAACCTGCTGGCGCGCTCGGCGACGGGGCAACATTTGACGGTTTACACGGAGTTCATCGGCGGGGCGCGGGCGGCGGGGCAGCCGGACGGGCCGGAGGAGATGCACCTGGTATTTGTGGACAACGGGCGCACGGAAGTGCTGGCGAGCGAGTGCCGGGATATTTTGCGGTGCATCCGGTGCGGCGCGTGCCTGAACGTGTGCCCGGTTTACCGGCAGGCGAGCGGGCACGCCTACCGCAGTGTATATCCCGGGCCGGTGGGGGCGGTGTTGTCGCCCCTGCTGGCGGGGAAACATTTTCCGGAACTGGCGGATTTGCCGAAGGCGTCGAGCCTGTGCGGAGCGTGCAACGAAGTTTGCCCGGTGAATATACCAATTCCGGATTTGCTGCTGCGGTTGCGCGACAAAAACAAGCAGGAAGGCGGACCGACCGCGGGCACGCCCTCGCTGGGGCCGTGGGCGCTGCTGGCGACGCAGCCGGCGGCGTGGCGGGCGGCGTTGAAACTGGGCGGGGCGATAACCTTTACGCCGAAGGTGCTGATGCCCGCGGCACTGCGCTCGTGGCAGGAGATTCGGACGCTGCCGCCGTGGCGCGGCGGGGCGTTCCGCAAATGGATGAAGGAACGGAAAGGACGGAAGCCATGAGCGACCAGCGCGAAGCGGTGATGGGGCGCGTGCGCAAGGCGCTGGCGGCGCTGCCGGAGCGCGCGGCCATGCCCGAATGGGACATGGACCTGAGCGTCGTACACAGAATTGTGGACGGGCGAGACCTTTTGGAACTGCTGACCGAGCGGGTGAAAATGACGAATGCGACGGTGGTGACGGATGCGGCCGAGATTTTGCGGCGGCTAAGGGATGGCGGCTGGATGCGCGGGTATTGCGACCCGGCGCTGCTGGCGCAGGTGGCGCCGTTTTTCGGGCCGGAGTTTTCGTTGAAGACGGAATTCGACCGGACGCGGGTGGACGATTACGATTTCGGCATCACACGGGCGGCGGGGGCGATTGCAGAGACGGGCTCGATCATCCTGAACGACCGGACGACCTCGCGGCGGCTGGGTGCGCTCGCGCCATGGGTGCACATCGCGGTGCTGACGCGCGCGCAAATTCTGCGGACGGTGGGTGACGCGATCCTGGCCATGGGGGATGACCCGAACACGATCTGGGTGACGGGGCCGTCGAAGACCTCGGACATCGAGGGCATTTTGATTGAAGGCGTGCACGGGCCGGGGGTGCAGTTTGCCTGGGTCATGGGTTGAAAACTGGCGGGAGAAAACTTTGCAGCGGGGCATTCGAATGAAAAAATTTGCGCGTTGGAGCCGGGGAAAAGTTTTCCTCCCGGGACTGGCGGGGGCGACGCTGATGCTGGCCGGCTGCCAATCCACGCCGATGGCCGAAGTGTCGGGCACGCACGGAGGGATGCTGCCCGGGATGCCCAAGCCCGGCGCGACGCTGACGTCGGCGCAGGCGGCAAAGTTGAATGCGCCGCAAAACCTGATGCAGACCACGCAGGAGCGGCTGCCGGATGGAGGCATGCATTACGTGCAGCACATGGGCGGGGCGCTGTATGCGGAGGCATGGTATGACGCGGCGGGGACGGAGCAGCGCGCGGTGTTCTACGGGCCGGGGAACGTGCCGGTGAATTTTTACGAGTTCCGACCAAGCGGACAATTGCAGCGGGTGACGACGTGGTATCCGGGGACACGCCAGGCACAGCGGGTGGAGGAATATGACGAGTTGGGAAAAGTCGCGCAGTTCACGGAGTATTGGCCGAACGGACGCAAGCGGCTGATGTCCGAGGCGAACGTGCCGACGCCGGCGGGGCCGGTGTGGCGGGTGCAGGAGTGGTATGACAACGGGTTGCAGAAATCGCTAACGCAGCGCAACGCGGACGGGCGGCTGGAGGGGCGGCAGACGCAGTGGGACAACACGGGGACGCCGCTGTCGGACATCGGCTACCAGAACGGGGTGATGCAGCAGAATTATTTGCTGAAGTAGGG
>CAZDAQ010000064.1:0-14761 GCA_964503425.1 uncultured Opitutales bacterium
ACGACCGCGGGCTCATGGGTGAAGGCTGCATCCCCTTCCGCCAAATCCGCGGCTGGGTGGAAGCGGCGGGATTCCGCGGTTTCAACGAGGTCGAAATTTTTTCCAACCGCCTGTGGGCGGGCGACCAGGCCGCCTATCTCCTCAAAATCCGCGAGGCCTACCTCGCGCACGTCTAAACTTTTTTCAAAATTTCTTTATGAGCCAAAACCTGAAAATCCACCGCGTCGGCATCATCATGAACGGCGTCACCGGCCGCATGGGCACGAACCAGCACCTGCTGCGCTCACTCTCCGCCATCATCAAGCAGGGGGGCGTGCGCGTCGGCCCCGCCGAGGTCATCCTGCCCGACCTGCTGCTCGTGGGCCGCGACCCGGTGAAGCTGCAGAAACTCACGCAAATTTCCGAGGCCAAGAAATTCACCACCGACCTCGACGAGGCGCTGGCCAATCCCGATTACACGGTCTATTTCGACGCACAAGGCACGCTCCAGCGCGCCGCCGCCGTGAAAAAAGCGGCGGCCGCCGGCAAGCACATCTATTGCGAAAAGCCCACGGCCGTCACCACCGCCGAGGCGCTTGAGCTTTACCGCGTCTGCAAAAAGGCCGGCGTGAAAAACGGCGTCGTGCAGGACAAGCTCTGGCTGCCCGGCCTCGTCAAGCTGCGCCGCCTGATGGATAGCGGGTTCTTCGGCAAAATCCTCTCCGTGCGCGGCGAGTTCGGCTACTGGGTCTTCGAAGGCCACACCGTGCCCGCGCAGCGCCCGTCGTGGAACTACCGCAAGGAGGACGGCGGCGGCATCATGATTGATATGTTGTGCCACTGGCGTTACGTGGTGGACAATCTTTTCGGCCCCATCCGTGCGATCTCGTGCCTCGGCGCGACGCACATCCCCGAGCGCATTGACGAAGCCGGCAAGCCCTACAAGTGCACCACGGACGACGCGGCGTATGCGACCTTCGAGCTCGAGAACGGCGTCATCTGCCAGTTCAACAGCTCGTGGTGCGTGCGCGTGCGGCGCGACGACCTGCTCACCGTCCAGGTGGACGGGACGAAGGGCAGCGCTGTGGCCGGCCTGCGCAAATGCTGGACGCAGCATTACGGCAACACGCCGCGCCCCGTGTGGAATCCGGACATTGATTCGCCAATCAATTTCCTCGGCGGCTGGAGCGAGGCGCCCGACCAGGAGGAATACGACAACGCCTTTAAGGCCCAGTGGGAGCTTTTCCTCAAACACGTCGTGCTCGACACGCCTTTCCCATGGACGCTGCTTGAGGGCGCGAAGGGCGTGCAACTGGCCGAACTCGGCCTCCAGTCGTGGAAAAAGCGCGCGTGGGTCAATGTGTCGAAGCTCAAATAAACTCTCCGTTCTTCGCTAATCCGTGAAATCCTCCACTCCAATCCCGAAGCGCGTCGCGCTCATCACCGGCGGCAGCCGGGGCATCGGCTACGGCTGCGCCGAGCACTTGGCTCGCGCGGGCTTCGACCTCGCGATCAACGGCGTGCGCGAAGAAGCGCAAGCCGCCGAGTCCCTCGCTACGCTGCGGGCGCTGGGCGCGGACGTGGTCTATTGCCGCGGCAATGTGGGTGACGCAGCCGAGCGCGCGGCGGTGCTGGCGAAAGTAAAGGCGCACTTCGGGCGGCTGCATGTGCTCGTCAACAACGCCGGAGTCGCCCCCAAGGTGCGCCACGACCTGCTCGAAACGACCGAGGAAAGCTGGGACCATGTGCTCGGCGCGAACCTGAAGGGCGCGTTTTTCCTCGCACAGGCGGCGGCCCGCTGGCTCGTCGAACAGAAGAAGGCCGCGCCCACGGACTTCCATGGCTGCATCATCAACATCAACTCAATCTCGGCGACGGTCGTCTCGATCAACCGCGGCGAATACTGTGTGTCGAAGGCGGGTCTGGCAATGGTCACCAGTCTGTTTGCGGCACGTCTGGGCGAATACGATTTGCCGGTTTACGAGATCCGCCCCGGCGTCATCAAGACCGACATGACCGCGGGCGTCATCGCGAAATACGACAAGCTTCTCGGCGAGGGCCTGGCGATTTCTCAACGCTGGGGGTTTCCCGAGGATGTGGGCCGCGCCGCCGCCGCGCTCGCCCGCGGGGACTTCCCCTACTCCACCGGCCAGGTGATCATGGTGGACGGCGGGCTGGTGATTCCGCGGTTGTGAGGTTAGAGAAGCCCGGTTTATGGTGCTTATCTTGGGATTGAAAATCCCCTGTACTGGTTCCATACTTGGTTCATGCCTCCAACCCTTAAGCAGATTGAAGAGCAGACCGATCAGTTGCCCGCCGGGCAACTGGCGGAGTTGGTGGACCGATTGACGATCAAATTGCACGGCGGCATCGTGCCCGAAGTGGAGGAAAGCTGGCTCCAGGAAACCCGCCATCGCGTCACTGAAATAGAAAGTGGGGTTGAACCGGGCGTGCCCGGCGCGGAAGTGTCAGCGCGCATTCGTAAAATCGTTGGCCGGTGAAACCGCACCGCTTCCATCGCCACGCGGACGTGGAATATGCGGAAGCCGCGCAATACTACGCGGACATCAGCGCCGAGTTGGGCAGGCGGTTTTATGATGAAATCGAGCGGTTGATTGCGGAAATTCGCGCCAATTCCGGGCGCTTTCGCCAGTTCGCGCCGCCGGCCCGGCGGCACTTCAGCCGGCTCTTTCCCTACGCCGTCATCTACCTGGACCGGCCCGACCATGTTTGGATCGTCGGCATCATGCATTTCAAACGCCATCCGGCCACTTGGATGGAACGGCGGTAGTCCGCCGCGCGTGTTCGGTGGCGCGCAAATCTTTCCCTTGCCGACGCCCCGTCATTTGCCCAACATCGCCTCTCCCCGTTTCCCGCATGGAAATCATCCGCACCCACAGCCCCGAGGGCTTCAAGCAACTCGACACCGCCGCCCTGCGGCGCGACTTCCTCGTCTCCGGCCTGTTCACCCCCGGCCAAATCGTGCTGCGCTATTGGGAGGTGGACCGCACGATCATCGGCGGCGCTGTCCCGCTGGCCGAGCCGCTTGAGCTGACCGCCACGAAGGAGTTGCTGGCGGCGACGTATTTCTGCGAGCGGCGCGAGGTCGGCATCGTCAACCTTGGCGGCCCCGGCGCAGTGGAGACGGACGGCACGCGCCACGCCCTCGGCAAGCTCGACTCCCTTTACATTGGCCGCGGGGTGAAGACCGTCAAGTTCACCTCCAACAAGCCTGCCAAGCCCGCGCAGTTTTACATCGTCAGCTACCCCGCCCACACCGCCTACCCGACCAAGCGCGTAAAACTCGCCCAGGCCCAGGTGCTCGAACTCGGCACGCAGGAAACCGCCAACCGCCGCAAACTCTGCAAGCTGCTCGTGCCCGGTTTGGTGGAGTCCTGCCAGCTTGTCCTCGGCGTCACGCTGTTGGAGAGCGGCAGCGTCTGGAACTCGATGCCGTGCCATACGCACGAGCGCCGTTCCGAGGTGTATTTTTATTTCGACGTGCCGGCGAAGTCGGTGGTGTTCCACTTTCTGGGCCGGCCGCGGGAGGAAACGCGCCACCTTGTCGTGCGCAATGGCGAAGCCGCGCTTTCCCCCAGCTGGTCCACCCACTTTGGCGCGGGCACCACGGCCTACGGCTTCGTCTGGGCCATGGGCGGTGAAAACCAGGAGTTCACGGACATGGATGCCGCCCCGACGGAGGAACTGAAATGAGTTCCGCCCACCGCCCCGTGCTCGACACTTTCCGGCTCGATGGCCGCGTGGCCATTGTCACCGGCGCCTCGCGCGGCCTCGGCGCGGCGATGGCCACGGCCCTGGCCGAAGCCGGCGCGAAGGTCGCCCTCGCCGCCACCAAGGAACCCACCGCGACGGCAGCGCACATCCGCGCGCACGGGGGCACCTGCGCCGCCTTTGCCGCTGATTTGAGCGACCGCGCCGCTGCCGGGAAATTGCTGCACGCGGTCGTCAAGGAACTTGGCGAGCCCGACATCCTCGTCAACAACGCCGGCATCATCCGCCGCGCCAATCTGCTTGAGCATTCCGACGAGGACTTTGACGCCGTCATTGAGGTGAACCTGCGTTCCGTTTTTGTGTTAAGCCGCGAATTCGCCAAGCGCCTCGCCGCGCGCAAGGCCCCGGGCCGCATCATCAACATCGCCTCGATGCTCTCGTATCAGGGCGGCATTCGCGTGCCCGGCTACACGGCGGCGAAAAGCGCTCTCGCCGGCCTCACCAAGGCCATGGCGAACGAACTCGCCCCGCTGGGCATCAACGTCAACGCCATCGCCCCCGGCTACATGGCCACCGACAACACGGCGGCCCTGCGCGCCGACCCCGTGCGCAACAAATCCATTCTCGAACGCATCCCCGCGGGCCGCTGGGGCGAGCCTGATGATCTTAAAGGGGCCGTCGTTTTCCTCGCCTCCGACGCCGCCGCGTATGTCCACGCCACCACCCTTCCGGTGGACGGCGGCTGGCTTGCGCGCTAAATGTTTTAGTCTTTTCGCCGTCGGCGCTCCCAACGCCCCAAACCCCGCTGCTCCCCACTGCTTTTCGCGTCCCGCCTGCCCGGATCGCTGGCTCGCCTAACCCCATCGGCGCATGAATACCGCTTCCCGCTTGAGTATCGCGTTGCTCCTGCTCATGGACAGCACCGCCGCCCGCGCTGCGGATGCACCCGCGAATATAATCAACGGTTCCACCCCGCTCCAGTGGTCCGAGCGCATGGCCCAATCGCAGATGACACGCCTCGGCAACCCGCCGAAAGCGCGCTGGGATTACACCAGCGGCGTCTTCGCCCTATCGCTGCTCAAGTTGTCGGACGCCGGAGGGAACACCACCTTCAGTGATTATGCGGCCAAACTCATTGGCGGCGCGGTGACAGCCGATGGCAACATCACCGGCTACAAGCCCAAGGACTACACGCTCGACTCGATCAACCCCGGCAAAGTCGTCCTCGCGCTTTACGCCACGACCCACGATGCCCGCTATCAAAAGGCCGCCGCCCTTTTGCGCGAACAACTTTCCACACAACCCCGCACCGCTGACGGCGGCTTCTGGCACAAGCAAATCTACCCGCAGCAAATGTGGCTCGACGGCCTCTACATGGCCGCGCCGTTCTACGCGCAATACGGCCAGATGTTCAATAAGTCCGCGGACTTTGACGATGTCGTGAAGCAAATCACCCTCGTGGACGCCCACACCTACGATGCCAAGACGGGGCTCTTCTACCATGGCTGGGATGCCAGCCACGCGCAGGACTGGGCCAATAAGCAGACGGGAGATTCCCCGAGTTTCTGGGGCCGCGCCATCGGGTGGTATGCCATGGCCCTGGTGGACGTGCTCGATTTTCTCCCCGCCGATCATCCGGGCCGCGCCAAAGTCCTTGATGTACTGAACCGCGTCGCCGCGGGCGTCGCCAAATACCAGGATCCCGCCTCCGGCCTGTGGTGGCAGGTGGTGGACCAGGGCGCGCGCGAAGGCAACTATCTCGAAGCCTCCGGATCGAGCATGTTTGTTTACGCCCTCGCAAAAGGCATTAACCACGGCTACCTCCCGCGCGAGACGTATCAGCCTGTCGTGCTCAAGGGCTACACCGGCCTCATCAACAAGCTCATCAAAGTTGATGCCGATGGCCAGATCGAACTCACCCAGATTTGCGAAACCGCCGGCCTCGGCAATGGCCGCGACGGCTCGTATGCGTATTACTTGCGCGAGAAAATCGTGGCTAACGACGCCAAGGGCGTCGGCCCCTTCATCCTCGCCGGCCTGGAAGTGAATACCCTGCTCGGCGCGGTGAACTCCACCACGGCCACCGCTGCCGACGATTCCGCCTGGGCCACCGTACCCACCATTCTTGCCCGCATCCACGCGCCCGAATTCCCGGACAAGAACTTCGTCATCACCGATTACGGCGCGGTAGCCGGCGGCAACACCGACTGCACCGACGCCATCCGCAAAGCGATCGAAGCCTGCAACGCCGCCGGCGGCGGCCATGTGGTCGTGCCCGACGGCGTCTTCCTCACCGGCGCCGTCCACCTGCTGAGCAACGTGGACCTGCACCTCGCCGACAACGCCACCCTCAAATTCGACCCCAATCCCGACAAATACCTGCCGATGGTCTTCACCCGCTTTGAGAGCACGGAGTGCATGAATTACTCCCCGCTCATCTATGCCTACAAGCAGCAGAACATCGCCATCACCGGCAATGGCACGCTCGACGGCTCCGGCAGCAACACCACCTGGTGGGACTGGGCGCACCACTCCAGCGGCGACTCGAAGGCCCTCGTTTCGGCCAGCGACAAGGGCGTGCCGCCCGAGCAGCGCATCTTCGGCCCCGGCCACCACCTGCGCCCCAACTTCATCGTTCCCAACCGCTGCCAGAACGTCCTCATCGCCAACGTCACCATCCACAATTCCCCCATGTGGGAGATCAACCCCGTCCTCTGCACCAACATCATTGTGCGCGGCGTGAACATCTCGAGCCTCGGCCCCAATAACGACGGTTGCGACCCCGAGTGCTCCAAGGACATCCTCATCGAAAATTGCACCTTCCAGACAGGTGACGACTGCATCGCCATCAAGTCCGGCCGCAATGACGATGGCCGCCGCGTCGGCGTTGCCTCGGAAAACATCATCGTGCGCAACTGCCACATGCTCGACGGGCACGGCGGCGTAGTCATCGGCAGCGAAATCAGCGGCAACTGCTCCAACGTCTTTGCGGAAAACTGCTTGATGGACAGCCCAAACCTCAACTGCGTCCTGCGCTTTAAGAGCAACGCCGTGCGCGGCGGCGTGATCCACGACATTTACGTGCGCGACGTGCAGGTCGGCAGCGTCGCCAAGGCGGCGCTCCTGATTGAGTTTAATTACCAGGAAGGCGCGAACGGACCGTATATCCCGGTGCTGCGCAACGTCGTCATGTCCAACATCACCGGCGAGAGCATCCCGGTGGTTGCCTCGGTGAGCACCTTCCCGGCGGCGGTCATCGAAAACATCCGCATCGAGAATTGCGTCTTCAACGGCCTGAAGTCAGCTAATCCGCTCGTCAACGGCGACGGCATCACCTATGCCAACGTCACCATCATTTCGAATAGAAAACCGAAAAATGTAAAAGCCGCCGCGACTCCCGCGGATAGCGCTTCCACCACCACACCCTCCCCATGAACTCCCCCGCCTCCCGCCCCGCCGCCAGCAATTTCCGCTGGGTCATCTGCGCGCTCCTGTTCTTTTCCACGACGGTCAACTACATGGACCGGCAGGTCATCAGCTACCTGAAGGAATTCTTTTGTCGCGCGCCGGAACTGGGTGGCTTCGGCTGGACCAACACCGACTTTTCCTACCTGACCTCCTTCTTCACCGGCGTTTACGCCAGCATGACGGTGGCAGCCGGCTGGTTCATTGATCGCATCGGCACCAAGCTCGGCCTGGCGCTTTCGCTCACCATCTGGTCCATTTTTGGCATGCTCAATGCCTTCGTCGGCGGCCTCCTCAACCTTCACATCCTCGTGCGCAGCTTCTTCGCCGTCGGCGAGGCCGGCAACTTTCCCGCGTCCATCAAGACGGTCGCCGAATGGTTTCCCAAGCGCGAGCGCGCCCTGGCCACCGGGATCTTCAACAGTGGCTCCAACTTTGGCGCGATGTGCGCCGCCTTGTTTGTCCCGTGGTGCATGATTCACTTCGGCGACCAGTTGGGCTGGAAAATGGCCTTCCTCCTGACCGGCGCCGCCGGCTTCCCCTGGCTCATTTTCTGGTTCTATTTTTACGACACCCCCGCCCGCCAAAAGCGCCTCTCGCAGGTCGAATTCGATTACATTCACATTGATGACACCTCCACCGCCGAACAGCAGGCCGTGGACCACGCCAGAAAAGTTCCGTGGCTGCGCCTCTTTGGCTATCGTCCGGCGTGGGCCTTTTTCGTCGGCAAATTCATGACCGACGGCATCTGGTGGTTCTACCTCTTCTGGCTGCCCGATTATTTGACCAAACAGTTCCATATGGACAAGCACCAGATCATGATGCCCACGTTTATCGTCTATGGCATCGCCATCATCGGCAGCGTTTACGGCGGCAGCATTCCCATGACGCTCATCAAGCGCGGCTGGCCCGTGTATAAGGCCCGCATGACGGCCATGCTCATGATCGCCGTCTGCCCGCTGGCCGTCCTGTCCACGCAATATTTCGGCAACGTCTCCATCTTCGGAAACTGGGCCGCCACGCTCGCCGTCGCGACCATCTGCGTCGGCGCCGCCGCCCACCAAGCGTGGTCCGCCAACCTCTTCACCACGGTCTCCGACATGTTCCCCACCAAGACCGTCGCCAGCCTCATCGGCATCGGCACCATGGCCGGCGGCATTGGCGGAGTGATCGTCCAACAACTCGCCGGCCGTCTCACTGATGCCTTCAAACAGAATCCGCAGACGGCCTACCTGATCATGTTCATTGTTTGCGCGCTGAGCTATCTCATCGCCTGGAGCATAATGAAGCTCCTCGTGCCGCGCTACAAGCCGATCACGGATTTGTAAACGAAGTTTTTGCCCGCGCCATTTTTCCAAAAAATCCGCGTTGCCGATGTGGACATGCCGCCCCCGGCGTAACCGCCGGATTTACCCGCCATGAAACGTTTAGCCTTCGCCGCCGGCTTGCTGCTTGCGGTGCTCGCAGGCCTCTACGCCCGTGCCGCGACACCCGCGCCGCCGTCCGCCCCATGGGTGCCCGACCTCGGCAACGGCACCTATAAAAATCCGATCATCTATGCCGATTACTCCGACCCGGATGTCGTGCGCGTGGGCAAGGACTTCTACCTCGTCTCCTCCAGCTTCACCTGCGCGCCGGGCATCCCCGTCCTGCACTCGAACGACCTGGTCAACTGGACCATCATCAACCACGCCCTCCCGCGCCAGGTGCCCGCGGACGTTTTCAACAAGGTGCAAAACGGCAAGGGCGTCTGGGCGCCGTCCATCCGCTTTCACGACGGCAAGTATTACATTTTCTACCCTGATCCGGACTTCGGCATCTACATGGTCAGCGCCACCGACCCCGCCGGCGCGTGGAGCCCGCCAACGCTCGTCCTGGCCGGCAAGGGCCTTGAAGACCCGTGCCCGCTGTGGGACGGCGATGGCAAAGTTTACCTCGTGAACGCGTGGGTCGGCAGCCGCGGCGCGTCGCCCAACCGGCTCTCCCTCACCTCCCTCAGTCCGGACGCCTCCAAAGCCCTCGACACCGGCAAGGACTTGATCCTCGGCAAGGACTTCAAAGTCACTGCTCTCGAAGGCCCGAAGTTTTACAAGCTCAATGGCTATTACTACATCTTCGCGCCCGTCGGCGGCGTCGGCCACGGCACGCAGGCCGTCTTCCGCGCCAAAAACATCGCCGGACCCTACGAATACCGCAGCGTCCTCGCGCAGGGCGCCACGGACGTCAACGGCCCCCACCAGGGCGGCCTCGTGGACACGCCGAACGGCCAGTGGTGGTTCATTCACTTTCAGGATCAGGGCCCCTATGGCCGCGTGGACCACCTCGAACCCGTGACGTGGAAGGACGGCTGGCCGCAGATGGGCGAAAACATCACCGCCGACGGCCTCGGCCAGCCTGTGCTCACCCATCAAAAGCCCGACGTCGGCCAAACCTACCCCATCGCCGTGCCGCAAACTTCCGACGAATTCAACAGCCCCGCCCTCGGCCTGCAATGGCAGTGGCAGGCCAACCCCGACCCGGCGTGGTTCTCGCTCACGGCCAACCCCGGGCACCTACGGCTGTTCGCGCAGCCGTGGTCAGGCAACGCCTCGCTGCAAGCCGCGCTCCTGCTCCAAAAGTTCCCCGCGCCATCCTTCCAGGTCACCACCAGGCTCGATTTCTCCAACGCGTTCGCTGGCGAGCAGGCTGGTCTAATCATCCTGGCCGATCCCGCCCTCCGCCTCGGCCTCGTCAAAACCCCCGACGGCCTGCGGTTGAGCGAAACCGTCTGCCCCTACAAACCCAAGACCGACGAGACCGAGGCCGCCGGCGTTGCCGTCACCAACTCCACCATTTATCTCCGCGTCGCCGTCAGCCCCGGCGCGAAATGCCAGTTCAGCTACTCCACCGACGGCTCCTCCTTCACGCCCCTCGGCGTTCCAGTCAACGTAGCCATGGTTCGGAACAGTTGGATTGGGGCCAAGTTCGGCCTCTACTCCTTCGCTCCCGCGAACTCCGCCAAAAGCGGCTTCGCCGACTATGATTGGATTCATGTTGAGCCGCTGGCTTCCCCTCTAGCTGCATTGCCCGACATTCCCCGCACCAGTGATGTTGTTCGATATGAGCAAGATTTTCCGGTGTCGCAATCCAAGACAATTCCCAAGGATCAAGGCGATGCCGTGCTCTCGGCATTGGACAGTGGGCAGGGGATTCAGAAGCCATATTTCCCGCCCGGAATGATTGTGGACTTTGTCGCCCCGCGCTATGGACTGAACCTCACCCTCACCAATGGTGGTACCTACAACATTGGCCTCGGCAACGGATGCGTGTATTTGCCTGAGGGCATTTATGACGTGAAGGATTCTGCCAGGGCAAAATTCGACCAGGCGATTGGTCAGCTTGACGAAGCGGCACGACAAGAAAAAGTGGAACTGCAAAAGCAGATCGTCAGCGCACCGCGGCCACTGGTTTACGTCGTGGGCACGGTGGATGATGGAGGCACGCTCTCCAGCCTGGCGCGCATGTTCTACGGCGATGCCGCACAATGGAAAGAAATTTATGAAGCCAATCGGCTGACAATCAAGGATCCGAATGTAATTTCGGGCGGGATGAAACTCATCATACCGAAATAATAATTCTGCAATTTGGAATAAACTGGACGGATTTTCAATTTATCCCCGGGAAGGATTCTTCCCCCCCGACCAGCTTATACACCTCGCTGCCCGCCAGCAAAAACGCCCCCGGCCCGAACGGCGTGGTCGAGTCGTCCGCAAAGGGCTTCGCCGCGTCGCCCACCGGCTGCACGTGGATCAATTTGCCGTCGGGCTGCACGCACGCCGTCAGTCCCGCCCACGCCTTGAGCACGACCGGCGCGTAAACTGCGCGGTCGAGCAGCCCGTGATTCACCCCCCATGCCAGCGCGTAGGTGAAAAAGCCCGATCCGCTCGTCTCCTTCTGCGGGTGCGCCACGGGGTCGAGCAGGCCCGGCGGCCACAAGCCGTCCGGCTGCTGGAGGGTCATGATTTTCGCCGCCATTTCCTTGAATTGCTGCACGTATTTCGCCCGGTCGGGGTAGTCCGCCGACATCGCCTCCAGCATCCGCACCAGTCCCCCCAGTACCCAGCCGTTCCCGCGCGACCAGAAAATCTTTTTTCCATTCGGCTCGCGCTGCGGGAAAAACCGGCTGTCCCGGTAGTAAAGATGCTCGTCCTTGTCGTATAAATAGGCGGAGGTTACCCACCAGCGCCGGTTCGCCGAGTCGAGATACTTTGGGTCGCCCGTCGCTTCCGTGAGCCGCGCCCAGGCCGGGGGGTCCATGAACAGCGAGTCGCACCATGACCATTTGTCCGACGCCCCGCTTTTGCGGTAATCCAGGTTGTCGTCCTTCGGGTTCGCCAGCACGTAGTCGAATGCGGTGCGCGTCGGCGCGATCATCTCCGGCTGCTTGTCCAGCAGGTAGAGTTCGAGATACATCTGCGTCACCGCGTGGTCGTCGGCCATGTAGGGGCGATTCGCGGGTTTCCAGCCGTTCAGCTTCGCCTGCGCGAGCATGGCGTCGTGGTATTTCTGGTCGGGCGCGATGCCGTTCAGCGCCATTACCCCCGTGTAAAACGCCGCGTAAATCCACCCGTCCTTCGCGTCTTTCGACGGGTTGGCCAGTTGCCAGTCCGCCACCTGCTCCATGATCTGCAAAACCGCCGCGGGCGTAGGCGCGGGGACGACGGGCGCTGAGGTCACCACCGGAACGGGTGCCGTCGCCGGGGTTGGCGTCTCGGTTTTGCACGCCGCCAGGGCGGCACCGGTCAGAAAAATCATCCACGAATTTTTACGCAAAGAAACAATCATGGCACAAGGGGGTTGCCGAATAACACCAAACCGCCCGCACCCTAACTCCCTTCCCGCCAAAGACCACTCCTAAAAATCCGCTTTCGCGGCGGCTGCGTGCCTTTCTTTTTTCCCGCACCTCACCTCCCGTCTGCCACGCCCCCTCCCCTTGCTTCGCCGTTGCACTTCGCGCGCTTCCGCGTAGATTGGGACGTTTCCCGATGCCACCGCCCGCCGCCAGCAACGCCCCGGCCTTTGATGTCGCCGCCGTGCGCGAGGACTTCCCCATCCTCGCCACCCGCGTCGGCACGCACCCGCTCATTTACCTCGATAACGCCGCCTCCGCCCAAAAGCCCCGCGCGGTCATTGACGCCATATCCGAATACTACTCCGCCCGCCACGCCAACATCCACCGCGGCGTCCACTACCTCAGTGCCGAAGCCACTGACGCTTACGACCAAGCCCGCGTCATTGTCGCCAAATTCCTCAACGCCGCGGAGCCGCGCGAGTGCATCTTCGTGCGCGGCACGACCGAGGGCATCAACCTGGTCGCCTCCTCCTGGGGGCGCGCGAACCTGCGTTCCGGGGACGAGATTCTCCTCTCCACGCTTGAGCACCACGCCAACATCGTCCCCTGGCAAATCGCCGCCGAGGCAGCCGGCGCGAAAATTAAGGTCATTCCCATCAACGATCGCGGTGAACTCAACCTCGACCAGCTCGACGCCCTGCTCACCCCGCGCGTCAAACTCCTCGCCATCACCCATGTTTCCAACGCCCTCGGCACGGTTGTCCCCGTGCGCGACCTCATCCGCCGCGCCCACGCCGTCGGCG
The DNA here is from genome assembly GCA_964503425.1 of uncultured Opitutales bacterium. GTDB lineage: Bacteria > Verrucomicrobiota > Verrucomicrobiia > Opitutales > JABDGR01 > CAZDAQ01. The sequence goes on from CAZDAQ010000064.1 coordinate 12,811, forward strand.
CGGTCGTCCTCGTGGACGGCGCGCAGGCCGTCCCCCATCTCCGCATAGATGTGCGCGATCTCGACTGCGATTTCTACGCTTTTTCCGGCCACAAACTTTTCGGCCCCACCGGCATCGGCATCCTTTACGGCAAGGCCGCACTCCTCGAAAAACTCCCGCCCTACCAAAGCGGCGGCGACATGATCGAGCGTGTCACCTTCGAGAAAACCACCTTCCGCGGCCTGCCGGAGCGCTTTGAAGCCGGCACGCCGGACATCAGCGGAGCCATCGGCCTTGGCGCGGCCATCCGCTACCTCGACAAGCTCGGCCACGACGCCCTCGCCGCGCACGAGCGCCGCCTGCTTGACCACGCCACCGCCGCCGTGCGCGCCATTCCCGGCGTGCGCCTTATCGGCGAAGCAGCGGACAAAGTCGGCGTCCTGTCCTTCGTGATGGACGGCGTCCACCCGCACGACATCGGCACCATTCTCGACAGCGAAGGCATCGCCATCCGCGCCGGCCACCACTGCGCCCAGCCGCTGATGCAGCGCCTCGGCATCACCGGTACCGCCCGCGCGTCCTTCGCCTTCTACAACACCCTCGAGGAAGCCGACCACCTCGCGGCCGTCCTTCTCAAGGTCAAAAAAATGTTCGGGTAATTTCTATTCCCCCGTGGACGACGAACTCAATGAACTCTACCAGGAAATCATCCTGGACCACCACCGCCGCCCCCGCAACCGCGGCCAGTTGCCCGTGCCCCCGGCCTCCACCGCCGAGGGTTACAATCCCCTTTGCGGCGACCAGCTCTCCGTGTTCGTCAACCTCGACGGCGGCAAAATCTCCGACATCAAATTCAACGGCCAGGGCTGCGCCATCTCGCAGGCCTCGGCGTCGCTGATGACCCAGCAAGTCAAGGGCAAGACCGTCGCCGAAGCCCGCGCCGAGATTGCCGCCATCCAAAGCCTCCTTGTCGGCGAAAGCCTGCCGCCCATCGCGGTGCAGGAATCGCTTGGCGATCTGATCGCGCTCAAAGGTGTCCGCAAATTCGTCGCCCGTGTGAAATGCGCCACCCTTGCATGGCACGCGCTCGACGCCGCGCTCGCGGGCCATGACAAAGTTTCGACGGAGTAATTCTAAACCATTGCGTCAATGCTCTCCGTCCGCGTCATCCCCTGCCTCGACGTCAACGCCGGCCGCGTCGTCAAAGGCATCAACTTCGTCAACCTCGTGGACGCCGGCGACCCCGTCGAATCCGCCCGCAAATACGAGGAGCAGGGCGCTGACGAACTCGTCTTCCTCGACATCACCGCCTCCAGCGACGAGCGCGCCATCATGCGCGACGTCGTCGAGCGCACCGCCGGCGAGTGCTTCATGCCCCTGACCGTCGGCGGCGGCCTGCGCTCGCTCGACGACATCCGCCTCATGCTCAACGCCGGGGCCGACAAGATCAGCCTCAACACCGCCGCCCTGCTCGACCCCGAACTGGTGCAGCGCGCCAGCCACAAATTCGGCAACCAGTGCATCGTCGTCGCCATTGACGCGAAACGCGAGCCCGGCACCGACCGGTGGCGCGTTTACACCCACGGCGGCCGCAAGCCCACGGACCTCGACGCCGTCACCTGGGCGAAACAGGTCGTCGCCCTCGGCGCAGGGGAAATCCTCCTCACCAGCATGGACCGCGACGGCACCAAGGAAGGCTACGACAACGAACTGACCCGCCGCGTGAGTGACGCCGTGGAGGTCCCCGTCATCGCCTCCGGCGGCGCCGGCAAACTTGACCATTTTGTGGACGCCGTGCAAAAAGGCCGCGCCAGCGCGGTGCTCGCCGCGTCGCTGTTCCATTTTGGCACGCTCACCCTTTCCCAAGTTAAAGATCATCTCCGCGCGGCGGATGTGCCGGTGCGTGGCTGAGTGGCCTACTCATCCGCCAGCTTGATGTCCGGCTGCAGCGTCACCGTCAGCCGGTATTGCT
>CAZDAQ010000065.1:0-14708 GCA_964503425.1 uncultured Opitutales bacterium
CTCTTCATGGACCTCGCCCATCATCGCCGCGAATACACCCGCGCCGGCCTCGACCTCCCCGACCTCGCCCCCGACCCCGTCGCGCAATTTGCCAACTGGTTCGGCCAGGCCACCGCCGCCGGCATTCTCGAGCCCAATGCCGCCGCCCTCAGCACCGTCGGCCCCGATGGCCGCCCCAGCACCCGCACCGTCCTGCTCAAATCCTTCGACGCCCGCGGCCTCGTCTTCTTCACCAATTACGAAAGCCGCAAGGCCCGCGACATCGCCGCCCATCCCGACGTCGCGCTCCTCTTCGCCTGGCTCGGACTCGAACGCCAGGCCATCATCGAGGGCCGCGCCGAACGCACCGACCCCGCCGAGTCCGCCGCCTATTTCGCCTCCCGCCCGTATGGCAGTCAGCTCGGCGCGTGGGTCTCCGCCCAAAGCTCCGTCACCACCCGCGCCGAACTCGCCTCCAAGCTCGCCGACCTTCAAAAAAAATACCCCGAGGGCTCCGTCCCGCCCCCACCCTTCTGGGGCGGCTTCCGTGTCGTCCCACACACCTGGGAATTCTGGCAAGGCCGCCCCAACCGCCTCCACGACCGCTTCCGCTACCGCCGCGATAACCCCGCCGCCCCCTGGCTCATCGAACGCCTCTCGCCCTAAGTATCTGCGAACATTTTTTTCTTATGAAACAAGTCCGTCTCGGCATCATCGGCATGGGTGGCATGGGCACCGCCCACGCCCGCAACGTCGCCGACGGCAAAATCCCCCGCCTCCGCCTCGCCGCCGTCTGCGATCGCTCCCCCGATAAACTCGCCGCCTTCCCCACCGCTCGCCCGTTCACCGACGTCCCCGCCCTCCTCGCCTCCGGCGAGGTGGACGCCGTCCTCATCGCCACGCCCCACTTCGACCACGTCCCCCTCGGCATCGCCGCGCTCGCCGCCGGCCTCCACGTCCTCGTCGAGAAACCACTCTCGCCCCACACCGCCGACGCTCTCCGCCTTCTCGCCGCCCACAAAAACCCCCGCCAAATCTTCGCCATCATGTATAACCAGCGCACCGACCCGCGCTACCGCCAGCTCCGCGAGCTCATCCGCTCCGGCGAACTCGGCGCCGTCCGCCGCATCAACTGGATCATCACCGACTGGTTCCGCACCCAGGCCTATTACAGTTCCGGCCGCTGGCGCGCCTCCTGGGCCGGCGAAGGTGGCGGCGTCCTCCTCAACCAATCCCCTCACCAGCTCGACCTCTGGTGGTGGCTCTTCGGTCAGCCCGCCCGCGTTCGCGCCTTCTGCCAGCTTGGCCGCTTCCATAAAATCGAAGTCGAGGACAGCGTCACCGCCGTCCTCGAATACGCCGACGGCGCGCAGGGCGTCTTCATCACCACCACTGGCGAAGCCCCCGGCACCAACCGCCTCGAAGTCGCCGCCGACCGCGGCAAAATCGTCATCGAAGGCCTCAACCTTCACTGGACCCGCACCGACTCCCCCGTCGCCCAATGGTGCGCCACCCACCCGAAGGGCTTCGAAGGCCCGACCACTACCACGCAAAACTTCACCTTCGCCAACACCGGCGGCCAGCACGTTGAAATCCTCCAGAATTTCGCCGACGCCATACTCGATGGCGCGCCCCTCATCGCCCCCGCCGCCGAGGGCATCCACTCCCTCGAGCTCGCCAACGCCATGCTCTTCTCCACCTTTCAAAACGCCACCATCCCCCTTCCCCTCGACGCCCCCGCCTACGCCTCCGCCCTCCAATCCAAAATCAACTCCGGCAAAAAAATCCCATGAGCGCTAAAGAAGGCCACTCCTACGCCCCCGTCGGCCTCCCCCGCCCCGTCGTCCAGCCCGGCGAATTCATCTTCGCCGCCGCCTATTACGACCACGGCCACATCCACGGCCAGATCAACGGCCTCACCGAAGCCGGTGGCACCCTCAAATACGTTTACGATCCCCAGCCCGAACGTTGCGCCGCCACGCTTAAAAAATTTCCCGGTGCCATCCTCGCCAACTCCTTCGATCAAATCCTCGCCGACCCCGCCGTCCACCTCGTCACCGCCGCCGCCATCCCTTCCGAACGCTGGCCCATTGGCCGCCGCGTTCTCGAGGCCGGCAAGGATTACTTCACCGACAAAAGCCCCTTCACCACCCTCGCACAACTCGCCGCCGCCCGCGAACTCACCCAGCGCACCGGCCGCAAATACCTCGTCTATTACAGCGAGCGCCTCCACGTCGAATCCGCCTGGCGCGCCGCCGAACTCGTCCACCAGGGCGCCATTGGCCGCGTCCTCCAGGTCCTCCTCCTCGCCCCGCACCGCCTTTCCAAAGCCAGCCGCCCCGCCTGGTTCTTCGACAAATCTAAATACGGCGGCATCCTCACCGACATCGGCTCCCACCAATTCGAACAATTCCTCGCCTTCACCGGCGCCCGCGCCGCCACCGTCAACTTCGCCCGCGTGGATAACTTCGCCAACACGGACAAACCCGAATTCGAAGACTTCGGCGAAGCCTCCCTCACCACCGACACCGGCGCCTCCTGCTATTGCCGCGTGGACTGGTTCACCCCCGCCGGTTCCAGCGCCTGGGGCGATGGCCGCGTCTTCGTCATCGGCGACCAGGGTATGTTGGAGATCCGCAAATACATGGACCCCGGCCAGCCCGGCCGCCCCGACCACATCTACCTCGTGGACGCCCAAGGCGAGCACGTCCTCGACTGTCGCGGCCAGATCGGCTTCCCCTTCTTCGGCCAACTCATCCTCGACGTCCTCCACCGCACCGAGCACGCCATGACCCAGGCCCACGCCTTCCTCGCCGCCGAACTCTCCATGCAGGCACAGAAATTCGCGGACGAGCACCGCTCACGCGGTTGATATCCCGGTAATCCGTCGCACCGTAACCTGACGCCATCGGCGTCACGCCGCCCGCCTCAACCCCACAAACGCTTCTTATGGCGATTAGCCTTCGAGCGCTTGCGGCGCTTGTGCTTGTTCATCTTTAACCGGCGCTTCTTCTTGAGGTTGCCCATGATTGCAATGAGGTATCGGGGTTGGTTCGCCCAACCATTGGTGAATGTCTCCGCTCTGTCCAGTCCCTTTTTGCCCGCCCCGGTCTCTTTGGGCACGGGGCAAAACGGACGCCCGCCACAATCCGTGGCGGGCGTCCGCGTTCCCAGCGGGCAAGCTAAACGCTTACTTGAGGTGGTTCGAGACGAGCTTCGTCATCTCGAACATGCTCACGGTCGCTTTGCCGTTGAACACCGCTTTCAACGCGGGATCCGCGTTGATGTTGCGCTTGTTCTTCTTGTCCTGGAGACCGTTCTTCTTAATATAGACCCAGAGCTTTTTGGTCAGCTCGGTACGCGGTAGCGGGGTTGAGCCCACCACTGCGGCAAGTTTCTCGTCCGGGGTAACCGGTTTCATGAAAGCGGAGTTCGCTTTGGAGGTTTTTTTAGCCATACGTCCGGCATTCAATAGGCCCCCTTCCGAGGGAGGCAACAACATTTTCGCGGGTATTTTCACCGGATTCCCCGAGCTAAACCCCCTGCCCAACGCTCCCGTCCTGTGGACGCCATTCACCGCCTTCGCCATTTCGTCCGCCCTTCTATCACCGCCCGCCTCCTATATTATATAATGTTACAAATGAATAATAGTCACTTTCAACTCCATCGCCTCTCCCCCCGTTGGCCTTTCGCGGCCCTGCGTGTCCGGCTGGCCTCCTCGTCGAAAATGGTGCCAGAGGGCGGAATTGAACCGCCGACCAAAGGCTTATGAGTCCTCTGCTCTACCCCTGAGCTACTCTGGCGAAACGGCAACCCGCGTTCGTCCCGGGCCGCCACCTCAAACGCAATTTATTACCCCTTTCCCCACTCCACTGGCAAGAATAAATGCCCGGCCTTCGCCCGCGCCGCCTGCTCCCTCTCTGCGCCGCCACCTCCATCAAAATACTTCACCCAGTCACTCCGCCCTGCCTTCCGCTGCCAATGATTCACCTGCCCGTTTCCTATCCTTTTCGCATTTCGTTAGAACGTCGTCCAGCCCCTATTCTCTCGATCCACCCGCTCATGATTCTCTCTCCTTTTGGGATTCTTCGTCCGTGTCCGATACCGGTAGATAAATTCCCGCTTACCCTCGGGCATTTTTCCTTTGCCCACCTCACGTAAATCTGATTTTGAAGTTATATTGAAATGAGAATGAGTCTTAATTTCAGGCCACAAGCACGCTTTTCCCGCTCTTGCCCATGAAGGATGCCTCCTCCCTTTCGGCCTCACCTGCCTCCGAGGTCCCTCGCACTGCCGCCTTGCGCTGGGTTCTTCGTGGCTTTCTCATTTTTGCCGCCCTCCTCATCGTCGGCGTCCTCGCCTGGCAGGGCCTCACCGCCGCCGGCAACCCCAACCCCACCGCCCCGCAAACCAGCGCCTTCGTCGCCATCCTCGACATCGCCGTCCTCGTCTTCCGCGAGGGCCTTGAGTGCATCCTCGTCCTCTCCGCCATCACCGCCAGCATGATCGGCGCCAACCAATCCTACCGCCGCCCCATCGCCGCCGGTGCCGGCATCGGCTTCCTAGTCACCCTCGTCACCTGGTTCGTCGCCGTCGGCATCATCAGTGACCTCTCCACCAATTTCTCCGCGCTCAACCTCCAGGCCGCCACCGGCCTGCTTGCCGTTGTCGTCCTCCTCGTCGTGATGAACTGGTTCTTCCACAAAATCTACTGGGGCGGCTGGATCTCCATGCACAACCGCCGCAAAAAAGACCTCATCCAGGATGACAAATCCGCCGAAACCACCAGGGTTCGCCTCCTCTGGGGACTCGGCCTCCTCGGCTTCGCCTCCGTTTACCGCGAGGGCGTAGAAGTCGTCCTCTTCCTCCAAAGCTACAACCTCAAGCTTGGCGGCCAGACGGTCCTCCTCGGCACGCTCCTCGGCCTCTTCTTTACCGGCATCGTCGCCGTCCTCAACTTCATCGCCCACCAGCGCCTCCCCTACCGCAAAATGATGATCCTCACCGGCATCATGCTCGGCTTCGTGCTCCTCGTCATGGTCGGCGAGGAAGCCTTCGAAATGCAGCAGGCCAACTGGATTTCCACCACCACCATCGCCTCCCTTCAGGACCGCATCCCCGCCTGGGCTGGCGTCTGGTTCTCCCTCTACCCCACCGTCGAAACCATCCTCGCCCAAGTCTTTGCCGCCGTCCTCGTCATCGGCTCCTACTACCTCGCCCGCCACCTTAGTGCCAAAGATTCCCGCCCCGGCGAACCCGCCACCGTCTAATTCGTCATTGCCCGTCGCACGCCACCGCTCACGGAGGCATATCATTCCAGGCTGCCTTGTGTTGACTTTACTTCCCCGGCAAGCTCGGCAACGCTGCCTCGTCAGGCTGTCCCCTCGCCTCCGGGCACTACTTTCGCCCGGGCGCTAAACCCCAAAGCTCTCCCCTGTCCGTGAAAACTGCCCTGCTTTGCCTCCTGCTCCTCCTGCTCGCCGCGCCGCTGTCCGCCACGGAACCCCTGCGCCAGAACCTCAACCTCAACCGCGATTGGAAATTCCAGCTCGGCGATTATCCCGGCGCTCAGGCCCCGGGCTATGATGACTCCGGCTGGGGCGCCATCAACCTGCCCCATTCCTTCAGCCTGCCCTATTTCCAGTGGAAGGACTTTTACGTCGGTTACGGCTGGTATCGCAAGCACCTCGCCATCCCGCCGGCGTGGGCCTCCAAGCGCATCTTCCTCGAATTCGATGGCGCTTTTCAGGATGCCGAAATCTTCGTCAACGGCACCCGCCTCGGCGAGCACCAGGGCGGCTTCACCGGCTTCTCCTTCGACATCACCTCCGCCGTCCATCCTGGCGACAATCTCCTCGCCGTTCGCCTCAATAACAACTGGAACGCCCAAGTCGAGCCGCGCGCCGGCGATCACGAGTTCACCGGCGGCATCTACCGCGATGTCCATCTCGTCGTTACCGATCCACTCCACGTCACCTGGTATGGAACCTTCGTCACCACGCCCCAAGTTTCTAAGGACTCCGGCACCGTGAATGTCAAAACCGAAATCCAAAATCAGGGCCCCGCTCCCCGCCAATGCGTGGTCGTGACCGACATCCTCGACCCCGCGGGCCACCCCGTCGCGCACCTTTCCTCCACCCTCCCGGTCGCCGCGGGCGCGACCGTGACCTTCGATCAAACCACCCCACCCCTCCCGTCCCCCCAGCTCTGGCATCCCGCCCATCCCTTTCTCTACACCGCCATGACCACCGTCTCGGACGGCTCCCATCCCGTGGACGATTACCGCACCACTTTCGGCTTCCGCTGGTTTTCCTGGACTGCCGACCAGGGCTTATTTCTCAACGGCGAGCACTACTATTTCCACGGCGCCAACGTCCATCAGGACCACGCCGGCTGGGTGGATGCCGTTACCGACGCCGGTGCCTGGCGCGATGTCCAGTTTGTCAAGAACGCCGGTCTCGATTTCATCCGGGGCTCCCATTATCCCCACAGCCCCGCCTTCGCCAGCGCGTGCGACAATCTCGGCGTGCTCTTCTGGTCGGAAAATTGCTTTTGGGGCTCCGGCGGCGCCCACAAGGAAGGCTATTGGACTGCCGACGCCTACCCCCCCAACCCCGCCGACCAGGCCGCCTTCGAGCAAAACGCGCAGGACACCCTCCGCGATGAAATTCGCATCTTCCGCAACCACCCTTCCATCGTCGTCTGGAGCATGTGCAACGAGGTCTTCTTTTCCGAAAAGACCGACATGGACAAGGTCCGCGGCCTGCTCACCACCCTCGTAAAACTCTCGCATCAGCTCGACCCCACCCGCCCGGCCGCCATCGGCGGCGCCCAGCGCGGCGCCGTGGATAAACTCGGCGATATCGCCGGCTACAACGGCGACGGCGCCCGCCTCTTCATCAACCCCGGCATCCCCAACGCCGTCACGGAATACGGCAGCGTCTCCTCCGACCGTCCCGGCCATTACGACGGTCAGTTCAAACTTCGCGAACTGCAGGTGGACACGCCCGAGTATCCCTGGCGCAGCGGGCAGGTCATCTGGTGCGGCTTCGACTACGGCACCGTCTTCGGCCATGTCGCCGGCTCCAAGGGATTGGTGGATTACTTCCGCATCCCCAAGCGCTCCTGGTTTTGGTATCGCAATACCCTCCTTCAAATTCCCCCGCCCGCCTGGCCTCAGCCCGGAACCGCCGCCAAACTTTCCCTCACCGCCGACAAAACCACCATCCACGGCACCGACGCCACCGACGATTGCCAAATCCTGGTCACTGTCGAAGACCAAAATAACCTGCCCCTCAGCAATTCACCCCCCGTCACCTTTACCATTGTCTCGGGTCCGGGTGAATTTCCCACCGGCCGCTCCATAACCTTCGATTCCCAATCCGACATCGCCATCCGCGATGGCCAGGCCGCCATCGAGTTCCGCTCCTACTCCGGCGGCGCTTCCGTCATCCGCGCGTCTTCCCCCGGCTTGCCCGACGCCACGCTCACCATCACGACCCTCGGCGATCCCCAGTTTGTCCCCGGTCAAACCGCCCTGGCGCCCGACCGCCCCTACGCGCGCTTCGTGAAAGCCAGCGTCCCAACTGCTCCCGACGCCAAACCCCAAAACGTCGCCCTCAACCGCCCCACCAACGCCAGCAGTGAAGCCCCGGCCCACAGCGCCGCCCTCGCGGATGATGGAAATGACGCCACCTTCTGGTCCGCCACCGATAACCAGCCGGGCGCCTGGTGGCAGGTGGATTTGGAAAACCCCTTCTCCATCAACACCGTGACCACCACCTTTCCCGCCGCAGCTAATTACCAATACAAAATCGAAGCCTCTCCCGACGGCAAAACCTGGACCCTCCTCGCCGATCAAACTCAAACCACCAGCACCGCGATAGTCCGCGAAGACTCGTGCGCCAAAAACGATCACTGCCAGTTCATTCGCCTCACATTCACTAACCTGCCTCCAGGCCAGCCGGCGGCACTGTTTGAAGTCAGCGTTCGCGGCCAGCCTTCGCCCTAGATCCCCTCCCGCTGGTGCCGCGGCTGCTGCCAAAATTTCCGCTACATGATTGTCAGCGTCACTGTGCTGCTCGGCGTCGTCCCCGCGGCCCCGTTGGTGACGTTCACCAGATAAGTCCCCGAGTTGGCCGACGTCACCTTCGTTAACTTCAGCGTCACCGTCGTCGCCCCGGAAACCACTCCCCCGTTGCTCAAATTCTTGCCGTTGAACTGCCATTGATATGTCAGCGTCGCCGAGCCGCTCGCCTTCACCGTCAGGCTCACCGTCGTCCCCGCCTTGACGCTCTTCCCGGCGGCTACCGGCGATTTCGGCTCAGTCACGATGCTCGGCTTCACCAGCACCGTCAGCGTCACCGCGTTGCTCGTCACCTTGCCCTTGGCATTAGTTATCGTCACCGCGTATTTCCCGGCATTCGCCGCCGCCGCATTGTTGATCACCAACTGCGCCGCTGTCGCCCCGGTCACGTTCCCGCCGTTCGCCAAAGCTTTCCCGTTAAACGTCCATTGATAGATGAACGGCCCCGTCCCGTTGGCCAACACCGTCAACTTCGCCTGGTTGCCCTGCACCACTGTCGTGTTCGACGGCTGCGCCCCGACGCTCGGCGCCGTCACCAGCAGCGACACCACCGCCCCCGTCGAGGTGCTGATGCCCGCGTCCGATGCCACCACCAGCCGGTAGGTGCCGGCCAGTCCGCTGCTCAGCCCGGTTATCTTCAGCTTCGGCGTCGTCGTGCCGGAATAATTGCCGTTGTTCGCAATAAACACATTGTTCAGCGTCCAGTAGTAACTCACGTTTGTGGTCACGCTCGATGCCCCCGTCAGCGTCACACTGCTGCCCGCCGCCGCCGCGACCCCCGCCGGTTGCGTCGCTATCGCCGGACCAAAGGGCGTGAACAGCTTGTCCTTGTTCGACCGTCCCTTGAAGAAGCTCGCATTCCCGCTCGCAAAAATCCCCCCAAAGGTCGGGTCGGGGATCGAACTGGTGATTATCTGCTTTTTGCCAAACGCCGGCGCCAATTGCGCAAAATCCGCGGTCCCGTTGAAGATCGGCGCCAGGCTTAGCTTCACCGTGCTCGGCGGCGTCGTATTTAAACTGAAGGTCGCCGGACCGCTGGCCGCTGTCATCGTCAGCGCCAGCTCCGTCCGAAACTTCGCCTCGTTCGCGTAGTCGCTCGGGCTTATTTGAAACAGCGCCTGGCTGTTGTTCCGCTTTGTGCGGATGAACGTCGAGGCGCTGTTATACAGGGTCCCAATCAGCGCAAACGCCGTCTTCGCCGCCGTCAAGTCCGCCGTCTGCGCCGTCCCCGCCGGCCGGCTGAACAATTGCGGAAATGCCTGCCGCACGTCCCCGGGGTCCAGCATCCCGTCCTGCTGCAAATTGATCAGTTGGTTCAGCGAGGCGTTAAAGTTCACCGACTTCCCCAGCGACACCGCCGTGATATACGCCTGCGCAAACGTCCGCAACAGCAGCAGGTCGCCCTGGTCCAGCTTCACCGCGTCCGTCCCCGTCTCCTGCGCCGAAAGATTGATCGTCATTGGATTCGCCTTGATCGCCGCCGCCAGCCGCGCGTCCGCATCCTGCACCAGCGGCAGCAGCGTGCTCACCGCAAAGGCCTGCCCCTCGCTGATGTTCGCGTTGTCCGCCGGCCCGTCCGGCAGCGGCGTCAATACCGGCGGAACGCTGTCCCCGAAATCGTAGCCCATTCGCGCCACCAGGTTCTGCAACCCCGGCGATTGCCACACCGCCAGCAGCTCCGTGATCGCCGCCAGCGTTTGCGCCTCCGCGTTCGTCGGCGTCAGGTTCCCCGCCGCCTGGAACGCGCTGCTCGCCGCCGTCCAGTTGCCCTGCACCAAGTCCGCCCGCCCCTGCGCCACCAGCGTCGTCGTGTTGCTCGCCTGCGCCGTCGTCCAGAATAAAATCGCGGCCAACGCCGCCACCCAACCAGTTTTGCTGTTCATATTTGCCGGTGTGTTGAAAATGGAAACGCCCATTGCGGTGGTGACCTTGTATCCTGGTCATCCTACCCCGTCAAGAATCTTGCGAGGCCCAATCACAATTTCGTCAACGCAAAATCCCGCTCCTCCGGCACGCCCGCCGGTCCTGGTGCCGTGACCCGCAGCCGCCCCGCTTCCCGGTCCAGCACCAGCGTCACCGCGCCCGCCTTCCGCGTCACTCCCGCCGCGTCCCGCAAAGTCACCCCGCGCAATGCCACCCCGTCCACCGCCCCCAGCGTCGCCTCCGCCGCCGTGCAATCCCACGCCACCTGGCCGCCCCGCCGCAAAATGATCCGCGCCGGCGCCACCCGCAATCCCCGCGTGTGCGGGTTGTCCTGCAAATCGTGCAGCCACAGCCCCGCCGTCCTCACGTCAAAATTATCCAGGTCCAATTCCAGAGTCCCGCCCTCCAGCACCAGCACCGGCAGCACCGCCACCCGGAGAAACCCCAGCTTCTGCGGCTCCCGCCGCGCCGTCTCCACACTCGCCTGCGCCCATGGCCGCCCGTCCTGTGGCGAAAAAAAATACGCCCGCAACCCCTGCGCCGCCGTAAATCCCACGTCCTGCCCCGGCAGCGCCACCGCCAGCCCCAGGCCTCCCGCCACCGCCAGCAAATAACGTCGCATTCCCTCTACCTACGCCTTTCCCCCTCCCGAGTAAAGCCGCATGGCCTCCCCGCCGCCCCGCTCCGCTTTGCGCCCATAAAATAATCTCGACCCCCTTTCCCGCATTTGTTGAAACGTTAAACCCCGCCGCGCGTTATAAACGTTCGGCTATCCCCATGCACCACCCCCACCGCCCCGCCTCCGCCTTCATCCGCTCCGCTGCGCTCGCGCTGCTTCTCGCCGCCGGCCCCGCCCTGCCCGTGTTCGCCCAGTCCAGCGCGAACGCCACCGCAACTCCCGCCACTGCCGGCGGCAACAGCACTTCGGCTCCCGCTGCGGCTTCTTCTTCCTCCACGCTCTCCGCTCCAAGCTCTCCGCTCTCTTCCGCCCCCGCCAACCTCACCGCCTATTTCTCCAACTGGCCCGACGGCACCGACCCCAAAACCGTCGGCACCAACATCGCCGTCAACGTCGCCGCCCGCAAGTTCCGCTACGAAAGCGGCCGCAGCCCCTACGTCATCTACCCCGAAGCCATCGCCTGGTATGGCGCCCTCACCTTCGCCCACGTCACCAACAACAACACCCTCCAGGACATCTTCGTCAAGAAATTCGACCCCTTCCTTACCCCCAACGGCACCGTCCACATCAATCGCGCGCAACATGTGGACTTCCACGTCTTCGGCGCCGTCCCCTTCGAACTTTACATCGAAACCAAGGACAAAAAATACCTCCCCGTCGGCCTCAGCCTTGCCGACGACCAGCTCAGCTCCGTCTTCCTCCCCGACGGCACCTACTCCAAGGAAGCCCGCTACTGGGTGGACGACCTCTACATGCTCCCCATTGACCAGCTCCAGGCCTACCGCGCCACCGGCGACAAAAAATACCTCGACCACACCGCCCAGCTCTTCACCAGCTACATTGACAAACTCCAGCAGCCCACCGGCCTTTTCTTCCACGGCACCGACGCCCCCTACTACTGGGGCCGCGGCAACGGCTGGGTCGCCGCCGGCTTTGCCGAACTCCTCCGCGACCTCCCCGCCGACCACCCCCTCCGCGCCCACCTCATGGACGGCTATAAAAAAATGATGGCCGGCCTCCTCAAATATCAAGGCACGGATGGCCTCTGGAAACAGCTTATTGACCACCCCGAAGCCTGGCCCGAAACCTCCGGCTCCGCCATGTTCACCTTCGCCATGGTCACCGGCGTCAAAAACGGCTGGCTCGACGCCTCCGCCTACGGCCCCGCCGCCCGCAACGCCTGGCTCGGCCTCGTCGCCAAGCTCGACAAGGACAACAACCTCCTCGACGTCTGCGGCGGCACCAACAAATGGCCCCCCGTGGACCGCACCGGCAAACCCGTCCAGCCCCCCCCCGATCCCGTCGCCTACTACCTTGGCCGTCCGAAGGACAACGCCATCCTCAACACTTCTGACGAACTTCACGGCATGGCCCCCATGCTCTGGACCGCCACCGCCCTCCTTCGCAATTAACGCCGCTCCTTCCCGGCACGACTCTTCTTCGCCGTTTATCATTTAGCGTTTAACCTCTCCCCCGCGGCTCCTTCCCCCGAAGGCTCCCCATGCCCTTTCCAAGCAAGCTCCCGCGTCCTTTGCCCCGCCTTCTCGCCACCCTGGCCGCCCTCGCCCTGGTTTGCCTCTCCTCGCCTGCCCAAAACTCCACGTCCACCTCACCCTCCCCCGCCTCATCCGGCGGCCTCATCACCAACGACGTCTTCTGGCACGACACCGACGGCCAGCCCATCTACTCGGAAGGCGGCGGCATCTTCAAGTTCGGCGACACCTACTACTGGTATGGCGTCAAATACGACGGCGCGGTCACTTATTACAATAATCCCGTCGCCACCAATATCAGCCGCGCACGCTTCAACGCCGTTACCTGCTATTCCTCCACTGACCTCATCCACTGGCATTTCGAAAACAACATCCTCACTGCCAACACCCCCGGCATCATTAGCGGCTGGTTTGGCCGCCTGGGAGTTGCCTACAACAAAAACACCCGCAAATACGTCCTCATCGCCCAGGGCGGCGCCCCAGGCGGCGGCGATACCTTCGCCACCGGCGACACCCCCACCGGCAACTTCACCTTCAACCACGTCCAGCCCTCCGTTGACAACGTCCTCAATAACACCCCCGGTGACCAGACCATCTTCGTGGACACCGACGGCAAAGCCTACCTCATCTGCTCCAGCTCCCGCGGCCGCAACCACCTCTACGTCTGCCCGCTCCGCGCCAGCGACTACCTCAGCATCGGCCCCGCCGTCGAAATCTTCCAGGGCCCCGGCCGCGAGGGCAACTGCATGTTCAAATACAACGGCCGCTATTACTTCTGCTCCTCCGACCTCCACGGCTGGAACGCCTCCCATTGCTACGTCATCGACGCCGCCAACATCTACGGCCCCTACTCCCCCGAATACATCCTGCCCGGCACCGATGCCGACTTCTGCCACGTCACCCAAACCGGCTTCTTCGTCACCGTCCCCGGCGCCCACACCACCACCGTCCTCTTCTGCGGCGACCGCTGGGCCGGCTTCGCCGGCAACGGCCTCGGCTTCAACCAATGGTGCCCCCTCTCCTTCAAAGGTGCCAAACCCTATTTCAACTCCGTCAGCCAGTTCAACTTCGACGCCGCCTCCGGCAACTGGACCATCGGCGCCGCCAACAACTACGTCCTCAACCCCGGCTTCGAAGCCGACCGCGTCGCCCAAACCTCCCTCGCCGGCTGGTTCAGCTCACCCAACACCCCCAACGGCCCCAACCGCAACAACCACGACGCCCACACCGGCCAATGGTCCCTCCGGCAATATTCCCCCTCCGCCTACACCGCTGACCTGACCCAGACCGTCAACGGCCTCCCCTCCGGCAACTACACCCTCAAAGCCTGGGTCAAAAGCAGCGGCGGCCAAAACACCGCCCAAATCTTCGCCCGCGGCTACGGCGGCCCCGAACTCGACGCCTCCCTCAACACCCACCTCGCCAACTGGACCCTCATCACCGTCCCCAACATCCCCGTCACCACCGGCGCCTGCATCGTCGGCCTCCACTCCGACGCCTACCCCGGCGACTGGCTCGAAGCCGACGACCTCTCCCTCACCAAAGACTAGGCGGCATTTTAAAACGCCCCTTAAACGCCCGTCTCTTCTTTCGTAGCGCTGTGCTTTAGCCAGCGCTTCTTTCCCGCTAACACCCCAGCCATTTATGGCTGGGCCTCCCTCCATCAAAACCATACCTTCACTCGTCAGAGACGAAAAACCATTACCCACCACTAAAACCCCTCCCATGTCCGACTTCTCCCCCGCCCAACAAGCCATGATCGAGCTGTTCCAAAAACACGTCGGCGCCGAACTCGCCGGCGACCTCGACACCACCATGGCCACCATGACGGATGACCCCCATCTCAACCACGTCCCCGTCATGGCCGGCGGCGTTGGCCGCGAGGGCGTGCGCGCCTTCTACCGCAATCACCTCGTCGGCAAATTCTTTCCGCCCGACGTGCAGATGGTCAACGTCTCCCGCACCGTCGGCCATGATCAACTCGTCGAGGAACTCGTCATCAGCTTCACCCACACCACCGTCATAGACTGGCTGATGCCCGGCGTGCCCCCCACCGGGAAAAAAGTCGAGATGGCCGTCGTCGTCATCGTCGGTTTCAAGGAGGGCAAAATCTCCCACGAACATATTTACTGGGACCAGGCGGGCGTCCTCGCGCAAGTCGGCTTGCTCAACCCCGCCGGCTTGCCGGTCTGCGGCGCGGAAAGCGCCCGCAAAGTCCTCAATCCCAAGCTCCCTCCCCGCCCCATGTGACCCGCGGCTTGAAAACTGCTTTCCCCATCTCTTCCCACCAAGCGCTAAGTCACTAAGCACCAAAACCCTTCCCGTCCCCCTCACCTCAGCGCCTCCACCACAATCACCGCATTGCTCACCACAAAACCCGCCGGCAGCAAAATCTGAAAAAACTTTCGCAGCCGGTTGGACTGCGCATCCTGTCCTTCGTGCAGCGCCACATGCACGATCGTGTTCGCCATGATGCACAGGAACACGAAAACATAGCACTGGAGCGAAAACCGGCTCAGCGCCGTCACATACGACACCCGCGGCAGGT
>CAZDAQ010000066.1:0-1699 GCA_964503425.1 uncultured Opitutales bacterium
CAACTCCCCTTCGCGTTCGGATTCGAAAACTTGAACCCCCCGCCCACCAGCTTCCCCGAATAATCCAGTTCCGACCCCTTCAAATACAGCGCGCTCTTGCTGTCCACCACCACCTGCACCCCCGCGCTCGGCACCAGGATGTCCCCGCGCTTCGCCTCCGGCACAAACTTCATCTTGTAAGTCAGCCCGTTGCAACCACCGCCGGTGATCGCCACCCGCAAGAATTCCCCCTGCCCCTCCCGCGCGATCAACGCCCGCGCCTTCTCCCCCGCCGTCGGCGTCAGTTTGATCAACCGCTCGTCCCCCACCCGCACCCCTTCGGGCAAAGCCACCGTCGCTTGGTTCATGTCCGCCATAGTATTCACTCCCCATTATCGCCGAACGCGCCGCCCGTGTCAAACCCGCCGCATGCTGCGCGAAGTCCGCTCAGCTTCCCTTCATTTCCTTCAAGTGCTGCAGAATTTCGTTGTACACTGTCAAATTGCCCGGCGTCAAAGACGCGTTTCTTGGATTCTTGAGATAGGTAATCCTGCCATAGTCCGCGAGACTGGGCACCGCCTCAGTCCAAAGCTTTCTGCCGCGGACACCTACGATATATGCGCCGCGTTTCATAGCTTTTTCCACCAATGTAAAACCGTATGCTTGCGATGGCACTCGCACATGACCGTGCGCAAACCGACTAGACTTGTATGGGAAAAATTGCACAGCCAACAAATTGGCCGCCACGAACTCGCGTCCAAGATCACTCATGAGCCTACCCGCTACCCGCAGCCACCACTTGGCCCCCGGTCCTTCTGCGCCTTCCACTAGATGAAAATGCGGCCCTTGTGTGGAGCGCATTGCTGAAAATAAGCGCGCGCGAAACACCGGGTTAGCATGGTATGAGCGGTCGTCTTCACCAAATCCCGGATTCAATAACAGAACAACGAGCGGTGCCCCGATATTTCCAAAAAACGGCTCCGGCACCAATTCTGCGTGAATGTAATAATCCGCGTTGGCCTTTTTGTTATAAGCTTCGATGGCTGCACCATCCTCTCGCAGAACATAAGGAGCCTCGTCCTTTAGTGCGAACCATGGATTCGGTGTCTCCATATCGTCACTTTTTGGCTTCCGAAAGCTTCCTCGCCAGCCCCACCGCATTCCCAAAACTCTTCCAACTCGCCACGCCCTTCCCCGCGATCCCAAACGCCGTCCCGTGGTCCGGGCTCGTCCGCACCCACGGCAGCCCGAGCGTGATGTTCACCGCCTCGTCAAAATCCACCGTCTTCAGCGGCGCCAACCCCTGATCATGATACAGCGCCACCACCACCTCAAACTCCCCGCGCATCTGCCGCCAGAACACCGTGTCCCCCGGCTCGCATCGCGACAGCCCCGGAAAACTTTTCCTCAGCTCGTCCAGCCACGGGTTCAACCGCTCCCGCTCCTCGCTTCCGAGCAACCCATCCTCCCCCGCGTGCGGATTCAACCCGCACACCCCAATCCTCACCGGCCCCGTTTCTTTCGCCATCCCTTCGCCCGGCCCTCGCACTTTCCCTGAATCGTTCCGCAAAGCCCTTGCCAGCCTCTCCGCCTGCGCCACCGCCCGCGTCAACACTTCGCGCGTCACCGCCCGCGGCACTTCCGCCAGCGGAATGTGCCACGTCGCCAGCACCACCCGCAGCTTCCCGCCGGCAAACGCCATCGTCGGCTCCCCGCCCCA
>CAZDAQ010000066.1:1799-3502 GCA_964503425.1 uncultured Opitutales bacterium
GCCCGCAACCACGCCGCGACCACCTCCGGCCCGACTCCCGCCGGATCCCCGCACGTCACCGCCAAAGGCTTGGATTCATTCACCATTATTTCCTGATTCCCTTTTGTCATTGTCCTTAAAACCTCTTCATCCTGTTAATCTTGTTAATCCTGTCCAAAAAATCGTTTCTCTGCGTCTCTGCGCGAGATATTTTGTTGTTTCAATCCTCTACTCCGCCTCCTCCGCGGTGCCATCTTTTGTCCCCACCGGCCTTAAAAACCCCCGCTTCCCGCCCGCGAAAAATGCCAGAAACTTCTTCCCCGCCTCCGTCTTCGCTGCGCCCGCCGCCACCTCCTCCGTCGCCTTCGCCCGGGGCGACCCGCCCGCATACACTGCTGCGTAAAGCTTTTTCAATTCCGCAATCGTCGCCGCGTCGAACCCACGGCGCTTGAGCCCCACCAAATTCAAGCCGTGCAGCTCATTGCGCTCCGCCGCCAGTGTGAACGGCGGCGCGTCCAGCCCCAGCCGCGCGCATCCGCTCACCATCACGCCCTCCCCCATCCGCATGAACTGGTGGAACACCGTGTTCCCGCTCAAAAAACAATCGTCCCCCACCTCGATGTGCCCCGCCAGCAGCGCCCCGTTCCCCATCACCACCCGCGCACCCACCTTGCAGTCGTGCCCGACGTGGCTGTAGCCCATCAGCAGCGCCCCCGCGCCCACCTCGGTAAATCCGCCCGCCTTCGTCGAGCGATGCACCGTCACGCCCTCGCGCAGCACCGTCCCATCCCCGATTCGCACCCCGCTCAAAATCGCAGCATCAAACCGCAAATCCTGCGGCTCCCCGCCCACCACCGCGAAGCTGTCCACCTTCACCCCGCGCCCGAGCACCGTCCCGCGCCGCACGATCGCGTGCGCCGCCAGTACGCACTCCGCCCCCACTTCCGCGCCGTCCTCGACAATCGCGAACGCCCCCGCCTGCGCCCCCGCGCCGAGTTTCGCCCCTGGATGAATGATTGCCGTCGGATGTATCATGTCGCTCGTCTTATTTTATTAATTCGGTTCATTCTATCCAAAAAATCTATCTCCGCCCCCGCGCCGGCCGCTCCTCGTCAAACAAATCCCGCTGTGGCGACTGCACCATGTCATAAACCTTCAGCAGCCGGATCAGCTGCAGCAGGTCGGATTTCTGGTAGCTCAGGTTGCTTTCCACGTGGTGTATGAGGTTGTCCAAAATCGAGGGAAACGTCAAAATGGCATCCACCCCGTGCTCCTGCAACTGCTTGATGCATTCGCTCCGCTGCGGGTCGCTCGACGGCAGCCCCGGTATCACCAGCACGCGCATCAATCCCTCCGGCCCGCCCGTTCCATCCGCCGCCAGTTCCTCATAGCCGCTAAAATACCCCGTCCCCGCGTCCAGCACTTCCTTCCGCAAAAACGCCAGGATCTGGCTGTTGCTCCGCAGCATCGCGGGCGATAGCCGCGAGGTGTGCCACCCTTTCACGGCCACAATCGCCCGCCGCAAATGCGGCAGGTCCGACGCAAACAACTGGAATGCCAGCCGCTGCTCCGTCGGCTGCGGCTTCTGGTTCTGCACCAGCAGGTCAATCTCCTCCTCCGCCAGCTTGTGCCGCGAGCGCACCTGGTGCTTGTGCAGTTGCCGGACAAGGAAGCCGTTCAACTCAAAATACTCGCGCACCAGGTTTTCGTCGAATCCAGCCATG
>CAZDAQ010000066.1:3602-5089 GCA_964503425.1 uncultured Opitutales bacterium
GAAAAATTCTTCCCCTCACGCCGCCCCCGCCCCGTGCCACAACTCCCGTATCCACTCCTCGGTTACACCGTCCACCGTCTCCGCCCGGCCAATCGCCCGCAACGCCACAAACCGCACCTTCCCGCCCCGCGTCTTCTTGTCCAGTTTCATCGCCTCCAGCAGCGCCGCCGCTTTTAGGGGCCGCTTCAGCTTCACCGGCAGTCGGTGCGCCGCCACCAGCCGTTCCACCCGCCCCGCGTCCTTCTCGCTCACCCATCCGAGCTTCACCGACAGCCGCGCCGCCAGCACCAGCCCCAGCCCGACTGCCTCGCCGTGCCCGTAGCCGGCCTTCTCCCCACCTTTGAAGCCCGCTACTTTTTCCACCGCGTGCCCGAAAGTATGTCCCAGGTTTAACAGCGCCCGCCCGCCCTGCGGTTTCAGCTCCCGCTCATCGTGCTCCACAATCCGCGCCTTGATCTCGCAGCAATCATGAATCAGCGATGGCAGTTCCGGGTGCTTCCAGTCCAGTTGCGTCGAATGCTCCAGTTGCCGGAACAGCTTCGCGTCCCCCAGCAGCCCATATTTGATCACCTCCGCCATCCCGCACGCAAACTCCCGCGCCGGCAGCGTCTTCAAAAACAGCGTGTCCAACAGCACCGCCCGCGGCTGCCAGAACGCCCCCGCCAGGTTCTTCCCCGCCTTTAAATTGATCCCCGTCTTTCCGCCCACCGAGCTGTCCACCATCGCCAACAGCGTCGTCGGCACCTGGTAAAAATCCAGCCCCCGCAAATACGTCGCCGCGGCAAACCCCGCCAAATCCCCAATCACTCCGCCCCCCACGGCAAACACCACGCTCTTCCGGTCCAGTCCCAGTCCCGCCATCCAGTCGTAAACCTTCCCCAGGCACTCCAGCGATTTCGTCTTCTCGCCTCCCGCCAGCAACAGCGGCGCCTCGCCTCCGCCCACGACCCGCTTCAGCAACTCCGGCTGCGCCTCCGCCACTTTCTTGTCCGCAATCACCGCCACCCGCCGCCCGTCATGCCGCAGCTTCCCCACCACCTCGCCGAATATCTCCCACAAGTCCGTCCCGATGTAGATGGGGTAGCTCCGCTCCGCCAGTTCGACATGCAAAATCTCGGTCATCGTCCTCCCCGCTTTATATCCAAATTCCCTTCCTTTGCAAAGCGCGAAAAACCGCCGCCTGCCAACCACTTGCGCCATGCCGCCACCTCCCATTTTTCACCACCAGCCCCGCCTTCTTCTTGACCCCGCCGCCCGCGCGTGCGATGTTTCTCCCTTGGCCCGTATCCAGCGGGCTCAGCCATGCTGCTGGTCATAGACAACTTCGACTCCTTCACCTACAACCTCGTCCAGTATTTCGGGCAGCTCGGGGTCGAGCAGCGCATTTTCCGCAACAACGAGATCACCCCCGCCCAGGCCCTCGCCCTCAACCCCGACCGCGTCCTCGTCTCCCCCGGCCCCTGCTCCCCGTCCGAAGCCGGCGTCTC
>CAZDAQ010000066.1:5189-14621 GCA_964503425.1 uncultured Opitutales bacterium
GAAGGCGAAATCATGGGCCTGCGCCACAAAACCCTCCCCATCTACGGCGTCCAGTTCCACCCCGAGTCCTACGCCACCGCCCACGGCCTCCAACTCCTCAAAAATTTCCTGACCCTGTAACTAATTTATCATTCGAATTTCGTTATTCGAATTTTTCTTATGAACTGCCCCAAGTGCGGCCACGAAGACTCCAAAGTGCTCGACACCCGCACCGGCCGCGAGAACCGCTCCATCCGCCGCCGCCGCCAGTGTCTCGCCTGCGGCCACCGCTTCACCACCCTCGAGGAAACCGTCCGCGAGGGCTTCCTCGTCGTCAAAAAGGACGGCCGCCGCGAAGACTTCGACCACGCCAAAATCCTCAACTCCCTCCGCAAGGCCACCGAGAAACGCCCCATCGAAGCCGAGCGCCTCGAGCTCCTCGTCACCGAGGTCACCGAGGCCATCGAGCGCGAATTCGACGCCGAAGTCCCCTCCCGCGCCATCGGCGAGCACATCATGGCCCGACTCAAGGAAATTGACCAAATCGCCTACGTCCGCTTCGCCTGCGTGTATAAGGACTTCAAAGACCTCTCCGAACTCGCCGAGGAAATCAAATCCCTCAAAACCGCCTTCGAGTAGCCTCGCCATAAAATTCAGGTCGGGGCCAGAAATTCCCCCACAACCATTCGCCTTCGCCGGGGTTATCCTAATCATGGATACCCTCGCCGAAACCGCCCCACCGCCGGAAACATCCGTCAATTGGAACTTCGTCCCCCTCGCCGTCTTCGGCGCCGCCATGGTCGTGCTGGTTTACGCCGCCAACCTGATTTTTTGGTGGGTCGGCCTCCCGCAGCTTGAGCAGATAAACTTGGGCGCCCATCCGCCGACTCCCGTGCCTTTCTTTTTGACGTGGGCCCATTTCCTTCACCACTACGCGCTTCTCGTGCTGCCGGTGTTCGTTGGATTGGCCGCCTTCCATGGGTATGCCCTGTTCTCCCGCACCAGCCCGCGCCGCCGCCTCTTCGCCTGGCTGGGCATGATGCTCGTCGGCTTCGCCCTCATCGCCCAATATGGTTTCACCCTGCTCTCGCTCGTCCTGAACATGGGAAAATAGCTCCCCGCCGCCTTCCGCCAGCCTTCGTGAATAACTTCTAGTTGCTTCGCCGCCCCCTTCTGCGCGAATTACCTTCGTGCCTTCCGCCCCCGCCCAACCCGCCCAGCTCCGCGCCCTGCACACCTTGCTTAGTGCCGCCGTCGGGGCCGACCCCGACCTCGCCGCCCAAATCCAGGCCGCCGTCAACTTCACCCTCGAAAACGCCGCCCCCGGCGGGCCCGACGCCGCCACCCTCGGCCAGGCCGCCGCCGCCCTCCTCCCCCTCCTCCGCCGCCATAAAACCCCGCCCGCCCTCAACCTCCTCGATCTCCGCGAACAGGCCTGGGAACCCCTCTGGATCCGCCAGCGCATCCTCGCCGCCCTCCGCCCCCTCGCCGGCTATCGCGAAGCCATCCTCCTCACTACCGGTCTGCGCCGCCTCGCCTGCCCCCCTGGCCGCCGCTGGTCCGCCCGCGCCCGCAACCGCTACCAATCCGCCATCGCCTACCTCCAGGAAACCGCCGCCGCTCACGCCTCCCCAAAAACTGTCCTCCACCTCCTTTTCCTCTAATTACCCCACAATTGGAATCAAAACTGCTACCAAATACAATTGCTCCTCCCCCATTCGCTATTCGAATTTCGTCATTCGAATTTTTCTTCCTCCCTGCTCCACGCTCCCCGCTCCAACCTCCTCCTCCCCATGCCCGACAAAACCCTCTTCCAGCGCATCATTGACCGCGAAATCCCCAGCACCTCCGTTTATGAGGACGATGTCTGCTACGCCTTTCGCGACATCAACCCCCAGGCCCCCGTCCACGTCCTCGTCGTCCCCAAAAAACCCATCCCCCGCCTCGCCAAGGCCACCGCCGCCGACCAATCCCTCATCGGCCACCTCCTCCTCGTCGCCGCCAAAATCGCCGACGAGTTCAACCTCGATAACGGCTTCCGCCTCGTGGTGAACAACGGCGCCGACGGCGGCGAAACCGTCCCCCACCTCCACGTCCACCTCCTCGGCGGCCGCCCCATGGCCTGGCCCCCGGGCTAAGCCCCAACCCATTTCTTGACTAGCCTGTTCGTGCATCCTACGTTCGCGGCTCTTCACGCGACCAGGTCATGCAACAAAGTGCGAATCAAATCCGGCGGCGCAACCGGCTCCTCCAACTCTTCCCCCGTGCGTCCACGGTCTGGTATCAATTTCGCTTCCTGAGCTCTTGGTTCAAAAAATGGGAAACCACGGGTTTTTCCGCGCCTCTGCCCCCGTTGCTCAAGCGCGCGGTTATCCGCAAAAAAGCCCTCGATTACCACTGCACCGCTCTCGTCGAAACCGGCACCTACGTCGGCGACACCCCCTGGTATCTGCGCGACGTGTTCCAGGAAATCCACACGATTGAGGTCTCACCCATGCTCGCCCAGTTGGCCACCCAGCGTTTCGCCAACTTCCCCCACATTCACACCCACGAAGGCGATTCCGGCAAATTGCTGCCAGAAATCGTCGCCAAATTGACCAAGCCTACCTTGTTCTGGCTCGACGGCCATTACTCCGGCGGCGCCACCAGCCGCGCCGGCACCGACACCCCGATTTGCGCCGAATTGGAAACCATTTTCCAACTCTGCAAAGTCCCCTACATCCTCCTCATTGACGACGCCCGGAACTTCGGCACCGATAACGACTACCCCACCCTCGACTTTTTGCGCGACTTCATCTCCTCCCGCGTCAAAAACCTCCAGGTCACCGTCGAAAACGACATCATCTTCGTCGTCCCCAAGCCCTAAGCCCCGCGGCGGCGAAACCGTCCCCTTCCACGTCCATCTCCTCGGCGTCCGCCCCCTCGCCTGGCCCCGGGGTGATTATGCCCGTCTGCGCCTTTTGCGTTTTTTGTGGTAAAATTCTTTTCCTACCTCGCCTCAAACCGCCCATCCACCCGCTTCACCACCAGCCGCTTTAACTCCAATAACAACAGCGCCCCCGCCACCCGCGCGCTCGGCAGGTCCGCCGCTCCCGCCAGTTCGTCCGGGTGCGTCGCCTTCGCCCCCGCCAGCAGTTCGTAAATCCTCCGCGCGTCCTCCCCCAACGCCGCCAGCACCTCCGGTGACACCGTCGTCTCCGCCCGCGGCGGCAAATCCGCTTTCAGGTCGAGTTGCCCCGTCTGTCGCCACTCCTCCAAAATATCCTCCACTCCCGTCAGCAGCTTCGCCTCGCATGACCGGATGAGCTTGTGGCATCCCCGACTCGACACCTGGTCAATCCGCCCCGGCACGGCGAACACGTCCTTCCCCTGCTCAATCGCCTGCCCCGCGGTGATCATGCTGCCCCCGTTCACGTCCGACTCCACCACCACCACCGCCCGGCACATCCCCGCGATCAGCCGGTTCCGCATCGGGAAGGTCTGCGCGTTCGCCTTCCGCCCGAGTGGGAACTCGCTCAGCACCACCCCGTCCTTCGCGATTTTTTTGAACAACTCCAAATGCTCCGGCGGGTAAACGATGTCCACCCCGTTCCCCAGCACCACCGCCGTCTTCCCGCCCGCCGCCAGCGCGCCTTCGTGCGCCGCGGCATCAATCCCGCGCGCCCCGCCGCTCACCACCCAGATCCCCAGTTGCGCCAGCTCCCCCGCCAGCCGCCGCGCCACCCCCAGCCCGTAAAGCGTCGAGCGCCGGCTCCCGATGATCGCCACCGCCTTGTCCGCCCCGGTGTATTCGCCCTGGGCATACAACCCGCACGGCGGATCGTGAATGTCCTTCAGCAACGGCGGATACCCCGGCTCCCCGGCCGTCACAAATTTTATCCCGCGCGCCTTCATCGAAGTCTCCTCCCGCCGCCAGTCAAAGTGCTCGCGCCATTTCGTCAGCGCCTCCGCCTTCGTCTCCCCCAGCCCCTTGATGTTTGTCAGCTCCCGCGCCGTCGCCGACAGCGCCCGTACCGGGTCTCCGTCAAACGCCTCCAGCAGCCGCCGCAGCGTCACCGGCCCCACGTCCGGCAGCGCGTTGATCACCATCAACGCGCGCTTCGGAGTCAGCTCGGGGTCAACTTCACTCATCGTAAACCCTCATCTTAAAAATCATTTTCCCACCGAACACCAGCGCGAACCGAACCCTCCGCAGCGCCAGCGAAGGATGGTTCGCCCTCCGAAGCCTTGGCGAAGAAGGGCCCTACCTCTCTCTTCCATTCCTTCTCTCCGCTCTTTGCTCTCCGCTCCCTGCTCTTTCCTCACCCCTCCCTCAGCGCCTCCCCCAAATACCCCGTCAGCTCCGCCGTCAACGCCGCTGTCTCTCCCTTCGCGCACGCCAGCGCATCCGCCGCCAGCCCGTGCCACGCCACCGCCCGCGCCGCCGCGCCAAACGCATCCTTCGGTGTCTGCGCGAGTAATGCCCCCACCATGCCTGCCAGCACGTCCCCGCTCCCGCCCCGCGCCAGCACCGGCCCGCCAAACCCGCTCACCCACGTCCGTTTTCCGTCGCAAATCCGCGTCAGCGGCCCTTTCAGCACGGTCACCACTTTGTGCCTTAAGCAAAAGGTTTTCAAATCCTCGTCCTTCCCCGCGATGCGTGCAAACTCCCCCGCGTGCGGCGTCAGCACCACTGGCCCGGCTTTTTTCGGGCGCTGCGCCACCGCTGCCAACACCTCTGGCGTCAGTGCATTCGCATCCAGCACCAGCGGTAGCGGGCACTCCGCCGCCAGGCTCTGCACCAGCGCCTGCGTGTGCAGCCCGCGTCCGAGCCCCGAGCCAGCGAGCACCGCCGTCGCCTTCGGCCAAAATTCCTTCAACACCGCCAGCGTCGCCGCCCCGTGCCCGCCGTCCGCCTCCTCGGCGCACGCGTGCCACATCGCCTCGGGCCGCGCCGCCGCAAACGCCCCGGCCACGCTCGCCGGCGCCAGTGCCGTTACCAGCCCCGCCCCGGCCCGCAGCGCCCCGAGCACGTTCAGCATCTGCGCCCCGGGATACGACCGCGAGCCCGACACCGCCAGCAAATGCCCATAGGTCCGCTTGTCGCCTCCGCTCGGTCGCAGCCGCCGCAGCGGCTCCAGCACCCCTTCGGTCAGCCATTCTTCTTCCAGCGCGCGCGCGCCGTCATAGGGCTTTTCAAAAAATCCAATGTCCACATAACGAATCCGCCCGGTCCACCCCGCGTTCACCGCCGCCAGCAGCGGTGTCTTCACGATCCCCGTCGCATAGGTGAAATCCGCGCGAAACGCCAAATCCGTCGGCGTCTCGCTCACCCCGCTCGGCACGTCCACCGCCGCGCGGAATCCCACCGCGTCCTCCGCGTCGTTGATGACCTTCACAATCTTCCGCGCCGGCTCGCGCAAGGGCGGTCGGAACGCCATCCCATACAGCCCGTCCAGCGCGATGTCCCACTTCGCCCCGCTGCGCACACGCGAAAACAATTGCTCCGGCGCCACCGCCTCCACCCCTTCCCGTGCCGCCAGTTCCTCCCACGCCCGCTTCGTCAGCGGCTTCAATTTGTCCACCAGTTCAATCATCACCACCGTCGCCCGCCCGCGTGGCCGCGCCCGCAAAATCTCCAGTGCCGCCAGCAGCGCGTCCCCGCCATTGTGCCCCGGCCCCGCCAGCACCAGCACCCGCGGATCCCGCGGCAACGGCCGCCACTGCGGAAAATCCCGCAGCACCGCCTGCCCGACCCCCGCTCCCGCCCGCTGCATCGCCGCCCATGTCCGCTCCTCGTCCGCGCCCAGCAACCGCTCCTCCAACGCCCGCGCCTCCGCGCAACTCAGGATGGGATGAACTGGTGACATGCGAAATCCTGTTTGGGTTTAATCGGGACTATACGCCAATCTGGGCAAATCTGTGGAAAATGTTTCACTTCACCAGCAGCACCACCGCGTGCCCCAGGCTCGCCGTGTGGCTCAGCGACACCAGCAACCCTGTCGCTCCGCGCGCCGCCAACAATTTCCGCCCGGCCTCGTCCAGCACCGCCACCGGCGCCCCGTGCTCGTTGTGCGCCACCGAAAAGGTCTTCCACCCAAACCCCCGCGCCACTCCCGTGCCAAACGCCTTCGACGCCGCTTCCTTCGCCGCGAACCGCGCCGCCAGAAATGGATGCGGCTCCTTGTGCCGCCGGCAATATGCCAGTTCCTCCTCCGTGTAGAGCCGGTGCAAAAACCGCTCCCCGTGCCGCGTCACCGCCGCGCGAATCCGCTCCACCTCAACGATGTCCGTGCCCACTCCCAGCACCACTTTTCCCACGACTGCTTCGAGTTCGGATGCCATGTTATAAATTTCTTCGCCGGTTCCACTTCACCGCCACGTCCCGTTCATCCGCGCCTTCATCTCGCGCACCGCTTCCTCCAGCCCGGTGTATAGCGCCCGGCACAAAATGCTGTGCCCGATGTTCAGCTCATGCAGCCACGGAATCTCCCGCACCTGCGCGATATTCACATAATTGATTCCGTGTCCCGCGTTCACGATCAGCCCCAGGTCATGCCCGAGCGTCGCCGCCCGCCGCAGTTTCTCCAGTTCCGCGCCCGCCCCCGGCCCGTAATACCCGTGCGCGAACGATCCCGTGTGCAACTCCACCAGCGGGCTCCCCACTTCCGCCGCGATTTCCAAAGCCTCCGGCTCCGGATCAATGAACAAGCTCGTCTTAATCCCCGCGCCCACGAGCGCCCGCACCGTCTCCGCCACCCGCGCCTTCTGTGCCGTCACGTCCAGCCCGCCCTCCGTCGTGATCTCCTCGCGGTTCTCCGGCACCAGGCACGCATAATCCGGCTGCACCTGCAGCGCCAGCGCCACCATCTCCGGCGTGCAGGCCATCTCCAAATTCAACCGCGTGTGGACGCATTCCCGCAGCCGCCGCACGTCGCTCTCCTGGATGTGCCGCCGGTCCTCCCGCAAATGCACCGTGATCCCGTCCGCCCCCGCTCGCTCCGCCAGTTGCGCCAGCGCCACCGGGTCCGGCTCCACCATCTGCCCGCAATCCCGCCCAAACTCCCGATACCGCGCCTGCCGCAACGTGGCCGCGTGGTCGATGTTCAATCCCAGCAGGAGAGGTTTCTCGCGCATCCCCCGATTATTCTCTGCCTCCCCGCCCCGGTGCAAAGAAAATATCTCGCCCCGATTCCCTAAACCCTCCGGCATTACCGCGCTCCCGCGGCCACCGGTCGACGACGCCGGCCCACCCCCAGCAGCGTCCGCAAGGAACGATTCACAGCTTGCGCTGTCGGAAACGCCTTCGCCACGTCCGGCTCGAGCAGCACCACGTTGGCCCCCTCCGCATAACGGCGCGCGTATTTCCCCCGCACCCCGCGGGAAAAGTCATACTCCTCACGCATGTCGGTAACTGCGGCTTTAGCGGATGGTTTCTTCATATTGACGCCGCTCCTTGCGGCTCGCGCAGCGGGCACTTACTAGACGCAGATTATTGCCCCGGTCAGTGTGCACCGCAACCAATATTCGCTGCTTGTGGGAAAGACCAATCGTGATGAACCGTTGCTCGACCAGCGAATGGGCGGGTCCGGTATCGTCAAGGCCTGTTCATCGCCGAATAACGTGGACGCTTACTCAAAGCTAACGCCGTGCTTGGCCAGATTTTCCCCGGCCTTGCCTGGATCCCATTCAAAGCTGAGTGACATAAAAATAAAAACGGCCAACCCTTATTCCACAACCACCCGCCCCTTCCTCGCAATATCTAAACGCCGTCAATCAATCCGGCGGCAATAACGGCGGCCCCTGCCGCGCGTCCAGAAAATCCTGCAAAATCAGCCGCGCCGCCCGCGAGTCCACCTCCCCCGTCGCCCGCGCCGCCTGCCGCGCCGCGACCGTCTGCTGCCCGCGCTCACGCTTCCCTCTCAGCGCCCGCGTCTCCGCCTCCGCCGCGTGCGAGGTCAGCCGCTCGTCCGTCCGGTGCACCGGCAGGCCAAACCGCCGCTCCAATTCCGCAATAAACGCATCCACCTCCTTCGCCTTGAACCCCGCGCTTCCGTCCATGTTATACGGATACCCCACCACCAGCTCCGTTACCCGCCGCGTGTGGATCACGCGCTCCACCTCTTCAAACCGCGCCTCCGCATTAAGCCCCACCGCCGCCGCCAGCGGCACCGCCACGCCCAGCTCGTCGCCGTAGCTCAAGCCCCAGCGCTTCGCCCCGTAATCCACGCCCAGAAATCGCATGCCCGCAGCTTGGCGATTCTTACTTCCCTTGCGAAGCCTGTTTGTTCAACGCCGTAATCAACGGCTTGGCCGCATCCGGCGTCTTCACCTTCCCGTCAAAAATGTCCGACGGCGTCAGCGCGGGGTTGTCGTAGAACTTCCGGTTTCCCTCGTTGTTGTTCGTGATCTTCACCCCCGACACCGCCGCCCCCACATCCAACCCCGACGTCTGCTGGTAGATAATCACGTCTGCTGAATCGTCAATCGTCTGCGTCGAAGCCGCGCTTGGCCCCGCCACCGCCCGCGCATCCCCGCCCCATACCATCTTGTTGTCCGTCAGCCCGGTCAGCCCCTTGTCCGTCATCAGGAACGCCACAATGCGCTTATTGCTCCCGCCTATCTGCACCCCGAAGCTCCCTCCGCCCATGTTGTAAAATGCCGGCGCGCCGAACTCCCCGTCCTTGTTCTTCTTCATCCCAATGCCTTCGCCGCCTTCGCCGCCAAACACCACCCCGCCCGCCCAGCTGTTGAGGATCATTACGCCCTTGGCCTTCGCCACCACCAGGTTCGGGATGCTCGTGTCCGGCTTCAATTGCAGCGTCTGGTAGAAGTCCCACGCGTCGCCAATCTGCTTCGTCAAATCCTTCTTCGCGTCCGTCGTCGTGTTGCCCGCATCCGCCGCCCGCGCCATCGGCGCCACCAGCAACGACATCACGCACAACCATAAAACTCCACGGCGCGACCGTGCCGGCATTTTCTCCACGAACGGGAATTCTGTGAGGATATTCATGTCCCAAATTACCCCAAACCCTGTTCCTGTCAACGGACCCATTTCCAATATTTTGACTCCATCCGCCGTTTGACAAAATCTTTAAAACAGCGTCCCCGGCAGCTTCGGGCTGCTCGTCGCCGCGCTGCCGGAATTGGGGTTCGTCAGCGGCATGGGCGGAGTCGTCGGGCTGGTTGTCGAATCCGTCGTCCCGCGCGTGCTCGTCGCCGTCGGGACCGCCGTCGTCGTGCTCCCCGCCAGCGGATCCGTGCCTGCGTTGGTGGACGCCGTCGGCGCAGTCTGCGTCGCAGGTGCCGCTGGCGTCACCGGGGCGGCCGCCGCCTGCGCCGCCGCTTGCTCCGCCTCCAGCGCCCTCGCAGTCGTCCCGGTCGGGTTCAGCTTCGCGAAAATCTGCTTGCTCACGTTCTCAATCCCCACCCGGCACAATTGCGAGGCCGGATACACGTCCTGCGCCGCCAGGT
>CAZDAQ010000067.1:0-14577 GCA_964503425.1 uncultured Opitutales bacterium
CACGGTCCACCCTCATGCGGGCGGTGTTTTCGTTGAGGCCGAGGACAGAGCCGACTTCGCGGTGGGTTTTGTTTTGGAAGAAGCGCAGGAGGACGGCGTCCCGGTCACGGGCGTTAAGCTGGCAGATGGCTTCGTCGAGGAGGGGGCGAAGGCGGTCCCAATTATATTCGGTCGAGGCGGGGTCGTCAGTCATGGCGGAGGCCTCCTGTTCGCGGGCGCGCCGCCGGCGCTCGCTGCGGATGGCAGAGGTGGCGGCAAAGCGGGTGCTCGTGTGCAACCAGCCGACCGGGGTGGCGTGGCGCGCAAGGGGACCGGCCTTGCGGGCAAGGTCGGTGAAGACGGATTGGGCGACGTCCTGGGCGAGATGGGTGTCGCCGGCGGCGAGGCGCAGGGCGGCGGAATAGACCAAGTCCACATGGCGGCGCACGACCTCGGCAAAGGCGGCGTCATCGCCAGTGTCGGCGTAGTGGCGGAGCAAGGTGCTGTCCGGGGTCATGGGTGGGTATGCCTTATAGCAGCCGCGAGGGGCAAAAGCGCACAAAGAAAATGCAGCCGCGGGTTCGGCGGACAGGGGGTGGGTCCAGCAGATGCCGGCACGCGCGGCGGGATTGGCGGGATGAAAAAAAGCGCCACTCCGCGCTTTGCATGGATGGGGGGGTCTGGTAAATAGCGGGGGCTCGCATGGAAACTTCCGCAACCCCGGCCAAGGAAACCGTCGCCAATGTGCTGGCCTTGCGCTACGCCTCGCCGGCGATGCGGGACATTTGGTCGCCGCGGGGGCGGGTGCTGCTGGAGCGGGAATTTTGGATCGCGGTGTTGAAGGCGCAGCAGGATTTGGGATTGGAAGTGCCGGAAGGGGTGATTGCGGATTACGAGCGGGTGAAGGAGGACATTGATTTGGAGTCCATCCGGAAGCGCGAGCAGACCTTGCGGCACGATGTGAAGGCCAGGATTGACGAATTTTGCGCGCTGGCCGGGCATGAGCATATTCACAAGGGGCTGACTTCGCGCGACCTGACGGAGAGCGTGGAGCAACTGCAAATTTACCGGGCGCTGGAGCTCGTGCGGCGCAAGGGCGTGGCCGGGCTGATTGCGCTGAGCCACCGGGCGGCGGAGACAAAGCATTTGCTGCTGACGGCGCGGACGCACAACGCACCGGCGCAGTTGACAACAATGGGCAAGCGGCTGGCAATGTTCGGCCAGGACATGCTGCTGGCGATGGACTCGCTGGATGACATGATCGAGCGCTACCCGGCGCGCGGGTTGAAGGGGGCGGTGGGCACGCAACTGGACCAGTTGACGTTGTTTAGCGGGGACGTGGGGAAGGTGGTGGAATTGGAGGGGCGGGTGCTGGCGCACCTGGGGATGCCGAGCAAGTTGATGGCAGTCGGGCAGATTTACCCGCGAAGCCTGGATTTTGCGGTGATGAGCGCGCTGTATCAACTGGGCAGCGGGCCGTCGAGTTTTGCGAAGACGCTGCGGCTGATGGCGGGGAACGATTTGGCGGGGGAGGGTTTTGCGCCGGGGCAGGTGGGGTCGTCGGCGATGCCGCACAAGACGAACGCGCGCAGTTGTGAACGGCTGAACGGGCTGCATGTGATACTGCGCGGGTATGTGACGATGGCCGAGGGTTTGGCGGGCGACCAGTGGAACGAGGGGGATGTGGCGTGCTCGGTGGTGCGGCGGATCATGCTGCCGGACGGGTTTTTTGCCGCGGACGGGCTGCTGGAGACCTTTTTGACGATTTTGGGACAAATGGAAGTGAATGCGGGACAGGTCGAGCGGGAGATGCTGCAGAACCTGCCGTTTTTGGCGACGACGACGATTTTGATGGAGGCGGTGAAGGCGGGCACGGGGCGCGAAACGGCGCACCAGATTATCAAGGAGCATGCGGTGTCGACGGGGAAGCACCTGCGTTCGGGGAGGATACAGGAGAACAATTTGTTCGAGCGGCTGGCGAATGACACGCGGCTGGGGCTGGACATGGCGGCGCTGGAACGGATCGGGCGCGAGGTGCGGCAGCACGCGGGGGCGGCGGGGATGCAGGTGGACTGGTTTGTGCGCGAGGTGCTGGCATGGCGGGAGCGGTTCCCGGAGGCGGCGGAGCTGCGGCCGGAGCCGATTTTGTGACGGCGGGAACAGATTGAGCGGGTGGAGTTGCGGGGGGCGGATGGAGCGCGGCGGCGCGGATGGCTTTTGAGGTTGCCAAGTGGAGAAGGGGTCTCCACATTCTCCATCTTCACTTCATTTTTCTACCCATCATGGCAGACGAAATCACCGGCAACCTCCTCGTCGCGCAGAGCGGCGGCCTCACTTCCGCGATGAACGCGAGCCTCGCGGGCGTCGTCACCGAGGCGCTAAACCACGGTTGCGTGGAAGAAATCTATGGGGGCCTGCACGGCGTCCAAGGGCTTCTGCAAGAGGAGCTTATAGACTTGGCTGAGGAGTCACAGCAGAACATCCGCGGATTACGGAACACCCCCGGGGCGGCTTTGGGGACGACGCGGTACAAGCTGACGCGCGAGCAGGACTACGAGCGGCTGTTGTCCATGTGCGAGGCGCACAACATCCGGTTTTTCAATTTCATTGGGGATCTGGAGGCGATGCAGGTGGCGGCGAAGTTGAATGATTTGGCCCTGGCGAAGGGTTATGCGTTGCGGGTGCTGGGCATACCGAAGGCGATAGACAACACCCTCGGGGTGACGGACCACTGTCCGGGCTACGGCAGCGTGGCGAAATACATCGCGACATTGGTGAAGGAGCTGACGATTGAGCACGAGAGCTCGAGCCATCATGATTTTGTGTCCATTTTGGAAGTGGGCGGACGGAATACGGGTTGGGTGGCGGCGAGCTCGACTTTGTCGCGCCGCAAGAACCAACTGGATGACCCACCCCACCTGGTGGTGCTGCCGGAAGTGCCGTTGAACCCGGAGAAATTTATCGAAGCGGTGCAGGCGACGCTGAAGCGCCAGCGGTATTGCCTGATAGTCGTGGGCGAAGGCATCGTGGATGCGAACGGCAATTACGTCGGCTCGGGCAACCAGACGAAGGACGCCCTGGGGCAGCAGACGTTTGGCCATGCCGGGGAGTATTTGCGGCTGCTCGTCGAGCAGCAACTGGGGGTGCGCGTGCGGGCGGCGAAGCTCGGCGTGGGCCAGCGCGTGGCGGCGCATTGCGCGTCGCAAACGGATTGTGATGAAGCCTATCTTTGCGGGCAGGCGGCGGTGCGCGCGGCGGTGGCGGGTGAGTCGGGCAAGATGGTGACGCTGGTGCGCAGCGATGCCGACCACTACACGAGCGAAACGGGGCTGGTGGCGCTGGCGGATGTAATTGCCGGGCCCAAGCCGTTCCCGCCGACGTGGATCAACGATGACGGACTGAGCCTGAATTTCCAGTATGCGAAATACGCGCTGCCGCTGATTCAGGGCGAAGTGAAAGTGCCCTACGAGAACGGCGTGCCGAAGTTTGTCAGCCTGTCGCGCAGCCCGGTGGGGCGGAAGCTGGAGAGCTACGTGCTGGAGAGTTAGTCCGGCAGAGATGGAGGCATCCGCAGGGCGCTTGGATGGGGCGGCGATCGTAGAATGATCGCCTTGGACGTTGGTTTTCGGCGGCTAATCGGGCAGGGCGAGGGTGCTGTCCGGATCCAGGTCGGCGGCAGTGGTTTTGACGGGGGTAAAGTCGGGTTCGAATTTGTAGAGAGAGTAGCCCAGCGAGCGCAGGAGAGCCTCTGTTTTTCGGTAGACCTCCGCACTGCGGGAGCCGAGGCAGGTGCGGTTGGTCGCGTAATAGATGACCGGGTGATAGGCCGCGAGGGTTTCGCGCGCTCCCAGGAGCACTTCGAACTCGGCGCCATTGACATCAATTTTGATGAAGTCGAGTCGGGAAAGGTTTTGGTCGCGGAAGAATTGATCGAGGGTGGTGACGGGGACGGCAATCTCGCCCTGCGGGAGGAGAGAGCCATTGCCCCGATTGGTTGCATCCTCCATCCAGAAAAGCCGGCCTGTGCGCTCAGCGAGGCCGAAGCGCAGGGGGACGACGATGTCCGCGAGTTTAGGGTTTAGGCGCAAATTGTGGACAAGGCGGGGGAAATAGGGACCGGGCTCGAAGGCGAAGACTTGGCCGTTCGGGCCAGTAGCGAGGGCACAGCCGAGAGTCATGGCGCCGACGTTTGCACCGATATCGAAGCAGACGCCGCCGGGGCGCACGTATTTTTCGATGAAATGCTGGGCGCGGGGGTCATACACGCCGTTGAGCATCTGGTATTCGATGCCGTAGGCGGTATTCACGCGGATGGCGCAGCGGCCGAGGTATTTGCGGGAGACAAGATTTTTGCCTGGAGGCAGAAAGCGCAGGAGCGTGGGCCAGAGGTCAACCAGGCGGCCGGCGGGCGAGGGCGGAAGGATGCGGAGCAAAATCCGGACAGCGGCGCGGGCCAGCCGCTTGGTTTGGGTGAAACGGGATTTTGGGTCGTTCATCGGGCCGCGGTTAAATTTCGAGTGGCAGCAGCAGGCGCAAGGCACGGTGGACGGCACGGCGATCCGGGGTGTTGAGCCCACCGGCTTTGCGCTGGACGAAGCGTTCATCGAGCGTGAAGAGTTTCATGCGGATTACGGAAGGATGGGGCAGGCCGGCGGCACGGAGGTCGGAGATTTCGACATCGAGCGGCCAGCCGCGGTTCTCGCGGCTGGTGATCATGGCGAGTACGAGCTGGCCGATGCGTTCGTGAAATTGCCGGGTGGAGAGCACCAAGGCGGGCCGCAGTTTCACCGCGGCGCTGTCGGTGAAAGGGAACGGCACGACGAGCACATCAAAGGGCTCAAAGGTCACGGTAGGCGAGGTCGTCGTTGGGGGAAAGCCATTCGTCCTTCAGGGTTTCCTCGAGGGCGCCGGCGAAGACGTGGTCGAGCGCGCGGGCTTTTTGCAGGAAGACCTGGCCGCGTTGGAACTTAAACGCGACGAAATCCCCGGATTTTAAGCCGAGCTGCTGGCGGACGCGGCGCGGGATGGTGGCCTGGCTTTTGCTGGTAAGCTTGCTGACCGAGAGCGTGGGCATGGTAAGGAAGGTATTACTTACCTTACTCGAAGTCAAGAAAAGCAGGCCTGCGCCGGGGCAGATATGGGGCGGGCTTCGGGAAGTTAGCCCCGGAACGGCCAGATTTTGAAGAAATCGAGGAAGAAGATGGCGGCGATGAGGTAGCCGGTGAGGGGAAGGCTGCGCGGCTTGCCGAGGGCGAGGGCGAGGAGGGCGGCGCAGATAAGGCCCAGACCCAGGCCGTCGGAAATGCTGAAGGTGAGGGGAATGGCGAGAAGGGTGAGCACCGCCGGCACGGCGGTGACAAAGTCATCAAGGGCTATTTCCGCGACGGGCTGCATCATGAGCACGCCGACGATGACGAGCGCGGGCGCAGTCGCCGCCGAGGGGATACAGAGAATCAGCGGAGTGAGAAAAAGAGCCAGCAGCATGAGCGCGGCGGTGGTGAAGGCCGTCAGCCCGGTGCGGCCACCGGCGGCAATGCCGGCGGCGGACTCGATATAGCAAACAACGGTGGAAGTGCCGAAGAGAGCGCTGAGGATGGTAGCGATGGAATCGGCCAGGAGCGCGCGACCGGCACGCGGAAGGCGGCCTTCGGCGTCCAACATGCCGGTGCGTTTGGCGAGGCCGATGAGGGTGCCGAGATTGTCGAAGAGGTCCACCAGCAGGAGGGTGAGGATGAGGGGCAGGGCGCTGACGAAGGCCGGCCAGCTTTTCAGGAAATTAAATTGGAGGTGAAGCAGCAGGGGCGCGGGGGAGGCGGGATGGGAAAAGACGGAAGGAGGCAGGAGGGTGACCATTTTGCCACCGCCGACGGGGACGAAAAGTCCGGCAAGCGTGATCGCGGCCATGCCCAGAACAATGGCGCCCGGAACGCGGCGGGCCACAAGGATGGCGGTGAGCATGATGCCGGCGAGGCACAAGGCGGCGGGGCCGGAGGTGAAGTCGCCAATGCTGACCAGGGTGTCAGGGCTGGCCACGATGACGCCGCCGTTTTGCAGGCCGATAAAAGCGATGAACAGGCCAATGCCCCCGGCGATGGCCAGCTTGAGCGGGACCGGGATGGACTCGATGATTTTTTCGCGCGCGCCGGTAACGGAAAGAAAAAGGAAAAGCAGCCCGTTGATAAAGACCATGCCGAGGGCGTCGGGCCAGGGGACGCCTTTGAGTCCGCAGAGCGTGAAGGCGAAGAAGGCGTTGATGCCCATGCCCGGCGCGAGCGCGATGGGGTAATTGGTCATGACCGCCATGATGACTGTGGCCAGGGCGGCGGTGAGGGCGGTGACGGTAAGGAGGGCGCCGCGGTCCATCCCGGTGTGGGCCAGAATGTCGGGGTTGACCGCGAGGATGTAGGCCATCGCGGCGAAGGTGGTGAGGCCCGCCTGGAGTTCGCGGGCGGCGGTGGTGCCGTGACGTTGGAGTTGAAATACCCGGTCGAACATGGTAGCGTCGGCGTTTGAGCATGGGGTAAAACCCTGGGATGGGGCAACGAACGATTTCGTGCGGGGCCAGGACTGGGCTGAAGGGGAACGCTTCCTGCTTGTCTCAAGCCAATATTGCAAGGTTATGGAGCCAAAACTCAATCGGCGGCGTTTTTTGCAACTGGCCCTGGCGGGGACGCCGTTGCTGGCGGCGGGCGACGCCTGGATGCTGGAGCCGGAATGGCTGAAGACGCAAACGCTGCGGATAGGGACGGATGCGCCGACGCACCGGCTGGCGCACATCACGGATTTGCACTACAAGGGCGACCGCGCGTATTTGCGGGAGATCGTGGAGCAAGTGAATGCGTTGAAGCCGGATTGCGTGTGTTTTACGGGGGATTTGGTGGAGAAGGCGGCGTTCCTGAGTGGGGCATTGGAGGGTTTGAGCGGCATTAAAGCGCCGTTGTATGGCGTGCCGGGCAATCACGATTTCATGGCCCAACTGGATTTTCGCAAGGTGGACGAGTGCTTCCGGGCGACGGGCGGCGGCTGGTTGGACAACCGGGACGCGCGGACGCGGGACGGGGGAGTCAACCTTATCGGGACGGCGTGCAACAAGGAGGTCGCGCAATCGCGGGTGCTGCCGGGGGTGAAGAATGTTTTGCTGATGCATTTTCCCGCGTATGTGAAAAAGGTGGAGGCGCGGAACCTGGATTTAATTCTGGCGGGCCATTCGCATGGCGGGCAGGTGCGGCTGCCGTGGGTGGGGGCGTTGGTGCTGCCTGAGGGCGTGGACGAATACGAGCTGGGCTTATATGCGACGGCGGCGGGGCCGATGTATGTGAACCCCGGGCTGGGTTATTTGCACTTGAACGTGCGGTTCAATTGCCGGCCGGAGATTACGCTGATTGAGGTGTGAGCGGGCGGCGGCGGTCCGTGACGCCGGGCGGCGCCGGGAAAAAGTAGTGCAACTCGCTTGCGTCATGCGGGGGTTTGCCCAATTGTAACCCCCATCATGGAAACGCAGGCCAACACGGCGGCGGGCACCGCCGTTTCTCCCAAGCCCGAGAGCACCAAGCCGACGCCTTCGACACTGAACCCGCCGACGAGCACGGTGGGTAAAATGGCGGCAAAGTTCATTGACTGGGTGGAGGAGCGGATCATCCGGGATTCGGTGCATGGCAACCCGCCGGTGTATGATTCACGGCTGTTTCCCTGGGTGGCGGAAATTGAGAAAGAGTGGACGAAAATTCGCGCGGAGCTGGATGAAGTCTTGAAGCGGCGGGATGAACTGCCGGCGTTCCACGAGCTGACCAAGGAAGTGGCGACCATTACCACGGACCAGATGTGGAAGACATTTTTGTTTTACGGGTTTGGGGTAAAATCGGAAATCAATTTGCGGGCCTGTCCGGAGACGGCGCGGCTGCTCAAGAAAATTCCCGGGCTATCCACGGCGTTTTTCTCTATTCTGTCGCCGACGAAGCACATTCCGGCGCACCGGGGGCCGTATAACGGGGTGCTGCGTTATCACTTGGGGCTGATGGTGCCGGAGCCGAACGAAAACGTGAAGATTCGCGTGCGTGACCAGATTTGCCACTGGCAGGAGGGAAAGACGCTGGTGTTCGACGATTCGTTCAACCACGAAGTGTGGAACGACACAAACGGGACGCGGGTGGTGTTGTTTGTGGACTTTGTGCGGCCCTGCCGGTTTCCGGCGAATTTCATCAACTGGCTGGTGCTGAGCCTGTCGGTATTCACGCCGTTCATCCGCGAGGCGAATGACAACCAGAAGAACTGGGAGAAGAAGTTTTACGTGCGGCGGTAAGGGTGGGAGAGGCGCGGGGGCCTTTTCCGCACGAAAAGTCAATTAGCAGACTTTGCATCGTGAGTGTGGGAGAGCAGACCGAGATAATAGATGATGTAATAGCCCGCGAGCAGGCCGAAGATAAAGAGGGTCAGCGGGCTTTGCATCGGCGGCGGATGGTTGGCGGCGGTGGCAAGGTCGTCGAGCACCCAGAAGCGGTAAGCCAGGCGACCGATGAGCAGGAGGGAAAGGGCGATGCCGATGTGGGCGTTGGGCGTGTAAAAATGGCCCTCGGGGGTGGTTTCAAAGCGGGTGAGGCGCAACCCGAACCACCCGAGAACTCCCCCGAGGAGCAGTCCGCCCGCGAGCCCTTCCAGCAAGGTTGGGTGAA
The DNA here is from genome assembly GCA_964503425.1 of uncultured Opitutales bacterium. GTDB lineage: Bacteria > Verrucomicrobiota > Verrucomicrobiia > Opitutales > JABDGR01 > CAZDAQ01. The sequence goes on from CAZDAQ010000067.1 coordinate 8,649, forward strand.
ACAGGGATGTGAGGGCTAGCAGGAGACTCACCAGGCTGAAAACCACGAGGGAAAACCAGAGGCGGCCCCGGCGCAGGCGCTGGCGGCCGATGGTGCGGCGGATGCGGCGATAAAGACCCCAGGCAACGACGCCACCGATGATAACGGCCTGGGTATAGTTTGTGGACATGGGGAGAAAGGTTGGTTGCGGGCGGTGGGGCTTGCAGGTGGGTTGGTGACTCGCGCGGAGTAAAAGCGCTGAATGGGCTTCACGACAGCAGGCACATTATGAAGACCAGAGGCCCGCGCAGGCAGGCCGGCATTTATCCGTGGATGAGGAGGTGAATATTTTCGGGGAGGGAGGCGGCGACCTCGGTGACGACGTCGCCTTTGAGGAGGGAGACGAGGGTGCGGCGGTGGGGGACGCCGAGGATGAGGATGTTGACGTTCGCCTTCATGGCGGCGGCGGCGATGGTGTCGGCGGGGTTTTCACTGACGATGTAGAGGGGAATGATGGGGACGCCGGCATCTTCGGCTAGCTGGTGCATGCCGTGGATGATTTCGGCGGCTTGCTGGTCATCCTGCCAGCGGGAGGGGCCGGGCTGGTCGGGCACGCCGGGGAGGGCGACGGCGACGGTGCGGACATAGAGGACATAGAGGGTGGCGTGGCGGAGGCGGGCTTCCTCGAGGGCAAAGCGGAGGACGGGGGTGAAGCCGCGGGCGGCGACCATGATCGAGGTGGCGGGGGTGGTTTCGCGGGCGGCGGCGGGGATGAAGGCATCGGGCGCGAGGGCGGCCGATTTGCCGGCGCGGCGCTGGGAGAATGCGCGCACGCCGAGGCCGACAATGACGATGCAGCAGATGAAAAAGAGGGCGTGGGGCTTCGTCCAGCCGAGGGTCACTTCGACGGCAGCGAGGACGAGCGTGGTGGCGGCCATGAAGCCGCGCTCATACCAGCGCATGGCGAGGTTTTTATTGAGGACGCAGGAGCCGAGGTTGACGGTGATGGCGCCGACGACGCCGATGGCGTAGAGTTCCATCAGGGAGATTTGGTCATTGGAGACGACGACAACGACGACGGGCAGTACGGTGGCGATGAGGACGGGAAACCAGGGGACGCCATGGCGGTTGAGCTTGGCGAAGGCGGAGGGCATTTCCCCGTCGCGGGCGAGGAGGTAAAAGAGGCCGATGAGGGCGACGACGGCGGTGTTGACGGCGCTGAGGAGGAGCAGGCCAACGATGAGCGCGGTGGCGATGCCGAAGAAGGTTCCGAAATGGCCGCCGAAGGCGAGTGCGCCGTAGCTTTTGGCCAGTTCAGTGAGCATGTCGTCCCAGTGGGCGGTGAGGGATGGCCCGTAGATGTCGGGCGGCAGGGAGAGCATGGCCCAGCCCATGAGGGCGGTACCGAAGACAACTTCGAGGGCGACAATGAGGATGGCCTTGCGGGCGGTGCAGACGACACGGGGTCTTTCCGGGGTGGTGCCGGGATCGAGCTTCATCACGCCGGTGAGGTTGGCGATGGCTTCGACGCCGCTGAGCGCGAGGATGACGGCGACGAAGTTGGTCCAGTCGCTGCGGAAATTCTGCTGGGGGTGGGTGAGGTAGGCGGTGGTGAGGTGTGGGGCGCTGAGGCCGAGGAGGAGGACCACGACAATAACGGTGGGCACGGCGAGGCTAACGGCCATGCTGCCACTGTGCTTGGGGCCGAAGACGTTCAGCGCGCCGATGAAGAAGATGGCGCCGATGCTGGAGACCTCGAGGTAGTAGGGAAGGGCGCCAGAGAGGGCGGCTTGCCCAAAAAGGGCGTGCAGCAGGTAGGCCATGGCCGACCAGGCGCTGAGGGAGGCGGTGACGGTGAGGTCGGCAACGAGGAGGAGGGAGCCGACGACCGCGAGGAGACGATTTTGGAGGCGGGCGGAGGAATAGACGCCGCCGCCGTCGGGGAAATACTTGCAGACGATGACGTAGTTGAAGCCGACGAGGGCGGTGAGGATGCAGACGGCCAGGATCGTCGGCAATGAGGCGTATTGCGTATAAAAGAAGGCCGCGCCGATGACGTAGGCTTTGCTAGTGCCCCAATCGCCATAGAGCAGGGCGGCGGCGCGGGCCCAACCAATGTTGCGCGGCCGGTGGATACCGAGGTTCTCCATGAGCTGAACGCAGATTCGTGTCAGATTGGGGGGCGGGCAGCAAGCCGGGACGAGCCCTTAACTGTGGCGGAGGGATAGGTGGCCACCTGGGGAGGCAGGTGCCGTAGGGATGAAACGCAGCGCCCGCAGCCCCTGACGGGACTGCGGGCGCGTTGGTTCAACCGATGCGAGGGTTAGATCGCTCCCGGACCGGATTCATCGGTGCGGATGCGGATGGTCTGCTCGATGGGAATGACGAAGATTTTGCCGTCACCGATTTTGCCGGTTTTGGCGGTCTTCGAGATGGTCGAGACGACGGCGGCGACCTTTTCAGGGACGACGGCGATCTCGAGCTTGATCTTGGGGAGGAATTCCACCGCGTATTCACTGCCGCGATAGATTTCCGTGTGGCCTTTTTGGCGGCCAAAGCCCTTGACCTCGGTCATGGTCATGCCTTCGACTCCGATGGCTTGGAGGGCGCTTTTAACCTCTTCAAGCTTGAAGGGCTTGATGATGGCTACGATGAGTTTCATGAGTACAGCTTTCGTGTTAGTGGTTAGGTGGCTACGGGATGATTAGTCCAGGATGTAGCCTTCTTCGCCGTGATCGCTGAGATCCAAGCCCTGCTCTTCCTGTTCGGGAGTCGGACGCAGACCGATGGTGAACTTGATGATGTAGGCGATGATCGCCGTGCCCACGCAGGAGAGAACGATGGTCACGCCAACGGCCTTGACCTGCTCGATCCACAGCGTGTGGTTGGCAATCAAGGCTTTGAGGTTGGTGTTCAGGTTGGAGTTGACCGCCGGATCGGCGAGGATGCCGGTCATGATGGCGCCGGTGGTACCACCTACGGCGTGGACGCCGAAGGTGTCGAGGGCGTCATCATAGCCGAGCCAGCCCTTAACTTTGTAAACAAAGAAGAAGGGGATGACTCCGGCGGCGAGGCCAATCCACATGGAACCGGTCGAATTGACGTAACCGGCGGCGGGCGTGATGACGACCAGACCGGCGACCGCGCCAGAGCAGTAGCCCAAGCAGGTGGCTTTACCTTTGACGACCCACTCAATGAGCGCCCAGACCAACGCGCCCGTGGCGGTGGCCAAGGTGGTGGTGGTGAAGGCGTTGGCGGCGACGACGTCACCCGCGACGGCGGAGCCGGAGTTAAAGCCATACCAGCCAACCCAGAGGAGGCCAGTGCCGATGAGCACGTTGACGATGCTGTGCGGCGGCATCGGGACTTTGCCGAAGCCGAGGCGGGGCCCGATAATCAAGCACAAGGTCAGCGCGGACCAGCCCGAGGACATATGCACGACGGTGCCGCCGGCGAAGTCAATGGCCTTGATGACGGCGGTGGCATTCCAGCAGCCATTCATCCAGCCGCTAATGCCCCACACCATGTGCGCCTGGGGGAAGTAAACCACGAACATCCAAGCCGTCATGAAGAGCATGAGGGCGGAATATTTCATGCGCTCGGCGATAGCGCCGATGATGAGGGCCGGAGTGATCACGGCGAACATCAACTGGAAGCAGGCGAACACGTTCTGAGAAACCCAATAGGCATAGTCGGTGTTCGGGATGCTGGTGACGCCAGCAAACAAGTCGAACTCGTTGCCGCCAAGGAAGGGCCCGAGGGCGGGCATGCTGGTGGCAAAGCCCTTGCCGAAGATGAAGCTGTATCCGCAGAGCCACCAAAGGACGGTGACCATGCCGGTGATGCCGAAGCATTGAGCCAGGACGGACACGACGTTCTTGCGCCGGACGAGGCCGCCGTAGAAGAGGGCGAGGCCGGGCAGAGTCATCATGAGCACGAAGGCCGTCGAAGTCAGGAGCCAAGCATTGTGGCCCGGGCCGGAAGCAGTGAGATTCGATGTCCAAGTGACCGTTTTTGTGGCGTCTTTAGGATCGGGGCCCGTGCCCGGGGCGCCATTGTTCACCTCGGCTTCGAGGTCAGCGACGCGCTGATCAAGAGTGGCAGGCGGGGGCGCAGCCGGAGCAGCCGCTGCGGGAGCAGCCGTGGTGTTCGCCGCCGCAGGCGCGGCAGTGGTGTTGGACGCAGTGGTATTCTGCGCCAGGAGTTGGGTAGCGGCCAAGCTACCGAGAAGCGCCAGGCCCGCGAGGGCGGCGCTCAGCCATCTTTTACCGTAATTACGAGTTGTCATGGTGGATTGAGGCGATTTCGCCTGCGCTTTTAGTTTGTTAATTTGGTTTGTAGGTTGAGCCCTCGATCCGTTTGGTGGATACAAGAACGCGGACTTCCACCAAGATGCGTGGCGAAGGAATCGCCAGCGCGCCAGAGGCAGAAGCTCGGGGAAGAACAAGCAAGCGGTGTGCCAAGCAGGTGTCGAAGCGACGATTTTCAGAAAGCGCGGTGGACGGGGACGGATAGCGAAGCGGCCCATTTGCGAGGATGCTTCCGCCAGAAACCAAAGGCATGAAAAGCCGCAAGTTATTGAACTGGAATCATATGCAATATTTTTCAGCCAAGGAAAGGTGCGGCAGTAGGTCACAGGCAAAGGCTCTAGCTGGGGGGTATGCCTTATGGCTGATGGTTACAAAACAAACGTTTGACTGACCGTCAAAATGAATAGGCGCAAAACAGACTACGGGGCAATGCATCCTCCCGATGGAGGTGGCCGGGGCGAGCGTACGGCTTAACCACGCGAAAGCGCGAGTACTTGGAGGCAGGTATGAGTCCGAGCCCGGGTTTGATGGGCAAAACCAGCGAACTAATTGAATTTTGAATTGGTTTCGGGGTCTTTGGGCGGCTGGAGGTTGATCATCGTGGGGGTGTTGCGGTCGCAGGTGAGGGTTTTGTTCGTGGCGTCGTATTTGAGTTCAGTGACTTGGATGGAGGTGCGGCGGTTAAATTGGGTAAAGTAGAAGAGGTAGGCGCGGTCTCCCGAAAGGATGACTTCGGGGTGGTGGCCGACGGCGGTGTCGTCGGGACCGGTGCCGGGGGCTTGGAGGAGGGTGCCGACGCGGGTCCATCTGAGGGCGTCGTCGGAGCGGTAGAGGGCGAGGCCATGGCGGCCACCGGTGATGTCGCGCATGAGCCAGTAATAGCCCTGCCAGTGGAAGGGGAGGGGGGCTTCGCCGCCAGCATCGGAGAGGGCGGGGACTCTGCCGTGGTCCGTCCAAGTGACGAGATCGGGGCTGTCGGCATAATTGCAGGAGGAGCCGGTGGCTTCGTCTTTATACCAGAGGCGCCAAGTGCCGTCAGGCAGGCGGAGGACGCCGGCGTCAATGACTTTGGGGTTGGAGAGGGGCAGGGTGGACTGGTAGTCCCAAGAGAGGAGGTCTTTGCTGGTGAGGTGGATGATGTAGCGGGGGTGGCTCCAGTCGGTAAATATACCCGGGACGTAAACAAGATACATGTGGTAGAGGCCATTATGCACGACGACAGCAGGCGCCCACCAGGTGGGGTTGGGGACGGCGTCTTTATAATTGATCTTGGCCTGGCCGACGTATTGCCAGGTGGCACCGCCGTCGGCAGAGGCGGCGATGCCGATGGGGGTGCCGTGGACCCAGGTGACGCCATTGAGGTCGGGGACGTTGGCGCGGCGGTTGGTGTAGAACATATACCACTTTTTGTCCTCAGGGTGGTAGATGATGGTGGGGTCGGTGGCGCCATCGTAGACGGGGTCGCGGAAGAGCGGTTTGGCGGCGACTTTGTCGGGGGCGGCGGCAGGCACGGGCGCTGCAGAGGTCGGGTTGCTGACGCTACCGGTGGACGCGGGTACGGCAGAAGGGGCGTCTGCGGCGCGACTTGAGCAGAAGGCGAGGAGGAGCAGGGCAAGGATGGGGTAGAGGGGCTTCATGGG
>CAZDAQ010000068.1:0-5251 GCA_964503425.1 uncultured Opitutales bacterium
ACCGTGTCGTCGAACGTGGCGACTTGGGAGCCGTCGAGGGAGGAGGGGTTGCCGCCCGAGCCGCCGGTGGCGAGAGTCCAACTGGTGGTCGAGCCGAGATCGTTACCGTCGTTGGTCTTATAGAGGGCGGTCTGCGCGAAGGCGGAGGAGGCCAATATAGCGAGAGTGGAGGTGAGGACGGTGGCGCGGGACGAAGAGCGCAGGAAGCGGAGGAGGGCGGGTAAGGTCAGGAAAAAGCGTGTTTAGGTGACGCCGAGTAGGCAACGGGAAGTAGACGCGTTAGGATAATGCTAGGAAAAGCACGGTGCGGAAACAAGGTTTAATGGCGCGCGGGCGAAAGATTTCCGGAGTTACTGCGGTTCGAGTTTGAGGGAGGCCATGCCGGCGGCGTCGGCGGCCTGGATGTCGAGGACGGAGTCGCCGAGGACGAGGCAGTCTTGTGCGGGGACTTTAAGGAGCTGGGCGGCGAGGAGGAAAGAGTCGGGGGCGGGTTTGCCGTGGGTGACGTCCTCGATGGTGACGATGACGGGGAAGAGGGAGCGGATGCCGATGAAGTCGAGGGTGCGGTGGACGGTGGGGCGGTTGCCGCCGGAGGCGACGGCGAGGGGTTTGTTTTTGGCGTGCAGCTCGCGGGCGAGGGCGACGACCTCGGGGACGGGCTGGACGGTGTGGTGGAGTTCGTCGAGGAGTTGATCCTGAGTGTGGGTGACGTGGTCGGGGTCGAGGTCTTCGCCGTGGAGTTGGTTGAGGAGGGTGACAAAGAAGCGGGGGCCGCGGCCGGCGTTGGCGATGAACATGTCCCAGGTGAAGTCGAGTTTGGCGCCGTGGTGCTGGAGGGCGCGGACCCAGGCGTTGTAGTGGAGGCGCATGGAGGCGGCGAGGGTGCCGTCGCAGTCAAAGATGTAGCCGGCGAAATCGCCGGGGGGCGGGAGGGTGAGAGCGGGGAGCATGATAGCTAATTTCAAATTTTAAAATTCGAATGATAAATGGAAGAGGAAGAGGAGAGACAAGGGGAACCGCAGATTACGCAGCAGAAAGAGGAAGAAATGGAACAGAGGCAGCTAAGGCAGAGAAGGAAGAGGAAGGGTTTTTGGACAGGGTTAACAGAATTAGCAGGATAAGTGAATAGAGGGATCGAGGAACGGTGGTCAGGGAGAGGTTTTGAGGGATTTGCGGGGGCGTTTGGCGGAGCGGAGGAGGGCGAGTTTTTGGGCGCGGGTGAGTTGTTTGAGCGCGTGTTCGCGTTTGAGGGCGGCGCTGAGAGTGGCGAAGGACTCGGAGTATTTTAGGACGACCGGGCGGCGGGAGCGGGTGTAGCGGGCACCGCGTTTGGAAGTGTTGTGGTGGGCGACGCGGCGGGCGAGGTCGGTCGTGTAGCCGATGTAGAGGGAGGCGTCGGCACAGCGGAGGATGTAGACGAAGTAGCGGCGGGTGGCCGGGCGGGAAGGCATGGATGATGGCTGAATGCTGATTGCTGAATTTAATTCAGCAATCAACAATTACGCATGGGCAGAGCACAGGGCAGCGCGATAAAATTCTGATGGACGACACGGAGGTCGTCCCTCCAGAAGAGGCGCGGGCTATAGCGTCGCGCTACGGTGGGCGCAGCTAGTCTGCGCCCCTACGCGGCGACGCCTACGCTGATCAACTTACGCGACGGTGACGTCCTTGCAGAGGTAGACGTCCTGGATGGTGTTGAGGAGCTTGATGCCTTCGGCCATGGGGCGCTGGAAGGCTTTGCGGCCGGAGATGAGGCCGGTGCCGCCAGCGCGTTTGTTGATGACGGCGGTGATGACGGCTTCCTGAAAGTCGTGCGCGCCGGAGGCGCCACCGGAGTTGATGAGGCCGGCGCGGCCCATGTAGCAGTTGGCGACCTGGTAGCGGGTTAGGTCGATGGGATGGTCGGAGGTGAGCTCGGTGTAAACGCGCTTGTCAATTTTGCCGTAGGAGGAGTCGCCCATCTGGAGGGCGGTGTAGCCGCCGTTGTTCTCGGGGAGTTTTTGCTTGATGATGTCGGCCTGGATGGTGGTGCCGAGGTGGTTGGCCTGGCCGGTGAGGTCGGCAGAGACGTGGTAGTCCTTGTCCTTCTTAAAGGCGTTGTTGCGGAGGTAGCACCAGAGGACGGTGGCCATGCCGTATTCGTGAGCGAGGGCGAAGGCGTTGGCGACTTCGGTGATCTGGCGGTTGGATTCCTCGGAGCCGAAGTAGATGGTGGCACCGACGGCGGCGGCCCCCATCTCGTAGGCGTCCTTGATGGTGCCATACATGACCTGGTCAAACTGGTTGGGGAAGGTAAGGATTTGGTTGTGGTTTATTTTGACGAGGAAGGGGATTTTGGAGGCGTATTTGCGGGAGACGGAGGCGAGGACGCCGAAGGTGGAGGCGACGGCGTTGCAGCCGCCTTCGAGCGCGAGCTTGACGATGTTTTCGGAGTCGAAGTAGTCGGGGTTCTTGGCGAAGGAGGCGCCGCCGGAGTGCTCGATGCCTTGGTCCACCGGGAGGATGGAGAGGTAGCCGGTGCCGGCGAGGCGGCCAGTGTTGTGGATCCAGTTGAGGTTGTTGAGGACGCGGTTGTTGCGGTTGGAGGGGGCGAAGATGCGGTCAACGAAATCGGGGCCGGGGAGGTGCAGGCGCTCCTTGGCGATGGTTTTGCACTGGTGCTTGAGGTAGAAGTCGGCCTTGTCGCCGAGGTTTTTGGTGATGTCGTCAATCATGGTGGAAAACGGTTTAGGTTAAGGAGCCTGGGTGTAAAGCAGATTCCGGGCCGCATTGCACAGGCACGGGGGGTAAAGACCTAAACGGGGTGGTGGTGGGGCGCAACAGTTTTTGGGCTTGTGACCGCGCTTTTACACGGGGGCGGCGCTCCTACGCTGAAGTTTCGGAGGGCGAGGGACGGGTCACTCGGGGTGGCGGGTTTGGTAAGGGCGAGGAGGGCGAAGGTCCAAAGGACGAGGATTGCGGACAGGGCGTGTATAATGGACATGGGCAGGAGTTGGTGCATGGTGGCGAGGTCCACGCGGCAGACGGGGGCGAGCCAGACATCGAGGCGCCAGTTGACCAGCGCAAGGTTTACGACGGCGGCGGCGGCCAGGATAAAAATGCCGACACCATCGGCGGTTTTGCGCAGGCGACCGTAGGAATGCCAGGTGACACCAACAGCAAACAGGAAGACAAATGCCGCGAGAATGGTGGCGACGGGACGGTCGCCGGACTGCCAGGCCACGACGATCGGGGCGGAAAAACAGCAGACGCACACCGTGAATACGGCGCCGATTTGCGCGTGGAGCGGGCGCGGGGCGGTAGCCGCGGCGGGGAGGGTGCCCTCGGCCGAATCGAGCCGGCGAATGGCGGCTTTGCCGCGAAAGAGGAGCACGAACAATACGGCCAGGACCATGCAGTAGCCCCACCAGAGGGCGATGGTGGGAAAGGTTTGCCTCCAATCGGGCGCGGACGAGGGCGCGAGGCCGCGGTTCAGGGAGGCAATGCCGTAAAAACTCAGCGCGAATACGAGCACGCAGCACCAGAGGGCGAGCATCCAGCGCGCAGTGAAGCGACGCTCGCGCGGCGTGGCTGAGTCGTGAATGGCGTACCAAGTGAGTCCGATGGAGGCGAAGATGTTGGCAAATTGGACGAGCAGCGTGGCAAGGAGGCCGAGAAAGCCGCCGGATTTGACCGCGACGCCACCTTTGGCGAGGGCGGAAGTGGAGGTGACCGACGTGGAAACGGCGAGGATGGGCAGGGCGGCTTCGACGCCGAGGGTGAAGTGGCGGCCGGGGGTGGTGCGGGCGAGGGCGTCTTCGACGAAGCTGAGCATGCGCTCGTGGAGCATTTTGCGGCCACGGGAAAGGCGCTGGAGGACTGCGTCCTCGGAGAGGTCAAGCGACTGGGCGACGGCGGCGACGGATTGGTTTTGGCGGTAGAAAAGAACGAGGGGCTCACGGTAGATGGTGGGCAACTGGCTGACTTCGCGCCAGAGGAGGGCGGCCTCCTCGCTAGAAATGGCCTGGGCTGCGGGCTGAGGGTCAGACGCGGGCAACTGGAGCGCGCCTTCAAGCGAGGTGGCGGCGTGGGCGGGTTCACGGCCAAGGCGGCGGAATTCGCCGAGGATGCTGTTACGCGCGATGCCGCAGAGCCAGGAACGGAGCTTGCCCGGCTCGCGGAGGTTGCGGAGGGATTTCCAGGCGGTGAGGAAGGTGTCCTGGGCGAGGTCCTCGCTGCGGGGAAGGCTGCCGGTGGCGCTGAAAGCGAGGGAGCAGATGAGGGACTGGTAGCGCGCGACGATGCGGGAGAAGGCGGAGCGGTCGCCGGAGAGGCTTTGGGCGACGAGGGTGGCGTCGTCGCCAGCGGGAGAGGTGAGGGAAGGTGGGTTCATGCTCCCACTAAGTGGTGAAATGGAGACCGGACCTGACAGGAAATTTGCGCGAGGAAGGGAAATCAGCGTTTTTCGGGCGGAAGGGATTTGATTTTGGCGGCGAAGAGCGCATGGGCGGAGAGGTTGACGGGGCGGTGTTTGACGGTGGTGGAGGCGGGGTATTTGCCGAGGTAGTCGCCACCCCTCCAGTTGGTGGCGGTGCGAATGGGGCGGGGGGCGAAGCCGCTGCCGCAGTTGGGGCAGACGTTGCCGAGGAGGTTATCCACGCAAGCCGCGCAGAAGGTGCACTCGAAGGAGCAGATGCGGGCTTCGGTGGAGTCCGGCGGGAGGGGTTTATTGCAATGTTCGCAGGTGGGGCGGAGTTCGAGCATGAATCCTCCTAAGGACGGATGCCAACTGACGAAGCAAGAATCAAGAGGCCGGGGCGGTGGGCTCGGCGGGGGGCGGGGTGTCGGTGGTCGTGGTGCCGTCCGGTGTGGAAGCGTCGGTGGGTTGGGCAAATTTGGAGCGTTTGCCTTTGGCGCCGGGGACGCGCGGGGGGCGGGGGGGAAACTCGAAGCCGATTTTGCCGCCGTCCTTGAGAACGAGGAAGGCGTCGAAGAAGCGGTTGGTGCGACGGGATTTGAAGCCTTTGATGAGGTCGGTCTTTTTCTCCGTGACGAGCTTGATAAACTGGTCGGGCAGGAGGGTGGCGCCGAGGAGGGAACGGGAGATGCGAAACCCGCACTTGGCGTCGGGGCCGCGGCCATGGTTGGCGCAGACGTAGCCGTTGGGGGTTTCGTGGACGGGGGCGCCGTCCACGGGGCAAGTGGCGATGACGGGGAATTGGGTGAGGTCGAGGGGCTCGCCGTTGTTGTCGTCGTTGTTTTCGAAGACGAA
>CAZDAQ010000068.1:5351-14402 GCA_964503425.1 uncultured Opitutales bacterium
CGGTCCTGGGAGCGGTAGGTGCGGAAGGTTTCGAGAAGGGGCTTTTGGTCGGTGAAGCTGACGATGTCGGTTGGCTTGGTGGGGAGCTTCTCCTCGTCGAAGGTGCGGGTGCGCTCGACGATTTGTTCGGTGAGCTTGGCGATGCCGCCCATGAATTTGTCGCGCGTGAGCTTGCCGGTTTCGATTTTGCGGAGCTGGTATTCCCATTCGCCAGTGAGGGCGGGGCTGGTGAGTTCCTCAATTTTGACGGCCTTGAGGAAGTCCATGAGGGATTCGGCCTTGGTGGTGGGGACGAGGTCGCGCTGGGCGCGCTCGAGGTAGCGGAGGGCGAGGAGGTGCTCGATGATGGAGGCGCGGGTGGCGGGGGTGCCGAGGCCTTTTTCCTTCATGGCGTCGGCGAGGTCTTCATCCTCGACGAGTTTGCCGGCGCCTTCCATGGCGGCGAGGAGGGTGGCTTCGGTGTAGCGCGGGGGCGGGCGGGTGACGTCGGCCTCGGTTTTGATTTCGGCGATGTTAGCGCAGGGGGCGGATTCGCCCTGGTTGATGGCCCGGTAGTCGGAGGGGGAAAGAGGGGTGAGGTTGCCTTCGACGACGGATTCCTTGCCGTAAACGGCGAGCCAGCCCGGGACGACGAGGACTTTGCCTTCGGTTTTGAAAGTGTGGCCGGCGGCTTCGCTGAGGCGGGTGGTGATGTCGAATTCAGCGACGGGGTAGAAGGCCGCGACGAAGCGGCGGGCGATCATATCGTAGATTTTGGCTTCGTCGGGGGAGAGCTTGTCAGGGAATTCGTCGGTGGGGATGATGGCGAAGTGGTCGGAGACCTCGGCGTTATTGAAGAGGCGTTTGTTGGCGGGATTGAGCCAGCGGTTTTCGAGAACCTTGGCGGCGTGGGCGGCGTATTCACCCCCGAGGTTTTTGAGGGTGCGCTGGACGGTGGAGGCGTAGTCTTCGGGGAGGGCGCGGGAGTCGGTGCGAGGGTAGGTGATGGCCTTGTGTTTTTCGTAAAGGGCCTGGGCGAGGCTGAGGGTTTTGCCGGCGGGGAGGCCGAAGCGGGAGTTGGCCTCGCGCTGGAGGGTGGTAAGGTCGTAAAGGCGCGGGGAGATTTGGGTGGTATGCTTTTTCTCTTCGGAGATGGTGGCGTGGGGGGCGGCGGCGGCCTCGGCGTGGATTTTTTCGGCAGCGGCCTGGTCCCAGAGGCGGTCGGCGCGGTCGTGCTCGTCGTTGGGGTTGCGTTTGAACTCGGGGCGCTGGAAGACGCCCTCGTAGAAACCGGCGGCGATTTTAAAATTGGCGAGGACGCGCCAGTAGTTGCGGGGGACGAAGGCGCGAATTTCGTATTCGCGGTCCATGACCATGGAGAGGGTGGGAGTCTGGACGCGGCCCACGGAGGCGACGAGGCCGCCGCGGCGACCCATGCGGGAGGTGAGGGCGCGGGTGCCGTTGATGCCGATGAGCCAGTCGGACTCGGAGCGGCAGCGGGCGGCTTCCTGAAGGGGATACATGGCGGCGGCTTCGCGCGGGTGCTTGAAGGCGTCGCGAATGGCCTCCTTGGTCATGGAGGACCACCAAAGGCGGCGGAAGGGCTTCTTGGAATTGGCGAGCTGGTAGATGTAGGTAAAGATGAGCTCGCCCTCGCGGCCGGCGTCGCAGGCGTTGAGGACGGCATCCACATCCTTGCGAGCGAGGAGTTTTTTGAGGAGCTTGAAGCGTTCGGCCCCGCGCTCGGTGGGCTTGAGACCGAAGGTTTCGGGGATGATGGGGAGGTTGGTCAGGGACCAGCGGGAGAGCTTGGGGTCAATGTCCTCGGGCATGAAGAGTTCGACGAGGTGGCCGACGGCGGAGGAGAGGACGTAGTCGTCGCTCTCGAAGAATTCACCGTTTTTCTTGAAACCGCCGAGCGCGCGCGCGATGTCGGCGGCGACGCTGGGCTTTTCGGCGATGATCAGGGTTTTAGCCATGAGCCAGAAAAAACGAATAGAGTAGCAGAAGCGGGGGCGGGAGCGAAGGAGAAAAGCAAATTATCCGCGAATCCGGCAGGCGGGGGATAAAAGAAGACGCAAGAGGACGAGGAGATGGGCGAGCGGAAAAAGAAGGGCCAAGACAGGGAAAATGAGCATAAACCAGCCGAGGCATATCCCTATTCGGCTAAAATTGCGCCGGGGAAAGTGCGGACACTAAGTTTTCGGGAGTTCCGCGATGAGGGTGTCGAGCTGGCCGAGGAGCTGGGAGATGGTGGCCTCGGTTTCGTCACCCATGTTGGAGATGCGGAAGGTTTTGCCCTTGAGTTTGCCGTAGCCGGTGTCAATCACGGCCTGATAGCGGGACTTGAGGCCCTTGTTGAGGGCGTCGAGGTCGAGGTTGCGGGTGTTGACGATGCAGGAGAGGGCCTTGGAGGCGAAGGGTTTTTCGGGGAGGAGCTTGAAGCCGTGGCGCTCGACCCAGGCGTGAACGAGGGCGTTGGTGCGGGCGTGGCGGGCGAAACGGTTATCGGGGCCTTCGGCCTTGATTTCATCCACCTTGGCACGGAGGCCGTTGATCAAGGAGATGCAAGGCGTGCTGGGAGTCATGCCCTTTTCGTGGTTGGCGTGGAATTCGAGGAAGTCGAAGTAATAGCCGCGGCCGGGGATGGTGGCGGCACGCTGTCGCGCGCGTTCGGAGACGGCGCAGAGGGAAAGGCCGGGCGGGAGAGAAAGGGCCTTTTGGGAGCCGGTGAGGAGGACGTCAATGCCGAGTTCGTCTTTTTTGATGGGGACGACGGTGAAGGAGCTGACGCAGTCCACAACAGCGATGACCTCGGGAAACTCACGGACGACGGCCATGAGGTCGGCGAGGGGGCTCATGGTGCCGGTGGAGGTTTCGTTGTGAATAATGGTGACGGTATCGAACTGGCCGGTGGCAAGCTCGCGGCGGAGGGCGGCGGGGTCAATGGGCTTGCCCCATTCGAACTGGAGGGGGGAGGCGTCCTTGCCGCAGCGTTTGGCGACGTCGTTCCATTTGTCGGAGAAGGCGCCGTTCATGCAATTGAGGACGCGCTTGGCGACGAGGTTGCGGAGGGCGCCTTCCATAAGGCCCCAAGAGCTGCTGGTGCTGATATAAACGGGGTCGCGGGTGTAAAAGAGGGCCTGAAGGTCGGGCTGGAGCCCCTGGTAGAGGGCGACGAAGTCCTTGCTGCGATGGCCGAACATCGGTTGGGACATCGCCGCGAACATGGCGGGTGAGACCTCAGTCGGGCCGGGGATGAAGAGTTTGTAGCTCACGGTGGTAGAAAGGGTGAACATGCGGGAGGGAGGGCGGGTGTCAAGGAATTGAAATGGAAAAGAAAGGCCGGAGGCGGAGGGTGGAGGAGTTATACGATGGCGGCGGAGGAGGAATGAAGCCGTTCGCGCATTGCCTTTTCGGGAAAGGCGGTCATTGAGTAGCGCGGCCCGGCGTGAAAACCACTTTATTCATTCCCGTTCTCAACGAGATCGAAGGTCTCCGTTTGATCATGCCGCAGGTGAAGCGGGAGTGGGTGGACGAGATTATCTTTGTGGACGGGCATTCGACGGACGGGACGCAGGAATACTTGAAGGAACATGGCTACACGTGCCTGGCGCAGCGGAAGCCGGGGATTTTTGCGGCGTGGTGGCAGGCGTTTGAGGCGGCGACGGGGGACGTGATCATTTGTTTCAGCCCGGACAACAATTCGCTGCCCGAGGCGATTCCGCAACTGGTGGCAAAAATGAAGGAGGGGTATGACCTGGCGATAGCGTCGCGCTACAAGGGCACGGCGCGGAGCCATGATGACACGGCGCTGACGGCGGTGGGCAACTTTGTTTACACGCGGATCATCAACGGGCTGTTTGGCGGGAGCTACACGGACGCGCTGGGGATGTACCGGGCGTTTCGCAAGAGCCTGTTATACGAGTTGAAGCTCCATGAGCACCAGGGGGATATTTTCGAGGTGCTGATGGCGATCCGGGCGGCGAAGCGCGGGGTGAGGATTGTGGAGATTGAGGCGGAGGAACCGGCGCGGATTGGCGGGCGGGTGAGTCGGGCGTGGCCGGGATTGCGCGGGCGGCTGCGCGGCGGGACGCTGATGACGCGGCTGATCATGCGGGAGTGGTTGAGCCGTGAATAATGGAATAGGGAAAACGGGAAGATGGAAAAGGAGAAGAGAGAAAAGTGAAAGGTGAAAATGCACGGCGGAAAGAGGATGGGGCAATTTACTTGCGGGGAGACGAGACGGGAGGTTTGCTGGCGGGCATGATTTCCCGGAGGACGCGATGGGTGCTGGCGTTGTTTCCGCTGGTATTTTTCGCGGCGAACGCGACGTGGATGTATTCGACGAACGCGAACGTGGACGCGTGGAAGGCGGCGGGGTATTTTGTGCATCCGCAATTATTATATGCACAGGTGCCGGGAGCGTATCAGGGGTCGCGGGTGATCCACGGGGCGCTGGGCTGGCTGGCGCATCACTGGCTGCCGGTGGCAGCGGCGATATTCGTGCAGAAGGCGGCAACGTTTTACGCGGGCTACCTGTTTTTGTTTGGAGCGCTGCGGGCGTGGTTTCGGAATGAGCGGGCGGCGTTGATCGGGGCGGCCCTGGGGCTGACGAACGGGGTGGTGATTTACAACCTGAGCTGGGACAACGTTTTTGGGACCTGCGTGGTTTTGGTGCTGGGGACGCTGTGGGCGCAGGCGCGGATGCGGGAGGCGCAGCGGCTGTGGGCGTGGCAGATGCTGGCGGGGGCGTTTTTCGTGGGCGCGGTATGCACGTATCTGGCGCAGGCGGTGGTGGCGCCGATGGTGTTCGGGTTCTTTGTGTATGGGTTGCCGCGGTGGCGGTGGCGGGAGCTGGCGGCGGGGCTGGGATGGGCGGCACTGGGGGGAGTGTTGGTGCTCGGGCTGCAGGCGGCGATTTCAGCGGGGTCGGGCGGGCCGTGGTTGTTTTTTGCCCAGCAAATTGCGGCGGCGGGCAGCTACAGCTCGGGGCAATGGGGCGTGCCGATGGTGGTGTGGTGGCAGGGCGCGGTGTGGCTGCCGTTTTATCTGCTGGTGTTGTTGCTGGCGTTATTCGGCGTGTGGCGGGGCGGGCGGCTGGCCTACGCGGGCAGCGGGGAGCGACCGACGGGGGTGTGGGCCTCACTGGCGGCGCCGCTGCCGTTTGTGTGCATGATGTATATCGCGGTGTTTGCGGAGTTTTGTTTTTTTGGCGCGAGCGGGCTGTGGCCGTTGTTGCAGAACGAGGCGGAGTGTTCGCTGATGCTGGTTTTTCCCCTGCTGGTGACGGGCGGGTGGGTGGCGTGGATGCTGGAGCGGATGCCGGAGCGGAGGCAATGGGTGGTGGTGACGGCGGCGCTGGCGGGGATTTTATTGGTTTATGGACTGCCAGAGAAGCTGCCGGGGTATTGGGGGCTGGCGCTGATTCCGCTGGTAATAGCCGGAGCGGTGGCAGGCGTGCAGGCGGGGCCGCGGCGGAATTTGGCGGGGGCGGTGGTGTTGGTGGCGGCACTGGCGGGGTTCAATCTATTTCTAAGCAATGCCGAAGTGGCGAACCCGCGGCGGCTGCAGGCGCATGTGGAGGAGAATGTGGATTTATTTGGGGCGGTGGCGAAGATTGACCAGTGGGCGGAGGAGGGCCGGGTGTGGTTTTGGATCAATCGCGCCGGGCCAAATGGAAAATTCGCCAGCGAACTGGCAGATTTTTATATTTACGGCAGCAGCCTGGTGGGGGACAAATTTCCGGGTTTGGAGAACGAGATTGAGGAGGCGGGCAAACCTTCAGCGACGCGGAAGCTCAACCTGCGGGCGGGGATGCGGATAGTGCTGATTGAGCCGCAGGCGAGTGAATTGGCCGACGCGCAGGCGGGGCTGGCGAAGCGCGGGTTGCAACTGGTGCCACTGGCGCAAATGGAGACGGCGGTACCGGGAAAGCCGCTGCGGCTGGAATTATGGGAGGCAGAGCCGATAGTGCCAACGCGAGGTGTGGCCGTGGATATTAGCCGGGTAGAGACACCGGACGGAGTCACACGAGTTGCGGCGCCGAAGGGGAAGGAATTTATATACTCCGCAGGAGTAAAGCAGCCGGTGTGGAAACTTGAATTGCCGGAGGGGCTGGCACCGAAGGCGGGCGAGCCCTTAGACCAGGCTCAGGGCAAGCCGGCGGGGGTGTTACGGATGCGCATCGGGGGAAATGCGCGACGGCTGCGGGTGATGTTGACGGACGAGAAGGGACGGTTGCTGGGGCAAACGATCGTGGATCCCGGGACGACGGTGCGGGATGCGTGGCTGGATTTGAAGCCAGGGGTGAATTACAGGGCCTTGTTGGTACGGCCAGCCGAGGCGGGCGAGGGAGGGAGTTTTGTGGTGGAGACAGTGGAGGAATAGGTAAAACGGATTGAGGCCAAAAGCGTGCGACAAACCGTGCTTGACCGGGGGTATTATTGAGCGGAGACTTTTATGACGATGAAACCCCTGGCGTATGGATGTTGTTTGGTAGTGGCTCTGATGATGACCGGAGGTTCGCAAAAGGCGGCCGCGGCGGACGCAGAGGCACCAGCGAAACCAGTGGAGTATGCCTTGACGATTGATTTGGAGGAAGGCTCGCGGATTTTGGGGATAAGCGGGGACAAGGGATTTAAGTTTCACTCGGACATACTCGGCGACATTGATCTGCCGCTGGATCATGTGCGGGCGGTAGAGGTGCCGGCTAAGGGGGAGGCGGTGAAGCTGACCACTTCAAGCGGGGACGAACTCAAAGTGCAGTTTGCGATGAAGGCAATCAGCGTGGAAACGGCATTCGGGAATTTCACGCTGCCGGTGGAGTTGATTCGGAAGGTGTGGGTATCGTCGTCGCAGCATCCGGAGACGGCACATGCCGGGCTGGTGGGGTTTTGGAACGGGGAGAGCAATGATGTGATTTTATCGGGAGGGGCGACGCGGATGGCCACAGCGTTTGGGCAGGCGTTCAGTTTCGACGGGGTGAGCGGGTCGGCAAAGATTCCGCCGTCGCCCAGCCAGAATGTGGGGGAGCAAGTGACAATGGAGTTTTGGATGAAGGCGGACCCGAGCAACCGGATGGACAGTTACCAGGGGCTGGTGGGAACAGATTATTACTTTATAGAAATTTCGACAGGGGCCACCGGGGGGGCGAGGATGGGAATCGAGTTTGGCGTGGGAACAGCAAATGGACAAAATAGCTTTAATGGTAGCTCGCGTAGTCGCAACTTTACAGGGGCTTCCGCGGAAACGGCCAACGTAAACGGGGGCGGGGAACCGGTTTCTGCTGGGGAGTGGCATCATGTGGCGGGGACGTATGACGGGTCAAAGGTGCAGCTCTACTTAGATGGCAAACCAAGCGGCAACTCCGCACCATTCACCGGAACCATAGCGCCAATGGCACCTGGCAGTTATATTTCGATGGGCTCCGAGGAAGGAATGACGAGCCGCCAAGCAGCAGTGGCGGGTCGGTATTTCAAGGGGTTGATTGACAATGTGGCGATTTACAACCGGGCGCTGACGGCGGAGGAAATTCAGGCGGATTATAACGCAGGGGCGAAGAATAAGAACTGAGAGACGAGTGGAATACTGGGCGGGCAGCAGGGGCGACTCCAACGTCGTTCCGCCAGAAAATCGGTAGATTCGGAGACCGGGTCCGTTCAACAGCCGGTTCTAGGCGAAGCTGCCTGATTGGGCGAGGCCGGCGGCTTTGCGGCGGCGGGTGCGGTCGGCCGCGGCGGCGCGTTCGTAGCCGGAGCGGCGGTGTTCCTTAAGCGGGTCGGCGGGGAGTTTGTTTTGCTTGCGCCAGGCGAGAAGGGCGGGGGAGACGTCGGTAAAGAAGGCTTTCTTGAGCTCGAGTTCGGCGGAGACGACGTCGTGCCGGGACTGGAATTTGCGGAGGGCGTCGTGGTCCACGATGGCGGCCTTGGTAAAGAGTTCCTGGGCCATGACGACGGTCTGGATGGTGGCCTCGATTTTGGGTTTTTCGTTGTGGGACTGGTCGATCATGTAGGCGATCTTCGGAGCCTTGCCGCGGTCAGCCGCGAAGGAATGGATTTCGTGGAAGATGCGGAAGACCTGGTAGGGGTCAATGGAGCCGAGGGTGAGGTCGTCATCCGCATAGCGGCGGTCATTGAAGTGGAAGCCGCCGAGCATGTCTTCATCAAGGAGGAAGGCGACGATTTGCTCGATGTTCTGGGCATTGTAGTGGTGGCCGGTGTCAACGAGGACCTTGGCGCGCTTGCCGGCTTTTTTGGAGAGGACGTAGGACATGCCCCAGTCGGCGATGTCGGTATGGTAGAAGGCGGGCTCGAACGGTTTGTATTCGACGAGCATGGTCTGGCTGGGGGAGAGCTTGCGGTGGAGGGACTGGAGGGCCTCTTCGAAGCGGTGCTTGCGTTCGCGGATGGATTCCTGGCCGGGGTAGTTGGTGCCGTCGGCAAACCAGAGGGAAAGGTATTCGGAACCGGTGGCTTTGCCGATGGCGATGGATTCGATGCAGTGCTGGAGGGCATGGGCGCGGACGGCGGGGTCGGCATGGCCGAAGGAGCCCCACTTGTAGCATTGGTCCTGAAAGAGGTTGGGGTTGATGGCGCCGATTTTGACGCCGTGCTTGCGGGCGAGGCGGGCGACGGCCTTGGGGTCCTGGCCGGGCTGGAAGTCCCACTGGACGTGGACGGCGACGGTGGGGCAGCAGCCGGTGAGGCGGTGGACCTGGCCGGCGTCGGCGAGTTTGTCGTTCAGGTCAATGGCGGCGGCGGCCTGAAAGAATTTGCCGAAGCGGGTGCCGGTGTCGGAATAGCCCCAACTGGGGGTTTCGATCTCGAAGGAGTCTAGGGCGCGGATGGCGCGGGCGCGGAGGGAGGGAGTCATGGGAGGAAGGCAGAATTAAGAATTAAGAATGCAGAAATCAAAACGGAAAATGGAAGGGAAGAAAAAGAATTTTAGACAGGATGAACAGGATTTACAGGATTAAAAAGGCCGAGGGGTGGGCGGGGCGCTTAGTCGAGGTGGAAGACTTCCTTGAGGGGGGTGGCGACGGGGGAATGGTCGGGGTTGGAGGGCATGATG
>CAZDAQ010000069.1:0-11943 GCA_964503425.1 uncultured Opitutales bacterium
CCAGCTTGGCGCTCCTTGGAAGGGAAATAAAAAGCTTACATGACGCATTCAGCAACCCGCTGCGTGAGGTCAAACCAGCAAGTCACTCGACGAGGACATAATACCGCCGTGCGCTAACCTCTAAGCGATTTCATCGGCTCATTACCTATGCGCCAGATATGAAAAAGTAGAATCGCAAGTCCTTGATGATGAGCCTACAGGACACGATTGGACACTCTGCGGCACGACGGAAAATGGCTTGCCCCCCTCCAACCCGAATCTCTCCAGCCCGACCATTTTCCCCTTCGAGGGGCCTACCCCCCTCCCCGCCCGGCGCGGTCTCCTTGACCCGCCCGTAAAAGTGGAGCCGATCGGGCTCGAACCGACGACCTCGACAGTGCGATTGTCGCGCTCTTCCAACTGAGCTACGGCCCCCCACTTACTTGACTGGAAACGGTAAATCTGTCCCACCCCGCTCCCCCTCGCAACAAAAAAAGGTTTTGAAAGTGGTCTTGAATTTGCTAGGCAAGCTCTTGGAGGATAGCCCCGGCCTTCTCTCAACCCACCAACGACCATGCCTAAGAAATCCACTCCCTCCAAGTCCGCGCCCGCCGCCAAGGTTCCTGCGAAGAAATCCGCCGCCAAAAAACCTTCGGCCAAGGCTTCCCCCGTCAAGTCCGGCGGCAAAAAAACCACCATTGTCGCCAAGGTGGATGTCGGCTGGGGCAACAGCGTTTACCTCCGCGGCCAGGGCGGCGGCCTCAGCTGGGACGTGGGCGATCTCATGGTCTGCGGCAAAAACGACGAGTGGACCTGGTCCGCTCCCGCCTCTGCCGGCACCATCACCTTCAAGTTTATCCGCAACGACCTCCACTGGGCTATCGGCCCGAATCAGACGGTTCGCGCCGGCGCCACCTCCGTCTCCACGCCCACTTTCCCGCCTTGGGAAACCCTCCCGAAGTGACCCCGCTGACCGCGGCCTGTTCACTGTCTGCTCCTACCGTTCAATCCTCGGTAATCTCCATCATTCGCCGCTGGAGCTCGCGTCGCGTGGTTTCGTCGTCTCCCGTTCCCAGGCTCGCATAATCCGCCAGCCAGCCTATCCGCACCTCCACGACTGAAAACGGTTTCGGCAGGTAAAACCCGTCCCAGCTCCGCAACCGCCACGCCGAAGGTATTCGCGCGGAAATCAGCAACAACGGCGTCTTCGCCAACCGCGCCACCATCAACGCCCCCGGCTGCACTTCGTAGCACGGACCCCGCGGCCCGTCCGGCGTGATCGCGATGTCCGAACCTTCCTTCATCACGGCCAGCAATTCCCGCACGGCCTGCATTCCCCGCCAGCTGCTCGAACCCCGCACTGCCGCGATCCCCACTAGCCGAAAATACTCCGCCAGCCATGCCCCGTCCCCGCTCGCGCTCACCAGCCCCACCATCCGCCGCGTATGCCGATACCGCCGCCGCAACTCGCTCGTGATAAACAAACGGTTGTGCCACACCACCGTCACCAGCGGCGTGCGCGTGTCGCTCAGCCACGCCCGCTCCTGCTCACTGATGCGCATTCGCAACGTCGCCAGCCATAACCGCGCCACCACATACAATGGCAGCAGCGCCAGGTATTTCCCCAGGCTCACTTTCTGCACTTGCCGCCCCGGCGGCTGCTCCCCGGTCACGACCCCCTCCACGCCCTCGGCGGGCAGACCCGTTTCCAACGGTGGTTTGCTCTCGGCTTCGCTCATGCGGATGGCGCAGGCCGCGCCCGGTGGCGCAACCCGCCCTCCCATCATGCCAGCCCACGCTCCCCGGCCAAGCCCCGAATCCTTGATTTCACCATTTCCGCCCACCCCGTTTCCCGCTAAATACCTCCCGTGCCCGCTCCCTGCCCCCATCTTCCGCCCGCCCCCGCTGTCCTCGACTGGCGCGAACTCCACCGCCACGGTGCCAACCGCGGCCCCGATTTTTACCTCAGCGCCCTCACCTATGGCCAGCACCTCTGGCAGCGCGGCCTCGCCGCCCGCGCCCTCCTCGCCGTGGACCGCGCCCTCCTCTCCGATGTGCCCGCCTCCGCCGCCCCCCTCAAAGATTGGCCGCTGCCCTACCACGCCCTCCACTGGATCATGGCCCACGCCAGCCCCGCCGCCCTCGTCGGCAACCCCCGCGTCCACTACCAGCACCTCGCCGCCCGCCTCCGCGGCCCGCGTGCCCCCCAACAACGCGCCCGTGCCTGGGCTGCCTGGCAGCTCGCCCGCCTCGCCCATCCTGATTGGCCCGGCGACCCCCGCCACCCCATCCTCGAACCCACCCTCTCCGAAACCTCCGCCGCCCTCGACCAATTCGGCCTTCCCGGCGAAGCCGCCCTCTGGCACGCCGCCCTCGCTCCGCCCCTGCGCTAAGTCTTTTCCGCATTTGGGATTCAGGTTGTAGCCTGTTTGCAAAAATGCTCTTCTAAAGTGTCATGCAAAAAAGTGCCGTCATTCGCTTTTGGGGCCGCTTCGCCGACCCGGAGACCGAGGACGCCTACCGCAATTGGCAGATCCGCGATGACATCCGGCGCATCCGCTTCACCATCGGCTTCACCATCGGCATCTTTTTGGTCTTCATTGTCACGGATTATTACTTCTTCGGCACCAGCGCCTCCTATTACTGGCTGGTCGGCATGCGCGTCCTCTTCGACCTCGGTTCCCTCTTTGTGCTGCTCCGGCTAAATGACGACATTGAGCCCCGGCAGCTTGACCGCATGGTCCTCGGCTGGGATGTCACGGCCGCGCTCCTCGTTGTCTACATCGCCTCCACCCGCCCCGCCTCCTTCACCAATCACGCCGTCATCAACGTCCTCACCATTCTGCTGATCTACGTCCTCATCCCCCTGCCGATGTGGCTGCAAATTATCCCTGCCAGCATTGTCAGCCTCGGCCTCATCGTCCTTGGCATCTTCGTCAACCCCTGGCCGGATCAGCCCGTCGCCCTCAACGTCCTCATGGGCATTTCCATTGCCAACGCCCTCGGTGCCATTGTCTCCCGCGAATTGCACCGCTGGAAGCGCCGCCAGTTTCTCGCCCTGTCCTACGAAATCGAAACCCGCCAAAACCTCGAGCAGGCCCTTGCCGAGATCAAGACCCTCCGCGGCATCCTCCCCATCTGCACCCACTGCAAACGCATCTGGAACGACGCCGGCATGTGGGAACAAATGGAAGTTTACGTCCGCAACCACACCCACGCTGAATTCTCCCACGGCCTCTGCCCCACCTGCGCCCGCGAGCACTATCCCGATATTGACTGGGACAAAAAAGGCCTCTGAGCCTTTAATACCCCAGCCGCGCCAATTCATCCTGTAGCGCGTATTGGAACTCCTGCACGTCCGCCGGCTTCGGCTGGTAGCCCTTCACCTTCGGCACCATCCCCAGCCGCCCGGCCTGGTCCAGATACCAGTCCGCGCTCTGCCCGTCGCTGAACGCCACCGTGCCGCTCACCACCGAGCCCGGCCGCACCACCTTGTCCACCACCACCCGCACTCCCCCCGCCCCCGCCGGCTTCGCCGCGCCGCCCAGGGGCTCCGCCACTCCCGGCGCTGCCCCTGCCGCCTTCGACAAATCCGCCGAGGCCGACGGCGCCTTCGGCGCGTCCTTTACCGTCAAATTCAAATCATCCAGCAAAAACCGCGCCTCCATATACGTTAGCGACAGCGCGAACTCCGCCCCCAGCCGCTTCTGCACCTCCGCCAGCGATGCCCCCTCCTGCACCCAGCGCGTAATCTGCTGCTTCTGTTCCTCCGTCAAAGTCATGGCCATGTCCAAGCTTTACGAACCCGGCCTATCGCGTCAAGCGCCGCTGCGCTCCGTGGCGCCTCTGTTCAAAAACCGCCCTCTGCCAATCCGCACTCGGTGTTCCGCCTTTTATCCTTCTGATTCAACATTCGAATTTTAAAATTCGAATTTTCTTCATCTCATCCATGCTGGTTCAGTTGCTTCGTCAAAAACTCCACCGCGCGCTTCACCGAGTCGTCCTGATCCATCATGTTCTCCACCGTCTTGCACGCGTGGATCACCGTCCCGTGGTCCCGCCCGCCGAATGAATCCCCGATCTCCTGCAATGAATGGCTCGTGAACATCCGGCACAAATACATCGCCACCTGCCGCGGCCCGGCGATGTTTTGCGGCCGCCGCCGGCTCAACAGGTCCCCCTGCCGCAGGTCGTAGTATTTGGTCACCACCGACTGGATTTTCTCCATCGTCACCAAGTTTTGCGCCTCCTCGTGCAAAAAGTCCTGCAATAATTGCGCCACCGTCGCCACGTCCACCGACCGCTGCATCAGCGCCATGTAAGCCGCCACCCGCGTCAGCGCCCCCTCCATCCGCCGCACGTTGCGCGTCACCCGCTCCGCCAAAAACTGGATCACGTCCACCGGCAGCTCCAGTTTCATCGCCAGCGCCTTCTTTGCCAGAATCGCCACCCGCGTCTCCAAATCCGGCGGCTGGATGTCCACCACCATGCCCCACTGGAACCGCGAAATCAGCC
Source organism: uncultured Opitutales bacterium (assembly GCA_964503425.1). Taxonomy (GTDB): domain Bacteria; phylum Verrucomicrobiota; class Verrucomicrobiia; order Opitutales; family JABDGR01; genus CAZDAQ01. The sequence goes on from CAZDAQ010000069.1 coordinate 4,495, forward strand.
GGTTCTCCAGCTTTGCGATCTCGCTCGCCGGCCGGTCGCTCGACAGGAATATCTGTCGCTGCGACTCGAACAACTCGTTGAACGTGTGGAAAAATTCCTCTTGGATGCGCTCCTTGCCCGTCAGGAAATGGATGTCGTCAATCAGCAGCGCATCCACCCCGCGGTAGCGCTTCCGGAACTGCGTCACATTGTTTTCCTGAATCGCCCGGATGTATTCATTCGTGAACTTCTCCGTCGAAATATACGCCACCCGCGCGTGCGGGTTGATCTGCAAAATGCAGTGCGCCACCGCGTGCATCAGGTGCGTCTTGCCCATCCCCGTCTCCCCGTAAAGAAACAGGGGATTGTAGGCCCGCGCCGGCGCATTCGCCACCGCGATGCATGCCGCATGCGCCAGTTGGTTCCCCGGCCCGACCACGAAATTCTCAAATGTGTTTCGCGGATTCAGCGGCAGCCCTTCGTCGTTCGTTATCAACCGTGACCGCGCCGGCCGCGCCGCTGCCATCGCCGGCATTTCCGCCATCGGGCTCATGCGCCCGGAACCCGCCGCCTCCGGCGCCAGCCGCATCACCAGCTCCACGGGATGCCCCGCCGCCAGTTGCAGCCGCCGCTGCAATAAATCCCGGTAGTTGTCCTGCACCCAAATGAGCGCAAAATCACTGGGCATGCCCAGCGTGATTGAATCGGCATTCTCGGACAAACAGACGATCGGCTCGAACCACGCTTTGTAAACGTCGCTGGGGAACAGGGTCTGAAAATCACTCTGCAATGCGGCCCATAAACTGGGCGACAGTATTTTGGCGGACATGTGAGGAGGTTCTCGGCAAAAGGGGGATATTCACAGCAAATAAAACGACACGATTCAGTCACAAAGCGGGCCAGAGGAGCATGGCCCGCGACAAATAACGCAACTCGTTGAGTGCGCCTAGCTTAGCTTTCGCATACAACCGGCGGAGTATCGAGGAAATTTCATAAGTTTTTGATGGATAAGTTATTATAATCCCCGCCAGAGGAGCGTCTTCAGGCTTTGCAGCATCACCACTTGGATGGCATGGAGCAAAATCTGTAGAACTTCCGGCAAGTGACAAACACGTAACTGAATTTACGCCATTCTACGCAAGGAGAACTTGCACACAACTTATTAACACCGCTTTTGCGGATAACTTTTTCACTTTTTTTGCTTGCGCGCATGGTCGGCTTGTGGAGCGCCCTCATGCAGCATAAACCTTGCCGAAATCTGCCCGCCCGCGCTCACGCCCCGCCTTCCGCCCCCTTGGCCATGTGCGCAATCAACCGTTCGTTGAACTCCTGCGCCGAGTCGTGCCCGATCTCCTTCAGCGCCTGCACCAGCGCCGCCACTTCCACCAGCCGCGCCAGATCCCGCCCCGGTCGCACCGGGATTTCAATGTGCGGCACGTTCCGGTTTAAAATTTTAAAATAATGCTGCTCCAGCCCCGTCCGCTCCTCGTCCATCCCCGCCTCGTAGTCAATGAAAGTGATCACCAAGTCCAGCCGCTTCTCCAGCCGGATGGACCGCACCCCGAACAACTCCGCGATGTTGATGATCCCGATGCCCCGGCACTCCATGTATCCCCGGTTCAAGTCCGAGCTCGTCCCCAGCAGCTCCCGTTCGCCCACCAGCCGCACATAGGTCAGATCGTCCGCCACCAGGCTGTGCCCCCGCTCGATCAGCGCCAGCGCGCACTCGCTCTTGCCCACCCCACTCTTGCCCCGCAGCAGCACCCCCACGCCCTTGATATCCAGCAGCGTCCCGTGCGTCGTCACCCGCGGCGCAAAGCGCTCCTCCAGCAGCAGCGTCGCCTGCGCCGTGAAATCCTTCGTGTTGATCGGCGAGCGCATCAGCGGCACGTTCGCCTCCCGCGCCGCCTGCAGCAGCGGCCGCGTCGGCGCCAGGTGCCGCGACACCACCACGCACGGAATGTCCTTCGCGAAAATCTGCTCCAGCACCAGCGCCTGCGTTTCCTCCCGCAAGTCCCGCAGGTAGCCCATCTCCCCCGCCCCGAACAATTGAATCCGCTTGTGCGCGAAATACTTCAAATACCCCGTCAGCGCCAGCGCCGGCCGGTTGATGCTCTTTTCGCGGATCATCTTGTCCAGCCCCGTCTCCCCCGCCACCAGCTCCAGTTGCAAATTCTTCTTAAACGACTCGTAAAAGTCCCGCACACTCAGGGATTCGATCACCTTGGACGCCTCTTTTGCGGAAGATTCGGAATGTGGCATGGTGGCAGCCGCGTTAAAGTTTAAAATCCTCGCCGAGGTAGAGCCGGCGGCTCTCCGGGTCGTTCGCCAGGAATTCCGCCGTGCCCTCGCGTAGTACCTGTCCTTCGTAGATGAGGTAGGCCCGGTCCACAATCCGCAAAGTTTCCCGCACATTGTGGTCCGTGATCAACACCCCGATGCCCTTGCTCTTCAACCCCTGCACAATGATCTGCACATCCCGCACGCTGATCGGGTCAATCCCGCTGAATGGCTCGTCCATCAGCAAAAACCGCGGTCTCGATACCAGCGCCCGCGTGATCTCCAGCCGCCGCCGCTCGCCGCCGCTCAACGTGTAGGCCTTCTGCTTCGCCAGTTCCGTCAGCCCCAGCTCATTCAGCATCGCCAAAATAAAATCCTTCCGCTCGTCCTTCGGCACCGGCAGCGTCTCCACCACCGCCTGGATGTTTTCCCACACCGTCAACTTGCGGAATACCGACGGCTCCTGCGGCAAATACCCGATCCCCCGCCGCGCCCGCCGGTACATCGGCAGCGCCGTGATGTCCGCACCATCAAACAACACCTGCCCTTTCGACACCGGCACCAGCCCCACAATCATGTAGAATGTCGTTGTCTTTCCCGCACCGTTTGGCCCCAGCAATCCCACGATCTCCCCCGCCCGCACATTTAAATTCACCCCCCGCACCACCTCGCGCTGCCCGTAAATCTTGTGCAAGTCCCGCGTCTGGATCGCCCCGCTCCCCGGGCCGTTTTCCAGGGCTGGTCGCGTGCTCGCGCTCGCCCGGCCTCCCGCCGGGTCCATGCCGCCGGTGTTGTCTCCGTTTTCCGGAGCGGCGGGAACTTGGGGTGCGGGTGCGGTCATGGCGGGGGCGGCTGGGTTGGCTCTGGCCGCAGTTTATCGCCTGCCTTTCCGAAGTTGTCAAAATTCAATCCCGGCAGAATCACCGTCGGCCGCTGCGCCGGCGCGCCCGTCGCCGTCTCGGGGCCATACACAAACGCCCTCCGCTCCCCGCGTTTCAGCACCAGCCGGTCGCCGATGACTTGCGTCCCGTCCGCGCTGTCCACCACCCGCGGCTGCTGCGTCAACACCACGTCGCCCGCATCCGGGAAAATCTCCGCCTCGCCCGCCGTGGCCGTCCGGGTGCCTTGCACCACGCGCACGTTGTCCGTCAACACGATCTTCTCCAATTGCGCCGGGCCGCTGGCCGTGGTGTTCCCCGCTCCCGGCGTTTTCTTCGGCGGCGCAGCCAGCACATGCATGTGGTCGCAGGTCGCCTTCATCTCCCCGCCATTGATTTGTACATTCCCGTCAAACCAGTATTGGTTCCCCGCCGGGCTGGTGAACAATTGCTGCTGGTCGCTCGTGATCACCGTCGGCGCGCTGGCCGCCGTTATAGCAGGCCCTGAGCTTGTCGAAGGGTTGCCCGCCGTCGTGGTGTTCCCGTTGCCCGGCGTCGTGCCCCAGCCCAAATCCCCCATCGGTGGCAGCACCACCGTAGGCCGCACCGGCCCGGCCACGCCCGCCGGGTCCCCGAATAATTCCACAAACCGGTGAGGTTGCGACACCGTCGTCCCACCCGGCGTGTCCTCTGCCACGTCCGCCCGCGGATAAATGTCCGCCGTGGCCGCGTGCGCCTCATAATCCCGCTGGTGGATCACCACTTGCCCCTTCGCCAGCAACCGCATCACCTGTCCGATCTCCCCCGCTCCCGCCAGCGCGCCGGCGGGTCCCGGCGCCTTGGCCGCACGCGCATTCCGCGTGAACGCCTCCAGCGTCTCGCACGTTGTCTCCATGTCCTGCCCCGTCACGCGCACATGCCCCGTGAACACAAAATGCGACGCCTCCGTCCCGCGCTCCATGTTCAACTGGTCGCTCGTTACTCGCGTCTCCGCCCCGGGCTTGCTCGGCCCCGCTTCCAATCCGGGGAGTGCCGGCAGCGTCAACGCCGCCGGCTGCTCCGCCGAACCTGTTACCAGCGCAATCTGCGCATTCGTCAACAGCACGATCTTGTTCCCCGTGATTACCGCCTGGTTCACTGAATCCTCCACCCGCGGGCTGCCCGTCAGCACCACTTCCCCCGTCGGCGGGAAAATCTCCGCCTGCTGCGTCGTCGTCACCCGTCCCGGCTGGTGGATCACGCCGCTCCCCACCGCCAGCAAATGGTTCAATCGCCCCACCTCGCTCGACGGCGCGCCCACATTCGCCGCGCCGCCCGTGCTGGCCGCCGTGCCGTTCCCTGCCGCCACCGGCAGGGCGTCAAAAGTCGCCTCCAAATGATCCGTGTCCACCGACAGCGACGGATCCGTCACCCGCACCGCCCGATCCACCACAAAACGCCGTTCCGTCGCGCCCAGGCTCGCGTGCAGCGCCTCCCCGCTCACCAGCAACCGCGGCGCATCCGGCCCGCGCTCCGGAGGCTTGGCCGCGCCACCCGCTGCGCCGTTCTGGTAGGATGCCAGCGGCGGCAGCGACACATGCACCCGCGCCGCCGCGCCCGTTTTTCCCGCCTCCGGCTCCACTTCCATCTCATGCTTGCCCCGCCACCACGTAATCCGCCCGCCCGTCAGCAATGCATCGCTCGCCTTGTCCCACAAAAATGGCGAACCCGACAATACGATCTTGTCCTCCGCCGGCGTTATCTCCGCCAGTTGCCCCATCGCCTCCATCTGGTCCTGGTGCACCACCACTTCGTCGTGCGCGACTATGCGCTCAATTTGCCCCACCCCCGGGGTTTCCTCGGTGCTCTTCGCCCCCGTCTTCGCCCGCGCCGCAAATACTTCCAGCGTCCGGCACGTCGTCTGCCCCGTCCCCTGCGTTACATTCACGTTCCCCGAAAACAGAAAATGGTTTTCCCCCGGCTTCTCTTGTATTTCCAACCGCTCGCTGTGAATGATCACCGGTGGCTCCGCCTCCTTCCCCGGCGGCGGCGCCGTTGCGGCGGCTGCCGACACAAATGTCACCTGCACTTCCTTCCCCACCTGAATCACATGCTGTTTCCCGTCCCAATTCCACTCCCGCCCCTCCACCGTGTAGGAATCGCTCTTAATATAAATAAAGCCCGCCCCTTTCGCCACGCTCTCGCGCATGAACACCGTCGCCTCCGGGCTCTCAATGGTGGACTCCAGCGCCGGCGGCTCCTCGTTGTTAAACAAGTGCAGCTTCAAGTTCTTGATTGGAATCTCGTCCGATTGCCCGGACGGCTGCACCAGCGCCTGCCCGCCCTGCAAATCCCACTCTTTGTAGCCATTCGCCTGGTTGAACCCCGTCAGCGTGAAACCCGTCACCGGCATCGCCTGCACCACCGGCGGATCCGCCCGTCCCGTCACGGCTATTCCGGCCACGAGCCACCCGGCCGCCCAAACGCGGCCCAAACGCCATCCTCTGGCTGCAACCTTCCGCAAGCTGTTCACGTTACTCATCGCTCGCGCCGCGACAACGGGAAACTCACCGCCTTCGCCAGCGCTCCCTCTTTGGAAACCCGCCTCCCTCCGCGGGTTCCCTGTTTATCCAGGACATATTTTCGACCAGGTCCCTCCCAGCGAACCACCGAGTTTCGCCCTTCGCCTCCTTGAAAGATAAGTTTCTCATTTTGTTCATTCTGTTCATTCTGTCTAAAAATCGGTTTCCATGAACGTCTCCCGCGCTGCCATCGCCCAACGCTGCCTCCTCCTGCGCTGCCCCAACTGCGGCGCCGCCGGCCAGCGGCGCACCTGGTTTCGCCTCCAGCCCAAATGCCCAAGCTGCGGCCTCGTCCACTCTCAGGAAGACGGCTTCACCCTCGGCACCACCTCCATCGGCTACGTCGTCGCCTTCCTCTTCATCGTCCTGCCCCTCTGCATCCTCGTGGTTGAAAACGTCCTCTCCGTCTGGCTCGGCGTCGTCCTCGGCATCCTCGGCTCGGTTTTCCTCTCCATCGGACTCTACCCGGTGTTTCTCGGCTGGGTCCTCCTCACCTATTACGTCGTCCACGCCGAAGACCTCCCCGCCAACCGCCCCGGCCCGCGCCCCGAATAGTCCTCGGTCAAGGAATTGAAAACCGGGCCTCTCCCCGCGTCGCCCGGCGCCCGAACCCTGCTACGCTGGCGCCTTCGCCCCAACCAGCAAATCCACCACGTCCTGCGGCAGGCCCAGAATCTGGCTCGTCTCCACCCGGTTGTCCCCGGTCAGCGTGTAGGCCGCCTGCGCGTATTCATTCCGCAGGCGCATCAGGTATTGCCGCAAGTCCCCCGTCGCCGCCGCGCTCGGCAATCCCGCCTTTTCCAGGTTTTCCCGCGTCAGCGTGTTCTTGCGCAAGTGCGCCAGCGCATCCAGCACCACCTGCTGCAATTCCGTGTAATTCCCCGGCCAGTGCCGGTCCCGCAAATACGATTTCGCCGCCATGTCCAGCTTCGGCGTCACCGCCAGCTTGCGCGCCGCCGCCTCCCGGATCACAATCTGCTGCGCCATCAGCGGGATGTCGTCACGGCAGTCATCCAGCCCGGGCGCCACCAGCTCCGTCGAACTCGTCAAAATATACAGGTTCTCGTCTATCTGCCCCCGGTCGTAAAGCGTGTCCAGATTCTCCGACAGGCAGAAAATAAACCGCGCCGCCGGCCTCAACCCCGCAAACGCCCCCGTCTTCTTCGCCACCTGCGGAATCAGCCGCTGCCGCTCCGTGTCCAGCGAGTCCACCTCCAGCAGGCAGATTGTCACCCGCTCCCGGTCTTCGCTGTCCCGCAGCAGCCGCAGCAGGTTGTTCTCCTCCACCATCGTGTTCGTCAGGAACAAAAACCGCTCGTCCGGCCGCTCCCGCAGCGCCTCAAAGTCCCGGCAGATCGCCCCAAAATGCGTCCCGCGCGGCCCGGACAGCGTCAGGTAGCTCTTGAAGTTCCGCATTGCGTAAAGCTTCTGCGCAAACTCCGCGGACTTCGGATCCCGGCACGGAAACGACGTGAAATGAAACGGCAGGCTGTGCCGGAACTCCAGTTTGTCGCCCTCCGCCTCCGGCTCCGCCTCGCCGGGCCGTCCCGCCTGCGCCTGCTCCAGCAGCTTCGCCGTCCGCTTCAGCAGCGAAAACACGTTCAGCGGCTTCAAAAACACCCCGCTCACCCCTTCGCGAATCAGGTCCCGGATCGTCTCATTGTCCAGAAATCCCGACACCATGATCACCGGCGTTTTCGGCTGCGCCTTCTTCAACTCCCGCAAAAAATCCTTCCCGCTCAACCCCGGCA
>CAZDAQ010000069.1:12043-14210 GCA_964503425.1 uncultured Opitutales bacterium
TTCGGCTGCGCCTTCTTCAACTCCCGCAAAAAATCCTTCCCGCTCAACCCCGGCATCCGCTGGTCCGTCACCACCAGGTCAAACTGAAACTCCCTCACCAGTGCCAGCGCCTTTTGCGGATTCAACTCCGACGTCACGTCGTAGCTTGCTTGGCTGAAGATGTCCGTCAACAAACTGTTGAAATCAACATCGTCATCTAAAATTAGAATTCGGCTTCCCATCGGCGGAAAATACGCGCACGACCGGCGCGTGTACGGTGCCAAACATTATCCCCGCCCCGCCGTCTTTGCCAAGCGCAATCTCCATTCGTCCGCATAAACCTTCCTGCATTTCCGGCTTTCAAGATAAGGAAAACCCCCAGTTTGCCCTTTACTCCTCTCGTCGTTTGTCATCCCAATTTTGCTTGTCCGCTTATCCCTTCGCCGCTGTCGGCAGCGGCGACTTTGTCGCTCCTTTGCCCGCCGTCTTCCCCACCGCTGCTTGCAGTTGGGCGATCTTCTCCGCCTCATCCTTCAACTGCTCCAGCCGCTCCAGCGCCCCCAGCAGCGACTTTACCGACGTCGCATACCACTGCACATGCCCGCTCCCCCCGTATTTCTCGTCCCAGAACTTCACCGCCGGCTGGCTCGGGTAAAACGCCGACGCCATCAAATAAAAATCATCCACCAAATCGAACGGCACCGTCCACGTCGCCCAGCACAGCGTCAGGTCGAACTTCAAATCCAAAAACTTCCGAAACTGGCACCCGTGCAGGTCAATCAGCCCCACCCCGTGCTGCTCCACCACCGCGTCCAAATACGCGTCCTCGTTCAGCACCTGCATCTCAAACAGCAAAATGTGCAGGATGTTCGCCCGCCGCAGGTCCCCGTTCTGGATGTGCTCCAGCAACTTCTCATTCGCCGCCTCCAGTTGCTCCACCGTCACCAGCTTCTTGTCCACCAGCGCCGTCCCCAAAAAACGGTTGCTCCGCAAAATCAATGGCCGATACGCCTGCAACGACATGCTCAAACCCTATACCCGCGCCTCTCCGCGTTGTAAACGGCAAAGCCACTCCCGCCCTTCTTCCCTCCGGCCATCCGTCTCCCCCGTTCTCCTTGCCAAAACCGCGTTTTTGTTTTCCCATCCTCCCTCCCACCATCCCCATGACCCGCCCCATCCTCCCCGCCCTCGCCATTCTCCTCTTCGGCCTGCTCACCGCCTCCGCCGCCCCCTCCACGCCCAAGGCCGCCTTGGACGTCCGCGACTTCGGCGCCACGGGTGACGGTCACACCAAGGACACCGCCGCTTTCCAAAAAGCCCTCGACGCCTGCGCTGCCGCCGGCGGGGGCGAAGTCCTTGTCCCTGCGGGCGATTACCTCCTCGGCAGCGTCACCCTCGGCGCCAACACCACCCTCCACCTCGCCGCCAACGCCACCCTTCACGAATCCCCCGACATCGCCGACTACCCCCTCATCCAGGTCCGCTTCGAGGGCGAGCAAGTCCAGGGCCACCGCTCCCTCCTCTATGCCGACAAGGCCGACCACCTCACCATCCTCGGCCCCGGCGGCATTATCGCCAATTCCACCCTCGGCCCCCTCCGCAACCCCCGCGCCCCCGCCGGCATCGAACTCGTCAACTGCGCCAACGCCACCCTCGACGGCTTCTTCTACCACTACGACTCCCCCGCCCGCGGCCAGCGCACCGACATCTGGTGCATCCACCCCTTCCTCTGCCAAAACCTCACCGCCAAAAACCTCCACATCCGCTCCCAACTCACCAATGGCGACGGCCTTGACGTGGACTCCTGCTCCGGCGTCCAAATCCTCCATTGCGACATTGACACCGGCGACGACGCCATCTCCCTCAAATCCGGCCGCGGCCAGCAGGCCGTCAAGCTCGCCCGCCCCACCGAAAACGTCCTCATCAGCGACTCCACCCTCGGCAGCAAATTCGCGGGTGTCGGCATCGGCACCGAAATGTCCGGCGGCGTCGGCAACGTCACCATCCTCAACTGTGTCTTCCCGCACGGTGCCAACGCCATCTTCATCAAAAGCCGGTCCGACCGCGGCGGCTATATGCAAAACATCTCCGGCGCCAACCTCACCAGCAGCGCCTCCACTTTCCTCGGCATTGACCTTGTGGACAAAGGCATCATCGGCACCCAGCCCGTCACCGGCCCCGACGCCCT
>CAZDAQ010000070.1:0-6871 GCA_964503425.1 uncultured Opitutales bacterium
TCCACACTCGCGGTTTTTCCGCGCAACTTGGCCCAAACACGCTGGAAAAATGCCCCCATGTTGATGAGTATGACCGTAATCACCTTCTTCGTCAAAAGCACGAATGCTGCCAGAATTAAAAAAACGCGCCTCCGGCTGAAACCGGAGGCGCGGCCATCGCTCACTTAAATCGAAACGTTCAGGCCCTGCGCTTACAACAGCGTCCGCGCGACCTCGACAAGGTGCTCCGTCGTGATCCCGAGTTCCTTCATCACCTGGTCGCCGGGGGCCGAAAGGCCGAAGCGGTCGGTGCCAACAACTTTGCCGTCGGAGCCGACATACTTGTACCAGTGCTCGGTGATGCCGGCCTCAATGGACACGCGCTTCTTGCACCAAGAGGGCAGGATGCTCTCGCGGTATTCCCAAGGCATCCGGTCAAAGCGCTCCATGCAGGGCATGGAAACGACGCGCACGCCATTGCCCAGTTGGTTTGCTGCGTTCATGGCGTGCTGCAGCTCGGAGCCGCTAGCCATAATAATCAAGTTCAGGTAGCCGCCCTTTTCATACTGCGCGACATAGCCGCCGGAAATCACTCCTTCGCGCCGCCAGTGCAGTGGTACCGACGATTGCAGCGGGATGGCCTGCCGGGAAAGGCACAGCACTGTCGGGCCGTCCGTGCGGTCGAGTGCGGCCACAAACGCGCCCGCCGTCTCCTCCGGATCGCCGGGGCGGATGACGTCAAGGAACGGAATCGCGCGCAACGCCGACACCAATTCGACGGGCTGGTGCGTCGGGCCGTCTTCGCCCACGCCGACGCTGTCGTGCGTAAAGATGTGAAACACCGGCAGGCGTGCCAGCGCCGCGAGGCGGATGCTCGGGCGCATGTAGTCCGCGAACGTCAGGAACGTCGCGCCTGAGGGGCGGAAGATGCCGTGGTAGGCGATGCCATTGCAAATCGCGCCCATACCGTGCTCGCGGATGCCGAAGTGCAGGTTGCGGCCCGCGCGGTTGTCCGTGTCAAAATCGCCGGCGTCCTTGATGTAATTGAGCGTCGAACCGTGCAGGTCGGCGCTGCCGGAAATCACCAGCGGCAGCCGCTTGGCGAGGAAGTTCAGCATGTCCGCCCCGGCCTTGCGGGTGGCGATGGGCGCGCTGTTCTCGGGATAAGCCGGGCACGATACGAACAAATCCTTCGGCACGACGCGGTCCAGTCCGGTGCGCAACAAGTCGGCCTTCTCCGGGTTGGCCTTTTGCCAGGCCTCGAACGTGGCCTGCCACTTCTGGTAGTTCGCCTTGAGGTTCTTCTTGTGCTCGGCGAAATAGCCGCGCACTTCCGGCGAAACATAGAACTTCTCCGCGGGCAGGCCGAGGTTTTTGCGCGCGGCGTCCACAAACTTGACCCCCGCTTCGCCATGGGCCTTCTGCGTGCCGGCCACTTCAGGGATGCCCAGGCCGATGATCGTCTTGCAAATGATGAGCTGCGGCTTGCCGTCCCGGTCCTTGGCGTTCTTGGCCTTGTGGTAAGCCTTGAGCACCGATGTCATGTCGTTGCCCTTCTTGACGGTTTGCACCGCCCAGCCATAGGCCTTGAAACGCATCGCCGTGTCCTCGCACTGGCTCTTGGCGGCCATGGCGTCGAGCGTCACGTCGTTCGAATCGTAGAACAAAATCAGGTTGTCCAGTCCCTGGCGCCCGGCGAACGCCGCGGCCTCGCTGGCCACGCCTTCCTGCATGCACCCGTCACCACACAGCGCCACCACATGGTGGTCGAAAATCTTGTGCTCGGGTGTATTGAAAACAGCCTCGGCCATCTTCGCGGACACCGCCATGCCCACGGCATTGCCCACGCCCTGGCCCAATGGCCCGGTCGTGGCCTCAACGCCCGGCGTTTCGCCAAACTCCGGATGGCCGGGCGTGATGGAGCCCAATGCGCGAAACTTCTTGAGCTGATCCAACGGGATGTCGAATCCCACCAGGTGCAGCCAGCTATAGAGGAACATGCTGCCATGGCCCGCGGAAAGGACGAACCGATCACGATTCACCCACTTCGGGTCGTCAGGATTCAGATGCAGGGCATAGCCAAAAAGCACCGCGCCAATTTCGGTGGCGCCCAGCGGCAGGCCCAGATGGCCGGATTTGCAGGCGGCAACGGCGTCCATGGCCAGCCCCCGGGCCTCGGTGCAGGCGCGTGTCAGAAGTTCGTTGTTCAAGCTCATGTCAGAAACCTGGTTAGGGTATTAAAAAACTGCGTTGGTGGTTGGAAAAAGGGGGAAGAACTACCACTCCGCCCTCCGCCATGCCAGCGAAAAAATCGCTCAAAAGCCGGGCCAGCCTGCGCCAATCCCCCGGCGAGTCAACCCCCCGGCGCGTGACAAACCGGTTACGAAATCCCCCCTGCAAGGTTCGGGCTGAACGTCCTCCCGACCTTCGCGCAGGTTAGACCCCGTCATTTTCCCCAATTTGCTTGCCCCCCACCGTAGAAAAACAATCGCCAGGCCTTTGCCCTTGTCGGGTTTGTCTTGCGCTGCCGCTCCCCCCCAGGAAGAATCCGCGCCTTCGCCCTCACCACTCTCCCATCCTCGAACCCGCTTTTAATCCCATGCACGCCTGGCACGACGTTACCCCCGGTGAAAACCTGCCCAGAGAATTCACCGCCGTGGTTGAAATCCCCATGGGCTCCAGCGTCAAATACGAGCTGGATAAGGAAACCGGCCTGCTCAAGCTCGACCGCATCCTCTATTCCGCCGTCTATTACCCCGCCAATTACGGCTTCATCCCCCAAACCCTCGCCGAGGACGACGACCCACTCGACGTCCTCGTACTCTGCCAGGAGCCCGTCGCCCCGCTGACCCTCGTGCAAGCACGCGCCATTGGCCTGATGACCATGTTGGATAGCGGCAAGCGCGACCATAAAATCCTCGCCGTAGCCGTGGACGACCCGGAGTATAACGGCTTCGCCCAGGCCCACGAGCTGCCCCAGCACCGCCTGTCCATTTTGCGCCGCTTCTTTCAGGACTACAAGCAACTGGAAGGCAAAGTCGTCGAGGTGGACGAAATGCAACCCGTCGAAGCCGCAGAAATCGCCATCAACGACGCTCTTACCCGCTATAGCTCGAAGCGGCGCGCTGGCTTCCGCCCCGGCAGCCACCTGCGCAGCGTGCTCTAGCCGGCAGCGGCTTTCAGGTTTTGCCGCGAGCAAACAGCCTTATCGGCTGTTTTGCTGATGTCACTTTTTCCTTCATCCCCCATCCTTCATCCTTCATCCTTCGGCGCATGAGTAACCGTGAATTGGAGGAAGGCGGCGAATTGCGGCTCGATTTCGCCAAGCTGAAAAAGGTCGCCGCCTGCGGGCAGGACCTTGTGCCCGCCGTCGCCCAGGATCACGACAGCGGCGAAGTCCTCATCATCGGCTACGTTAACCACCTCGCGCTCGAAACGGCACTAAAGGAACGCAAAGCCACCTTCTGGAGCACCAGCCGCAACGAACTCTGGATCAAAGGCAAAACCTCGGGCGACTACCTCGAACTCATCGAGGTGCGCATCAACTGTGAGCAAAACAGCCTTCTCTACCGCGTCCGCCTCGCTGGCAAAGGCTCCTGCCACACCAAAGGCCGCGACGGCCACGCGCGCCTCGGCTGCTTCTACCGCCGCATCGGCCCCGATGGACGCCTCGAATTCCTGCCTGGACAGGAATGAGTCCGCCAAAATGGTGGTGGGGGTGGGAGTCGAACCCACGAAGCACTGAGTGCGGCTGATTTACAGTCAGCATCCTTTGGCCACTTGGTTACCCCACCGGTTTTGTCGCGGCTGGCCGGCTCGCCGATCCCAACTTGGCCGGCCCGGCGTTCGCCAACACGGAAAAAGGTGGAACAAATCAGGCCGCAAAGTTACTGCCAAGCTTATATTTACCCGCACGATTGACCGCCGAGCCAAAAACCTGTTTAAATAGTTGTTTCCCGAAAGTGCGTTGTGCACGCCCGTATCCTCATGTCCGCCATCAAGTCTCCCCCATCTGCCGCTACTTCCACATCGGCATCCCCACCCCCGCCGCCGGAACATTCCTCTCCCGGTTGGTCCCGAAAGGTGTTGCTTGTGCTTGTCGCTATGGGACTTGTGGCACTGGCTTGGTGGAACACATCAAAACATTTTGCTTCAACGACATCAAATTCCACAACCGCCACCTCACCAACCAATTCGAAAACCCCCACTCAAGCGTCCACCCCAGCCGCCAAGACCAACCAGATCCTCCAGCCTCCCCCCATCGGCCCAACCACCCCCGATACCGCTGCGACCCTCGCGGCCGCCTTGACTGACTTGGAAGCCTACCTCAGCCAGCCCCATTCGAAAAACGACATTGCCACCGCGTTGGAACGCTTTCGCACCCGCTTGATGCACGCCCCGCGCGCCATCGCCGTTGCGGCCATTTACGATTACTTTGCCTCGGGTCACAACGCCTCCACTACGCTGCCTTTTGACATTGGCGCGGGGGGCTGGCTCAAAAACGCCCCCAGCCTGCGCACCTTCCTGCTCGACGCCCTCGGCGAGGTGGACCCGCAATCCGCCGCCCAGTTTGCCAAAGTGATTCTCGAACAGCCCAATGCCTCCCCTGATGAATGGGCCGTCAGCTTGCGCAACCTCTCCCAACACGACCCTTCCCTCGCCACCGACCCCTACCTGCAGGAAAAAACCCGCGATTTGATAACCAACCAACAATGGCTCAGCCAGCCCACCCAAGGATTTCTCGAAGCCTTTGATTTCGTCGTGTTTACAAAACAAACTAACCTGGCTCCGGTGCTCTCCAGCTATCTCGACGATCAAAATCAGGATCGAGCCGTCCGCTATGCCGCATTCTTGACCCTCGACAGGTTAATGCTGACTAGCCCGACTTCCATGCTTCAGCAATTGAGCCAACAGCCCCAATTGCTCGACGCCTCGCCAGGAATGCGCGCCGGCATCTACGCCCGGGCTGATGTCACCGATCCCAACCAACTTGCGCAGGTGGAAACCTATTTACAGCGCAGCGACCTTTCTACCTCTGAGATTGCCCAGTTTGTCTCGGCCTTCCCGCTTTTTTCCCAAGGCGTCGGAGATAACCTCGCCACCGGAACCGTGCTGTCGACCAGCCAACAAATCGCCCAGCGCGACGTTGCCACCCTGGCGGTGGTAAACCAATGGCTGAATGACCCCCGTTTTGCCGCCCGGCAGGCTGATTTGCAGAAACTTAAGACCAGCTTGCAGGAAAACGTTGAAAGTGCCCGCCAAGGCGGCCTCCTTCCGGCTGCGAATGGCAGTCCCCCATCTTCGTCTGCGTCATCGACCTCGGTCACTGCCGCCCCCCCGTAGCTCTGATTGCACTACGGCGCCTGAAAATAACGGCTGCGGTGCAAGGTTTGATTTCAAGTGTTATGCTCTTAATGTTAAATTGAATTGACCTTGCCTTCGAAACGAGGACGATTACAAATCCCTCGTATTGTTGCCCCCACCCCTAAACTGAACTATTCGTATGTTTCGGCGTTATCCTGTTTTCTCGGCCCTGCTATCGGTTGTTGTCTTGCTCATGGCCGGATCATCCGCGGCCCAGGCCCAAACCGGCTACACTCTCGTTCCCACCGGCACCCTGACTCAGACGCCCATTAAGTTCTCCGGTGCAGTCATTGCGTCAAACGCAACCTTTTGGGAAATTCCCTATACCGTTGGCGCCGGGGCCATTGCGAGCGACCCGCACCTCGTGATGAGTAGCGTGAGCATCCCGTATGATTTTGCCACCGCCTCCCCTTTTACTTCGCCCAATTATTTCGTTCTCGGTTACAGCAACATCACCATGCCGACGCAGACCCAGGGCAAAAAGTTCCGGGGGTATCTTTACGGCACCCGCTACGCCGCCTTGGCGCGTCAGGGCTTTATTTTTAACACCGCCCTGCAGGCGGTCAGTTTTGCTGTCTTCTACTCTCAAGTGCCCCTCATCAACACGTCCAACGTCCCCTCGGTGGTCGATCAGGCCGGATCAACCCTTAGCGCCAACGTTACCAAACTGCTCGTCAGTTACGCCGGCGTTGACACCGAGCTATATCAAACCGGCAACATCAAAGATGTCCCCATCAACGTATCCGACCCTCTTTGGGTGTTCCAAAACCCCACCCCTTTTAACCTCTTTCCCTTTATCGGTGGGGCATTGTGGATAAAGATTGCCGGCCAATGGGCCTATGAAGGTGCCATTGTCGCCCCTGGCAGCGACATTCTCACCGCCACGTTTACCTTCCTCACGGGTACGGGAGTTCAATTAATGAATCCGAGCACCCTCGCGATCATTGCAAATGCCACCACCATCGTCGGCGGCGGCGGCAATCGCAGCGGCCCGCCCCGGCCCGTCGTGAATGCCACCTACATTTATGCCTCCGTCATCAAAGGGAAAAATTTGCTGGGTACGCAGCATGTGCAGGTCAACAACGGCGGCACCGGCCTTCTCCAATTCACCATTGGCGGCAGCGCCCCCTGGCTCAAGCCCAGTCCCACCAGCGGCGCGTCCCGCACTGCTCCCGTCGCTATTGCCTTGAACTACAAGTCCGCCTCCCTCGCCGTCGGCACCTACAACACCGTCCTCAACGTCAGCAACACCAACGGCATCAAAGTGGTGAACGTCCAGTTGCAAGTCCTGCCGGTGCCGGTGCCTATCCCCTCCCCAGTGACGGCCTCCCGCAACCGCAGCGACGGCGTTCTCGTCTCATGGAGAGCAGTGCCCGTGGCCGTGAAATATGACGTTTACCGCAATGTCGCCACCCAAGCCTCGGGATCTGCCAAAATTGGCACCACTGCGACGACCAGCTTCCTCGACACCACCGCCGCCCCCCTCCAGACCTACCATTATTTCGTCAAAGCCATTGACGGATCTGGC
>CAZDAQ010000070.1:6971-10944 GCA_964503425.1 uncultured Opitutales bacterium
ACCCACCCAATGTCGCCGCCTTTATCCCGGCCGTCGTCCTGACTGCGGGTTTGCGCGAGCACGGCAAAGTCCGCGCCGGGAACGCGGGCCTGCTGCACCAGGTGTTGTGCTTCCTGCATCAACAGATCCATGGATTCACCATTCGTTGGTTCCAGCGTAATCTGGCGCAGCTTCACCGCCTCCTCCTGGGCCCACTGCGGTTTGTGATCGTTGTAATATTTTACGATCCGGTCCGGGCTGATGCCATTGGTCGAGCCCCGCAGCTTGTTCCGCATGTAGGAAAGAATGATGTCGTCCTGCAGTTGATCCCGGTATTGCCGCTCCGTCATCGAGCTTTGCTTTAAGTAGCTCAGGAACGCCTCCCGGTCGCCGTTGAACTTCGTGGTGATGCTTTCGTCGAACTGCTGGTCGAGAAAGGACTTCGGGATGCTCGCGCCTTCGTCGTGGAACGCCTGGATGATGAGGATGTTGTCCACCATGCCGTGCAGGATGTTGGTGTAAAGCTGGTGTATCTGGTCATGCACGTATTGCGCCGCGCCCGCGGGATCCTCCGGAAAGTTCCTGTCCGCATCCGCATAAATGCGCTGCACCACCGGGTCCACCTGCTTGCGAATCTGGTCCAGCGTAATGATCTTGTCATTCACCACCGCGGCGATGCCGTTGGCGTATTTCGCCTGCTGCCGGGCATCGGCGCTGAGCGTGCTGGCCGCGGGGCTCGGGCTGGGCGCGGCGGTGGCGTTGGCCGCCGGCGCGTCTTGCGCGGACGCCACCGCCCTCCCGCCCAGCATGGCGGTCAAAAACAAAATCGCAAACCGTGGTGTCATGTCTCGTGGGTTTCCAGCCGTTGTAAAAATGCAATAATCTCGCCCATTCTCTGGAGTGGACGCGGGGCGGTCAAGCGGGGAAACCGGCTCCCCAACTGCACGTAGCGGGCCGGCTCCCCGCGCCGCCCCCCCGCCCGCAGGCACTTTAGGCGGTCCCCTTCCGTTTCAACCGACGCTAGGCCCTTTTGCTCCGCCCACACCCGGATTTCCGCCAGTTTCACGAGTGCCTCCGCGCTTTCTGGTAACGGCCCAAACCGGTCCCGCAACGCCGCCGCGAGCGCTGCGACCTCCCCCGGCGTGGCCGCCAGCGCGAATCGGCGATACTGGTCAAGCCGCAGCCGCGTGTCCGCCAGGTAGGCCGCCGGCAAACCCGCCGCAATCCGGGCAAACCGTTGCCCGGCCATTTCCGCCTGTTTGATCGCTGCATAGCGGTCGCCCGTGTCATCCGTGGCGGAACTGACCGTCGGCGCCGCCGGCTCGATGGCCGCGGCGTCCACCGCCTCCCCCGCGAGCACAAAATCCAGTCGCACGCTCGCCCGCAGCGTCAGCGCCGCCGGCTCGCCCTTGAGGCGCGCAATGCTCTGGCGCAGCAACTGGCAGTATAAATCAAATCCCACCCCCGCGATGTGGCCGCTCTGTTCCGCGCCGAGCAGGTTGCCCGCCCCGCGCAATTCCAGGTCGCGCATCGCCAGGCGAAAGCCCGCACCGGGCTGGTTGAACTGCCGCAGCGCTGCCAGCCGCTTCCGGGCATCATCCAGTAAACGCGCATGGCGGTGCAGCAGCAGATAGGCATAAGCCTGCCGGTTGAAGCGGCCCACCCGCCCGCGCAATTGGTAAAGTTGCGCGAGCCCAAAGCGGTCCGCCCCCTCGATGATCAGCGTGTTGCAATTCGGGATGTCCAGGCCCGACTCGATAATCGTCGTGCACACCAGCACGTCGAACTCTCCCGCCACAAAGCGTGTCATCAGCCGCTCCAGGTCGTCGGCGTCCATCTGGCCGTGCCCCACTCCCAGGCGCGCCGAGGGCACCAGTTTTCGCAGCAGCCGCGCCGTCTCCTCAATGCTCTCCACCCGGTTGTGCAGGTAAAAAACCTGGCCGCCGCGCGCCAGCTCGGCACGGATGGCGTCGCGCACCAGTTCCGGGCTGTAGCTTTTCACCACCGTCTCAATGGGCAGCCGGTCCCGCGGCGGTGTTTCAATCACGCTCAAGTCCCGCGCCCCCACCAGCGCAAAATACAACGTGCGCGGGATGGGGGTGGCGCTCATCGCCAGCACATCCACCTCCGCGCGCAAATGCTTCAGCCGCTCCTTGTGCCGCACGCCGAAGCGGTGTTCCTCGTCAATAATCACTAGCCCAAGATCCTTGAACTTCACGTCCCCGCTCAACAGCCGGTGCGTGCCGATCACCACGTCCAGCCGCCCATCCGCCAGTTGCGCCATTACCTGCCGCTGCTGTCGCGGCGTGCGAAACCGGCTGAGTTGTTCGACCGCCACCGGAAACGGCGCCAGGCGCTCGCGGAAGGTGTTGCAATGCTGCTGCGTCAACACGGTCGTCGGCGCGAGCACCGCCACCTGCTTGCCGCCCATGATGACCTTGAACGCCGCGCGCAGGGCCACCTCCGTTTTGCCGAAGCCCACGTCCCCGCACAGCAGCCGGTCCATCGGACGCGGGCGCTCGAGGTCGGTCTTCGTCTCGGCGATGCAGCGCAACTGATCGGGCGTTTCCTCGTGCGGGAACCCGGCCTCGAACTCGCGCTGCCAGGGCACGTCCGGCGGATGCGCCATGCCGGGACGCTGGTCGCGCTCCGCTTGCAAGCGCAGCAGTTGCGCCGCAAAGTCCAGCGTCGCACGCTCGGCGTCGCGCCGGGTCTTTTCCCACTGGTTGCCGCCGATTTTCGCCAGTCGCGGAGCGATTTTCGCCAGCCCCACATAGCGCGTCAACAGGTGTGACTCGTGCAGTGGCAGATGCACCTGTACCCCATCCGCAAACTCCAGCGAAATGACTTCGTCGAGCCGCCCCTTCGTTTCCAGCTTCTGCACTCCGCGGAAACGGCAGACCCCGTGCGCCACATGCACGAGGTAATCGCCTTCGGCCATTTCGGAGAAATCCAGCAATTGATCCACCCGGTGGCGCTGCGGCAGTTTGCGCGGGCGGAACGTCGTCACCCGCTGGCGGTATCGGCCAAAAATCTCCCCTTCCGCCACCACCGCCACCCCGGTGGCCTCGCCCAACGCAGGCCACGCCAACCGCGCTGCTCCTTTCCGGCCAAAGCGCGCGCGAAAGCCCGCCGCCAGTTCGCCCGTCACCATCTGCGGTTGAAACTCGCGCAGTTCCGGATCCTCCAAAAATATTTCTCGCAAACGCCCGGTTTCACCTTCCGCGCGCACGCAGATCACCACCGCGATGCCTTCCTTTCCCCAACGCGCGAGCGTCCGTAAAAAATCCCGCTGCGCCGCCTGCTCGCTTTCCAACCGCACCTGGCCTATTGCGGGGGCCAGGGCCGGCGGCCGGTGGGCCAGGGTGGACTCCGAATCCACCGGCACGCGTTTCGCGCTCGCCGGGAAAGGGCCGCCACCCTCATCCAAGTCGGCCAGGCCGGACCAGCAATCCTTCGCCCCCGCGCGGCCCGCGAGCACGGTTTGCAGCGTGGGTTTGGGCGCGGCCATTTTTTCCGGCTGGGAAAATAAATCCGGCTGCTCCGCCGCCTGGCGCGCAGGCTCCTGCGCCACCCAGTGCGCCTCCGCCGGCAAATAGGCCAGCAAGCCCGCTGTGACCGCTGAGCCCGCCAAGTCGCGCGGCGCGGGCGAGATCACGATTTCCGCCAGCGTTTCCGCCGTCAGTTGCGTTGTCGGGTCAAACCGGCGAATGGTCTCCAGTTCATCGCCAAAAAAATCCAGCCGGCAGGGCGCCTCGGCGTTGTAGGGATATACGTCCAGCAAGCCGCCGCGCACCGCGTATTGGCCGGGCGTTTCGCAGAGCACTTCGCTGTCGTAACCGAGTTCCCGCCCCAGCCGCTCGGCCAGCGCGCCAAAATCCACCCGCGTTCCGGGAACGAGCCTTACCTCGCGTGCCGCCAGCGCCTCCGGTTGCGGTGCCGGCTGCA
The DNA here is from genome assembly GCA_964503425.1 of uncultured Opitutales bacterium. Lineage (GTDB taxonomy): Bacteria > Verrucomicrobiota > Verrucomicrobiia > Opitutales > JABDGR01 > CAZDAQ01. The sequence continues at coordinate 10,899 of CAZDAQ010000070.1, forward strand.
ACACCGCCGCCAGCGTCGTCACCAGCAAAAGCGGTGGCGCGGCCGG
>CAZDAQ010000070.1:11044-13925 GCA_964503425.1 uncultured Opitutales bacterium
CTCGATGAACGCGCCCGCCGCCGCTTCCGCGACGCCGATTAGCAGGCGCGGCGTGCAAACCGCAGGCAACATAACAGGCTTCATGGCAGGCCGCCGGGCCACCGGCGAAACCGCTTAATTTAAACCCCGCGCGCCGTTTTGCACGCTTTCTTGCGGCTTCCAATTAAAACTTTTTCGCTATAACTCCCTCAACCGAGTGCCGCCAGTAAGTGCCGCAATTCCGCCTCAATCTCCTCGGGGCTCGCCACTGTCTGCGCAATCTCCTGCCTGAACAACTCGCGAAATCGCCGGCGTAACCGGTGCACCGCCACGCGCAGTGCGCCCTCCGTCTGCCCCAGCGACGACGCCATTTCCGCGTAGGGAATCTTCTCCCGGTCCGCCGTCAAAAATATCTTCAACTGCTCGAATTCACCCGTCTTCCCTGCCTCCTCAAATTCCTTCCGCAGGCGGCCCACCGTTTCCTCAATCAAGGTCAGCGCCCAGCGGCGCTCGTAAATGCGGTCAGCGGATAAATCGTCCACCGGCTCAATCTGATAACGCCGCTCCGCCAATTCCGCATCCAGCGGCACCAGCGTCCGGTCACCCCCGCGTTTCTGCGCGCGGCTGCGGTCCCACTCGTTGGCGACAAACCGCTGAAACGCCACGAGCAGAAACGTCCGGAACCGCCCCTTCTCGCGCGCCGCCGCCTGCAAATAATCCTTCTCCAGCAGCCGCGCAAAAAATCCCTGCGTCAAGTCCTCGGCGTCCTCGCGGTTGTGCCCGCGCCGCCGCACGTAGGCGTAAAGCGGATACCAGTAGGCCCGGCACAATTCCTCCAGCGCCCGCTCCGCCTGCGGCGACGTGCTCCGCCCCGCCGCCAGCACCACCGTCCAGCGCGTCGTGGCAAAGCGGCCCGGGCGATTCGGCGTCCTGCCGGCTGCGGAGTCTTGGCTCAAGGATGAGAGGTGCTCGTGTTGTCTCCGGGAACGCCGGCGCCGGTCACAGCCGCCTTCGCCTGCAACTGCGACTGCGCCAGGCCGAGATTGTCGCTCAGCGAACTCAAAGTCGTCTGCGCCTGCAACACTTGGTTGTCCAGCAGCGCCTGGCGCAGGTTGCCGCGCGTCGTGACAATGCCCCCGTAGGTGTCGGCACCATTGGGACTGACAATCTTATCGTAAATTTGTAGCCAGCTATTGAGTTGCACGTCGAATCCGTTCAGGAACCCCAACGCGCCTGCCACGTCCTGATTTTGGGTCGAACCCAGCGACCCCATCGGGCCGCCTTGCAACCGTGCCCGCAACTCCTGCGCCATCGCCGCCGCGAATTCTGCCGCGTTGCCCACGGGTTTCTCTTCGCTGTCACCCAATACTTTCACTATGTCAAAGGTTTGGGAACCCAGCGCCGAAGTTATGGTCTTCGCCTTCTCCATTTGATTCTGCTGCAAGGCCGTGCGCAAGTCATCTGTCATCGCCACCGTCGCCGCCGCCTCCATTTCCCCCGGCGCGCCGGCCAGGCTCGCCTGCCACGCCTTCAGTATCGGCGACGCCTGCTCCAGCGCCCCTAGCGCGGGCGTCGGGTTCAACCCGTTTGTTTGTAGCAAAGACGACACGACATTCACGCGCATCTCCACCAGCATGGCCCGCGCCGTCGCCACCGCCGCCGACGACTTTTCCTTGTCTTCCGACAGGCAGCGAATCAATGCCTGCCCCATGGGTGAAGGAGTATATTGACCCGAAGCATTTCGACCGGAACTCCAATCACGAAAGACACCGCGCAGTTCCCCATAAAGCGTGCTGGCGGATGCCGTCGCTCTCTGCTGCAAATCCGCCTGCGCCTGGACATCAAACTGTGCCAGCCCCGCCGCAATTTCCTCCGCCGGCGTATTGTGCAGCCGCGCCGTCCAGTCGGCCAGCGCACTCTGCGTCATGGCCTCCAGCTTCGCCATTGCCTCCGCCGACGGCAGCGCGTATCCCGGCGGAAAATTCTGGCTCTGGCTGTCAATCCCCCATTGCAGAGTCTGCAAATAGGGGTCGAACAGCGGCATGCTGGCAATCGTCATGCCATCCTGGGGATGCTGCACGGACTCCCGCAGTATTGATGCAATTAAATCGCTGTCCTGGTTGAGTCTTTGATACATGGTGCCTACCAGAAGAGCCTCTCCCTCGCCGGCCAGGTTGCCCGTCAAATCCAGGAAATTTCCGTAGAGATCCGCTGGATAATTGTACTCGTTATCCCAAAGCTGCCGCCAGTCCTTCACCGTCTGCTGGAACTCCGCAATACTGCTCCGGGCCGCCGCCACTCCCTCCGGGTCGCTCACATCATGCACTTGCTCCGCCGCAAAAGGCATGCCCCCCAATTGATTGTTGATCACCCCCAGCATCGCCAGCCCCAGCTCGAAACCGCTCACCTCATACCGGTCTCCGCTCGCCTGCAATGTCCCGGCCACGCCGTCAAACAGTTGATTCAATGCCCGCACTTGCTGCGCTACTAGGTTCATCCTTCCGTTCCATGGGCTGTCGTTGGCACTGCTTGCCGGCATCCCCGGCGGCATAACCAAGGGCTTGTCCACCAATTCCCGCACCCGCCCGACTTGCGCCAGCACCACTTTCGCGGCGGCTTCCGCTTTCGTTCCTTTTAACAAAGCCTCCCAACGCTCAAACAATGGCTCGGCCGCCTTAAACCGCGTCTTGAAGCTATCCCAATTCGGATTGGTCAGGGTGCGGTCACCTTGTGCAATATTACTGACTGCGTTGGGCCCTATTAGCATGGAAGCCAAACTCGACAACGGCCCCATGCTGTCGCGCAATTGCGGTAGCATCGCCACCGCCGCCTTCGGGTCCGGCGCGGGTGGCGGCGCAGGCGCGGGTGTCGCCGGAGCCGCCGTTGTATTGGCCGAATTATT
>CAZDAQ010000071.1:0-13822 GCA_964503425.1 uncultured Opitutales bacterium
GGGAGGCCGCGGGGGCCGAGTTCGGCGAGGAAAGGCTCGGGGTCGAGCTGCTCCATGTTCCAGACGCCGGGCTTCAGCCACTTGCCGGAGGCCATCATAATGGCGCCGACGACGGCGGGGACGCCGGTGGTGTAACTGATGGCCTGCGACTGGACCTCGCGGTAGCATTCCTGGTGGTCGCAGACGTTGTAGATATAGACGCGGCGTTTTTTGCCCTTGTGCAGGCCTTCAACGAGGCAGCCGATGTTGGTCTTGCCCTTGGTGCGCGGGCCGAGCGAGGCGGGGTCGGGCAGGAGTGTCTTGAGGAATTGGATGGGGATGATTTCGGTGCCGTGGTGGTTGACGGGGGCGATTCCCAACATGCCGACGTTTTGGAGGGCGCGCATGTGGTTCATGTAATTGTCGGAAAAAGTCATCCAGAAGCGCAGGCGCTTGACGCCGGGGATGTGTTTCGCGAGGGACTCGAGTTCCTCATGGTAGAGGAGGAAGGCTTTCTTCGGACCGATTTCGGGGAAGTCGAACGTGCGGGACCAGGAGAGCGGCTCGGTCTCGACCCATTCGCCATGCTCGAAGTAACGGCCACGGGCGGAGACCTCGCGCAGGTTGATCTCGGGGTTGAAGTTGGTGGCGAAGGGGAGGCCGTGGTCGCCGGCGTTGGCGTCGAGGATGTCAATCTGGTGGATTTCGTCGAAGAGCTTTTTCTGGGCGTAGGCGCAAAAGACGTTGGTGACGCCGGGGTCAAAGCCGGAGCCGAGGAGGGCCATGAGCCCGGCTTTTTTGAAGCGGTCCTGGTAGGCCCACTGCCATTTGTATTCGAACTTGGCGACGTTTGGCGGCTCGTAATTGGCGGTGTCGAGGTAGTGGATGCCGGCGGCGAGGCAGGCGTCCATAATGGGGAGGTCCTGGTAGGGGAGGGCGACGTTGATGACGAGGAAGGGCTTTTCGTCCTTGAGGAATTTGGTGAGGGCGGGGACGTTGTCGGCGTCAATGGCGGCAGTGCGGATTTTGCGTTTGAGCTGGGCGGCGATGGCGTCGCACTTGGATTTGGTGCGGGAAGCGAGGAGGATGTCGGGGAAGTGCTCGACGGCCTGAGCGGCCTTGTGGGTGACGACGCCGCCGACACCGCCGGCGCCGATGATGAGGACCTTGCCACGGTCGGGGGCGGCGGAGGATTTGGAGACGGAAAGGGGAGCGCGTTTTTTGGTCATGGTTGAGGGCAAAATTATGTCCGCACTCTAGGCGTAAACACGGCGAGGGAAAGCCCGAAAGGTGATTTCCGGGTGACAATTTGGCGTGACCGGGGACGGGGGAGTGCGGCATAAGCGGGGGAACCCCTGTTCCCCCGATGTCGCTGTTCATCCTGATTGCCGTCGTCATCGTTGGTTTCGTCATTTATTCGGCGATGGCGGCGGCGCAGCGGCGCAAGGATTTGGCGGTGGTGGCGGGGCAGTTGGGGCTGCAGTTTCAGCCGGACAAGGACTACGGACTGCCGGGGCGCTACGCGTTTTTGCACCGGTTAAATGAAGGCAGCAACCGGTATGCGTTCAACATGCTGTCCGGGCGGAGGCAGGAGCAACAGGTCGGGATTTTTGATTATCACTACGAGACCTATTCGACGGACTCTAAGGGCAACCAGCAGACGGACCATCACTACTTCACGATCAATGTGCTGGCATTGCCGAAGGCGTTTCCCGACCTGACGATTGTGAAGGAGGGGTTGCTGTCGAAGATCGCGCAGGCGCTGGGTTACGACGACATTGATTTTGAATCGGCAGAGTTTTCAAAGGCATTTTGCGTGCGGTCGCCGGACAAGAAGTTTGCGTATGACGTGTGCCATGCGCGGATGATGGAATACCTGCTGGCGAACCGGGATTTGAACGTGGAAATCAACCAGGACTGCCTGGCGCTGGTATTCCCCGGACAGGTGCGACCGGAATTGATCGGGCCAAACCTGGAACGATTGCTCGCCATCCGCGCGCTGCTGCCGGAGTATTTGTGGAACACCTGACATGGAAGCGCTCATCGCATTGCTCGTGATCTGCGGCCTGCCGCTGCTGTTTGTGCTGGTGCAATACAACAGTTTGGTGGCGCTGCGGCAGTATATCCGCAACGCGTGGAGCAACATTGACACGGAGCTAAAGCGGCGGCACGACCTGATCCCGAACCTGGTGGCGACGGTGCAAGGCTACGCGGACCACGAACGGGAAACGCTGGCGGCGGTGGTGGAGCTGCGGAACCGCTGCCTGGCGGAGCATGACTCGCTGGGGGCGCGGGCGGAGTCGGAAAACGCGCTGGCGGGGGCGGTGCAACGGCTGATGGTGGTGGCGGAGAATTATCCCAACCTGAAGGCGGACCAGAATTTCCGGCAACTGCAAAGCGAACTGGTGAACACGGAAGACCGCATCCAGGCGGCGCGGCGTTTTTACAACGGCAATGTGCGGGACTATCTCACGAAGTGCCAGAGCTTCCCGAGCAATCTGGTGGCCAACGCTTTTGGATTCCAGCCCGAGGAATACCTGAGCATCGAGCCGGCGGCGCGGGAAGTGCCGACGGTGAGCCTGGGAAGTTAGACGTTAGAACTGCAATTGAAACGGGAGGAGGGCGTAAACGCCCTGGGGGTCATTGTAGGTTTGCAACTGGCGCCATTGGGCCTGCCACTGGCGCATGGCGACGGAGAGCGGGTCGCGGCCCTGGACGGAGGGGGTGGCGGCGCGGGCAAGGGGCTCGGCTTGGTTGCCAGTGGTGAAAGCTTCGACGAGAGCTTCGGCGGCGGTGCGCTTTTCGGGAACCTGTTCGAGATGCCATTTTTTACCGGTGAGGCCGGCGCGGTCCACGGCCATGTGCAGGGCTTCGCGCAGGCCGCCGATTTCGTCCACCAGCTTGAGTTTTTTGGCTTCGGTGCCAGACCAGACGCGGCCCTGGGCGATTTCGCGGACGCGGTCGGGAGTGATGCCACGGCCGACGGAAACCTTGTCAATGAACTGGTCGTAGATGAAGTCTACAAAAGTCTGGGCGAGGGCCTGTTCTTCGGGGGACCAGGGGCGGGAGGAAGTGTCCATGTCGGCGAAGGTGGCGGTTTTGACGCCGTCGAAGTTCAGGCCGTATTGCTGGGCGATGTCCTGGAGGTTGAATTTGAGGCCGAAGACGCCGATGGAGCCGGTGATGGTGGTGGGCTCGGCGAAGATGTAATCGCCGGGGGTGGAAATCCAGTAGCCGCCGCTGGCGGCAACGGCGCCGAAGGAGATGATGACGGGCTTGGATTCCTTGAGGAGCTTGACTTCGCGCTGGATGACTTCGCTGGCTTCGGCGCTGCCGCCGGGGCTGTTCACGCGCAGGACGACGGCTTTGACGTGGTCGTCGTTGCGGAGGTCGCGCAGGCTGCGGGCGAGGTCGTCGCCACCGATGGTGCCGGGGGTGTTGCCATCGCCGTCGGCGATTTCGCCTTCGGCGTAAACAACGGCAATGCTGTTGTCGGGGGAGAAGAAGCCGCTGGCATTGTCGAGGCGTCGCTGGTTGAGGCGGTTGGCGTAGTCACCGATACTGATTTGGCGGAAGGTGTCGGTAGTGTCGTTGTGCTCGGCGAGGGCGTTGAGGGCGTCGAGAACTTCGTCGTAGTAGGCGAGCTTGTCCACCAGCTTGTTTTTAAGGGCGTCGGCGGGGAGGTAGAGGCCGGGTTCGTTGGCGAGCTGGTGGAGGCGGTCCAGGCTCAGGTTGCGGCTGACGGCGAGGTCGGCGAGGACCTGGGTCCAGATGTCATTGAGGAGGAGGGTGAGCTGCTCGCGGTCGGCATCGCTCATACGGTTGTTGGTGAAGATTTCGGTGGCGGACTTGTATTTGCCGACGCGGGTGACCTGGACGCCGACGCCGTATTTTTTCAGCGTGTCGCCGAGGAAAATTTCCTCGGCGGCGAGGCCGTTGAGGCTGAAGTCGCCGAGGGGATTGAGGTAGATTTTGGTGGCGGTGCTGGCGAGGTAGTAGTCCTTGGGAGAGGGGGAGGTGAGGTAGGCGTAGACGGGTTTGCCCTGGGCCTTGAATTTCTCGATGGCCTGGCGGACTTCGCGCAGGGCGGCGTAACTGGAGCCGTAGTTTTCGCTTTCGAGGCTGCCGTAGAGGAAGAGGCCGACAATGTTGCGGTCCTTGGCGGCGGTTTCGATGGCGTTTTCGACTTCGAGGAGGGACAACTGGGAGGAGCCGTTGTTAAAGATGTCGCCGGGGGACGCGTATTCGGGGGAGTCGGTGATGTTCACATTCATGTGGAACACGAGCACCGAGCCGGATTGGAGGGAGGGCGTCTTTTGCTTCGAACCGCTGAGCGCCACGATGATGAACACGCCGAACATGAAGAAGACCATGCCCATGACGAAGAAGGTCAACAGGCTGGCCACCAGGTTGGCAGCGACGACTTTCCAGAAGAAGCGCATAAAGGTTGGGGGGTGAGACCGCGACGGGCCGGGAGGGGACGCGATTTAAGGCAGCTGCGGGACAAAACGCGAAGGTAAAGAGTGTAGATGGAGGCGGGGGTGGAGGCAAGGAGGGAAGGCGGGGGGTGGTTAAAATCCGGTGGCGGGTCACAAAATCCCTTGGCGAGCGCGGGCTTGGCGTATAACTTGCAGCACGGCTCTTACCACTTCCATCCACTTTTACCATGTGTGCGACCCTTGCCCAGCCCGAGAAACTGACCACCGACCAGAAGGCCCTGGCCATCAATCTTGACCAGAAGATTTACGGCACGTTTGCCGAAATCGGGGCGGGGCAGGAGGTGGCGCGGCATTTTTTTCAGGTGGGGGGGGCGTCGGGAACGATTGCCAAGAGCATGTCGGCCTACGACATGAAGTTCAGCGACGCGATTTACGGGAAGGCGAAGCGGTATGTATCGCGGGAGCGGCTGACGCAGATGCTCGACCACGAATACCAGTTGCTGACGGAGCGGCTGAACGAGGTGCGCGGGGAGAAGACGTGCTTTTTTGTTTACGCGAACACGGTGGCGGCGGCGAATTTCAAAGGGACGGGCGACTGTCACGGGTGGATGGGGATGCGGTTCCAACTACGGCCACAGACGCCGCCGAACGAGATCATCATCCATGTGCGGATGTGGGACAAGACGGCGCTGGCCCAGCAGGATGCGCTGGGGATCATCGGGGTGAACCTGGTGTATGGCGCGATGATGCACGCAAACATCGAGTCGTTCATTTATTCGCTGGCGGACAATCTGGGCATCGAGCGGATCGAGGTGGACATGCTGGAGGTGCAGGGGCCGGATTTCCTGCACGTGGAAAACCGCGCGGTGTGCCTGCACCTGGTGAAGTTCGGGCTGACGAACGCGGTGATGTACGGGCCGGACCGGCATGTGCTGCAGCCTTCGGAGGCACTGTATAAGAAGCCGATTCTGGTGGAGCGCGGGTCGTTCCGACCGGTGACGAACGTGAACGTGGACATGCTGGAGTGCGCGGGGGCGCAGTTTTTGCAGGAGGAGAAGAACCGGGGCGAGCCGGAGGTGATGGTGCTGATGGAGCTGACGCTACGCAACATCCTGGCGGACGGGGAGCTGCACATGGAGGATTTTCTCGCGCGGGTGGACACGCTGGCGGCGCTGGGGCACCACGTGCTGATTTCCAATTACTCCGAGTTTTTCCGGCTGACGGACTATTTTCGCCGCTACACGAAGAAGATGGTGGGGATTGTGCTGGGGATCAACAACCTGCTGGAAGTCTTCAACGAGCATTACTATGAGAACCTGCCCGGCGGAATTTTGGAGGCGTGCGGCCGGTTGTTCAAGGAAGGCACGAAGATGTACGTGTATCCGATGAAGGGGTCGGGCTACACGCGCTACCTGGCGGAAAAGGCGGCGAGCGAACAGACGGGGAAGGGCGAGCCCATACTTCCGGCGACGCCGACGATGCACATGTCCGGGGACTGGCTGATCACGGCCCAGAACGCGCAGGTGAAAATCCATTTGCGCAACCTGTATGCCTACCTGCTGGAAAACCACTTTATCGAGTCGGTGGCGGGCTTCCAGCCGCAGAACCTGGAGATTTTCTCGCGGGATGTTTTGAAAAAAATCATTGCGGGCGACCCGGCCTGGGAGAAACTGGTGCCGCCCCAGGCGGCGGCGATCATCAAGGAGCGGGGCTTGTGGCGCAAACCGCCGGCCGCCGCACCCACTCCGACCCCCGTCTAGATTTTTTTACTGATGCAAGCCGTTGTCCTGGCCGAACCGGGCCGTTTTGAACTGATTGAGCAGGAACCGCCGCCGGCGCCGCAGCCGGGAGAAGCGCTGGTGCGCGTGCACCGCATAGGGGTGTGCGGGACGGACCTGCACGCGTTCGCCGGGAGGCAGCCGTTTTTCACCTACCCGCGGATTTTGGGCCACGAACTGGGGGTGGAAGTGGTGGCGGCGGGAGCGGGCGCCGGAGTGAGCGCGGGCGAGCGCTGCTCGGTCGAGCCGTATATCAATGATCCGGACAGCCCGGCATCGCGCGCGGGCAAGCCGAATTGCTGTGAAAACCTGCGGGTCATGGGGGTGCATATTGACGGCGGGATGCGACCGTTGATACTGGTGCCGGCGCGCAAGCTGCATCGCTCGGCGAAGCTGGGCTACGATCAACTGGCGCTGGTGGAGACGCTGTGCATTGGCGCGCACGGGGTGGAGCGGGCGGGGGTGCGGGCGGACGAGGCCGTGCTGGTGGTGGGCGCGGGGCCGATAGGGCTGGGGGCGATACAATTTGCGAAAGCGGCGGGCGCGCAGGTGGCGGTGCTGGACATGAGCGCGCCGCGGCTGGCATTCGTGCGCGAGCGGGTGGGCATCACACGGCTGATTGACGCGAGCGCGGGCGAAGTGGAGGCGCAGGTGCGGACGGCGTTCGGCGGCGGCCTGCCGGCGGTGGTCATTGACGCGACGGGGAACAAGACCTCGATGGAGCGGTGTTTCACTTTGCTGGCGCACGGCGGGCGGCTGGTGCTTCTCGGCCTGCTGCCGGGACAGATTGCGTTTGACGATCCGAATTTTCACCGCCGCGAGCTGACGCTGCTGGCCAGCCGCAACGCGCTGCCTGGAACGTTTGCGGACGTGATCGGGCGCATTGAGCGCGGGGAGATTGACACGGGCCCGTGGATCACGCATCGGATGGCGCTGGAGGAAGTGCCGGCGCAGTTTGCGCGGGTGGCGGCGCAGCCGGGACTGGTGAAGGCGATGATTGCAGTGGGCGGGTGAAACCTTGCCGAGGTTTTGCGATTTTGTTTGCCAAAGAACGCGGCGCGGCGGCAAGCTGGGCGGGTTCTTTCACCGGCATGGCGACCCTTTCGGGCGGCCATGCCAGCTTTGCCAGTTCACCCAACGGAAGTCCGTGAAAATCGGACGCGGTCGCGCCGCTGTAACCGGACGCGCCGCCCGCAATCACCACTGTTTTGCTTGACCGCGAAACGGGAAGGCGCGGGTGGCCCGCCGGGCTGAACCGGATTTCGCTGGCTCCATCCCATGAGGGACGGAGCGGGAAATTCGGACCAGCCCGGCACGCCGGAAGCCAGAAGACGTTGTGAACTGGCTTTTCGCGGGTTGGGCGGTGGCAGGCCGGGAGGACCGGTGTGCGTAAACCGCCCGGCGACGCGGAAAAACCTGGGACGCTTTCGCGGTTTGAAGGTCCGGGCGTGGGGTGGCTGGCCCTGGGGGTGACGGCGTGGATTTACCGCGCGGCCCGGCGGGGTGGCGCTTTGTGCTTGGGCGGATGGCCGGGAAAGGGTTCCGCGCAGGCCCGCGCGCCACGGGCCGAACGACCCAATGATCCACACCCTGCTCGAAAAAGTTAACTCGATTACCCTTCATTCCGCCGGGCGGCTATTGCCGCGCACCGGCGGGATTCTCGGCCTGGCTTTTGGCCTCGCCGCTTCCGCCCAAGGCTGGACGACGCTGCCACTGCCGAATCTGATTAGTTCGCCGCCGCATTATGGGGCGCTGACGATCACGCATTTTCCCGACGGGCGGTTTTTGCTCGGGAACAACAACCAGCTTTACGTGCAGAACGCCTTTGGGGCGGCGAACGTGACGGCGTTTACAACGATTGCGGGCGACGGGGTGGACCCGAGTTTTCTCGCGGTGCTGAGCGCGCGGGTGGCGGTGGTGGGGTCGGGGATGTTCGGGAGCACGAGCCTTTACCAGTTTGACCCGACGAAGCCGGCGGCGCCGGGTTTCAAGGCCTTCACGACGACGCAGAACTTTACGGGAGTGGAGCGTTTTGCCGGAGGCGTCTATGTTGTCGGGGAGGACGGGTCAGGCGGTAACAATGCGGTGAGTTATGTGCCGTTGAAGGGGAAGGCGCAGGTGGTGGTGGATAATGATGGGACCTTCAGCGCCGGAGTGGCGCGGGACGCGGCGGGCGACTTGTTCGTCGCCGACAACGACACCGAGAGCGTATATGAGTTCACCGCCGTGCAACTACAGCGGGCAATCGCCACGAAGACGACCCTGACGCTGGGCAATGGGACGCTGGTGCACACGTTCGCCAACGACGTGGTGGGCAGCCTGGCGGTGGACGCACGGGGCCGGCTCTGGGCGGCGGGTTTCGGGGCCGACGGGCTATTCTGGTGGGACCCGGCAGCGAAAACGGGCGGGGTGCTGACGCCGCAGGCTTCCGGCGGCGCATACTCGGTTAATGTCTTTACGCGCAACGGCACGACCTACGTGGGTTACGTGTGGCAGGCGGGTTTTTCCACGGGGGACGCAGTGGTTTACGGCTATACCGCGGCGAGCATGGCGCTGGCGCCGGTGATTGCACAACAACCCAAGGCCGTCACCACCACGCGGGGGCAAACGGCGCAGTTTACCGTGAAGGCCACAAGCGCTGCGCCTTTGAAGCAGTCTTACACCTGGCAGAAAAACGGCATGAGCCTGCGTAATGGGGCGAAGTTATCGGGCGTCCACTCGGCGACACTGACGGTGAGCAACGCCGCTTCGGGCGATGCGGGGCAATACCGCGTCGTGATCACCAGTGTCGAGGGCAGCGTGACCAGCAACACGGTGAAATTGACGGTGCAACCATGAGCAGAACATTGAAAGCAATCTGGAGAACCGCCGCTCTCGGAGTTTGTGTGGCTGCCGCGATATCGTCGCGGCTGGCCGGGCAGGCGGGGGCGTGGTATCCGCCGCTGCCGACCGGGCCGTTTTCGGGTGGGGCGGGCTCGATTTTTTCGAGTGCGCCGGACAACCCGGTTGCCGGTTTTACCGGGCCGGAAGGCGCGGGGGTTTCGCCGTATCTGGGATTGGATACGGACCAGTTTGTGAACCCGAGCTTTTCGGGTTGGGCAACGCAGGTGGCGGCGTATGCGCCAGCCAACCCCGGTCTGATTGATTCAACGTGGAGCGATCCGACGAAGGCATTGGGTCCGGTGACGGGCGATGCATTTGACATTGTTTCGCTCGGAGAGCTTTCAGCCAGCGACATCAACAACGGAGTGGCGCCGGGCTCGATCACCCTGGCGTTTAACGGATGCATCGCGGACGGGCCAGGGCCGGATTTCGCGGTGTTTGAAAATACGCTGCAACTGGCGGACTCCAACGAGGTGTTTGCCGAGCTGGCGTATGTCGAGGTTTCGAGCAATGGCGCGGACTTCGTGCGGTTTCCATCGGTTTACCTGAATCCACCGCCGCAGCCAGCGCAGCAGGCTTACGAGTATCAGGATCCGACGGGGATCTACAACCTCGCGGGGAAGCACCTGAACGGCTACGGGCAGTCGTGGGGCACGCCGTTCGAGCTGAAGCAACTGGCGAACAATCCGCTGGTGCTTTCGGGGAATGTTGACCTGAATAACATCCGCTATGTGCGGATTGTGGACATTCCGGGCAGCGGGGCTTACAAGGACACGCTGGGGCATGCGATATACGATCCGTGGCCGACGACGGGGTCGCCGGGATTTGATCTGGAGGCGGTGGGGGTGTTGAATGCCGCGGCGCTGGTGCCGATGGTGGATTGGGTGACGCCGAACATCACGAGCCAACCGGCGAATGCGACGGTGACGGAAGGGAATCCGGCATTTTTCACGGTGGCGGCAACAGGCGCCCCACAGCCGACTTATCACTGGCAGCGGTTGCCGGCGGGTTCGGCGACATGGGCGTATTTGCGGGAGAGCGATGGCTATTCCGGGACGAACAACCCCACTTTGACAGTGGAGAACACCGATACAGGGATGACGGGCGACGCGTTTCGGTGCGTCGGAATTAGTTCGGCCGGGAAGGACACGAGCAATGCGGCCACGCTGACGGTGATGGCGGCGCCGCCGGAACTGCAAAGCTCGCCGGGGAATTTGACGGTGTCGGCGGGGCAGCAGGCGAATTTTCCAGTTTCCGTCGCCGGGGCGACGGCGTGGCAATGGCAGGTTTCGACGGACGGGGGTAAGACATGGGGCAACCTCACCGACGGCGGGGGGATTGCCGGGGCGGCTACGGCGACGCTGAAAGTTGGCGGCACGACGGAGGCGATGTCGGGCTGGCTGTATCGCTGCGTGGCGTCCAATGGCAGCGGGAAAGTCACGAGCGGCGGGGCGAAGCTAACCGTGATTTCTGCGATTGTTTTTAAGCTGCAGCCCAAGAGCCAGGCAGTGAAGGCGGGGGCGACAGTGACCTTCAGCGCGGTGGCGACGGGGAACGGGGCGCTGCATTACCAGTGGCGACTCAACGGCACGGGCATCGCCGGGGCGACAAACGCGACGCTCACGCTCAAGGGAGTGAAGACCACGGCGGCGGGTAATTACACGGTAGTGGTGACCACGCTGACGGACAGCAACACGAGCAATGCGGCAGTCTTGCAGGTGGCCAAAGTCGTGCCGAAGATCACAGCCCAGCCGGCGCCGGCCACCACCACGGTAAAGGCCGGGTCCAAGGTGACCTACAAGGTCACAGTCACGGGGGACGCGCCACTGAGCTATGTCTGGCAGAAAGGCACGAGCTGGGCCAATCTGGCGAACGGCGGCAAGGTCAGCGGCGCGAACACGCCGACGCTGGTGTTGACGGGGGTGGCGTCCGGCACGGCGGGGAGCTACCGCGTGGTCGTTTCCAATCCAGCCGGCACGGCCACCAGCAAGGCAGTGAAGCTGGTGGTCAAATAAATGCAAGCCTCAGCAAGGACGCCTTCGCGAATTTTATTAAACAAATCATTTATGGCACATATATTTATTTTATAATTAAATAAATTATTCCATGTATATTACAAAAAATTTATCCCGCTGGCTGACTTATGCATAGTCCTCATCATAGCGCAGGCCGGGGTTCGAGAGAACGGCACGCGACAGCGGGCCGGCCGGGTTTCACTTTGCTGGAATTATCGGTTTGTTTATGCGTGGTCATGGTGCTGACGGCGCTGGCGCTGGGCGCGATGGAGGATGTGCGCCGGCAGGCGATGTCCGCGCAGTCGGCGACCAACCTGCGGTCGCTGGTGGCGGCGAACCTGCTGTATGCGGCGGACCACGGCGGGCAGTTTTGCCCGGCGCAGGATCCCGCGAACCTGCGGCGGTGGCACGGGACGCGGACGGGGATGAATGGGGCGTTCGACCCGACGAAAGGGTATTTAGCGCCATATCTGGGCGACGGCGGGCAGGCGCGGATTTGCCTGGTGTTTGAGACCTGGCCGCAGAGCAGTTCGACGTTCGAAAAAGGTTCGGGCGGCTACGGGTACAATGCGGCCTACATTGGCGGGACGCCGGAGAGCCCGTTTGTGCCGGAATACGAGGCGCGAGTGCGGAACCCGGCGCGCACAATCATGTTCACCGACACGGCGTTTGCCCGGAACGACGGGGTGCAGGAGTATCCGTATAGCGAGCCGTTTTTTGCCGTGAATGCGAATGGCTCGCTCGCCGGGGGGCTGGCGCCAAGCGTGCATTTCCGCCACAACGGGCTGGCGCATGTGGCGTGGTGCGACGGGTCGGTCACCGCGGAGCCGCCGAGCCAACTGGGCGGCGTGAACATTTACGGGGGCGATTCGCGGCAGTATATGCTGGGGTGGGTGGGGCCGTCGGCGAACAACGGGTGGTGGAATGCGCGGGGAACCGGCGGCCCGTGAGCCCGATGGACATAAAAAACGGGCAAGCAGCGTAGTAGCTGCTTGCCCGGTAAAGTTCGGTAAAATGCTAGCAAAAACTAAGCGGGCTTTAGTGCCGAGAAGCCGAGCTTCAACGCCGGAATCCGGCGGGAACCAGCGACTCGTCTGCCCGCTAACCTTGCTGAAGCCACCGAGGCGGCTTAACCGAACTTCTTGGAGCCTTCGGCGGCTTTGAGCCCCTTGGCGGCCGCGAGGTCTTCGAGGACGGTGGCGATGAAATTGGAGCGATTGCGGTTTTCACCGTCCGCCATTTCATCGATCTTGCCGACGAGCCCTTCGGGAAGGCTGATGGAGATTTGCGTCATGCCGGGGGCACGCGCGCGGATTTTACGTTTCTTTGCCATTTGGTATTTTGGTTACTGGATAAGGTCGGTATGGTAACGAGCAATCGTGTCAGGTTTTTGAAACGATTAAGATACAATTAGTGCGACTTCATTAAGAACGCAAGCGTTTTCAATAAAAAACCGGAGCCAACGCAATTTCGCGGATTAAATAATGGGTGGAATCAGACGGCGGGAAATCCTCAGCCGCGGTAAACGCGCAGGAGGGTGTCGGCAATTTCGGAAGGGGTCGGGGAGACGGCGATGCCGGCGTCGCGCAGGGCGGCGATTTTGGCGGCGGCGGAGCCGCTGGAGCCGGAGACGATGGCGCCGGCGTGGCCCATGCGGCGCCCCGGGGGGGCGGTGGTGCCGGCGATGAAGGCGGCGACAGGCTTGCGGACGTTGGCTTTTATGAAGGCGGCGGCTTCCTCCTCGGCGGTGCCACCGATTTCGCCGATGAGGATGATGGCCTCGGTGCCGGGGTCTTCGTTAAAGAGGCGGACGGCTTCGGTGTGGCTGGTGCCGTTGACGGGGTCGCCGCCGATGCCGATGCAGGTGGACTGGCCGTGGCCGCGGCTGGTGAGCTGCCAGACGGCTTCGTAGGTAAGGGTGCCGGAACGGGAGACAATGCCGACCTTGCCGGGCATGTGGATGTAGCCGGGCATGATGCCGATTTTGCACTGGCCGGGGGTGATGATGCCCGGGCAATTGG
Source organism: uncultured Opitutales bacterium (assembly GCA_964503425.1). Classification (GTDB taxonomy): domain Bacteria; phylum Verrucomicrobiota; class Verrucomicrobiia; order Opitutales; family JABDGR01; genus CAZDAQ01. The sequence continues at coordinate 13,116 of CAZDAQ010000071.1, forward strand.
GACCGATGAGGCGGGATTTGCTGCGCAGGAGGCGGCTTTTGACCAGCTGCATGTCGCGCACGGGTACGCCTTCGGTGATGCAGACGAGGAGGGGGATTTCGGCGTCGAGGGCTTCGAAGAGGGAGTCGGCAGCGAAGGCGGGGGGGACGAAGATCATGGTGGCGTTGGCGCCGGTCTGCTCGACGGCTTCGCGCACGGTGTTAAAGATGGGTACCTTATCAAGGAACTTCTGGCCGCCGCGGCCGGGGGTGACGCCGGCGACGACGTTGGTGCCGTATTCCAGGCATTGCTGGGCGTGGAAGCTGCCGGCTTTGCCGGTGATGCCCTGCACAAGCAGGCGGGTGTCTTTATTGACGAGGACGCTCATCGAAAGTGAAGGGAAAATGGAAGATGGAAAAAGGAAAACCAGGAAGGGAAAGAGGCGCGGGGGATTACTTGGCGGCTTTGACGAGGGCGACGATTTTTTGCGCGGCGTCGGCGAGGGAGTCGGCAGAGGTGATGGCGAGACCGCTTTGGGCGAGGATTTCCTTGCCGAGCTTGACGTTGGTGCCCTCGAGCCGGACAACGAGCGGGACGGTGAGCTTGACGTTGCGGGCGGCGGCGATGACGCCGCGGGCGATGATATCGCACTTCATGATGCCGCCAAAGATGTTGACGAGGATGCCCTTGACGGCGGGGTCGCTGAGGATGATGCGGAAAGCCGCGGT
>CAZDAQ010000072.1:0-1211 GCA_964503425.1 uncultured Opitutales bacterium
GCCCGCGCCGCCCAAAAGAAAACCGTCATCGAGCTCTCCCAGATCGAAACCAAATCCCCCACCCACTTCCTCGGCTTCGACCACGACCACATCGGCGCCGACGTCCAGGAAGTCGTCACCGTCAAGGACAAGACCGTCGTCGTCGTCAACAACTCCGTCCTCTACGCCGAAATGGGCGGCCAGGTTGGCGACACCGGCTCCCTACTCGATTCCAAATCCGGCCGCTCCTTCCGCATCCTCAATACGCAAAAGTCCGGCGACACCTTCCTCCACTTCGTCGAAGGCTCCGACGCCCCCGCCGTTGGCGCGCACGTCACCGTCAAGTTCGAGGCCGCCCGCCGTGCCGCCATCGAGCGCCACCACACCGTCACCCACCTCCTTCACTGGGCTCTCCACGAGGTCGTCTCGCGCGAGGCCACCCAAAAAGGCTCCTCCGTCACGCCCGAAAAGCTCACCTTCGACTTCAACTCCGCCGCCCTCACCGCCGAGCAGCTCACCGACGTCGAAAAACTCGTCAACGCCCGCATTCTCGCGAATGCCCCCGTCACTTGGGCCAATTTTAAATACGCCGATGTCAAGTCCCGCGCCGACATCATGCAGTTCTTCGGCGACAAATACGGCGACCTCGTCCGCGTTGTCCAAATCGGCGGCTCCTCCGCGCCCGACGCCCACCACCACGCCATCCCCAAGCTCGACGGCTACTCCATGGAGCTTTGCGGTGGCACGCACGTCCGCCAGACGGGTGACATCGGTTTCTTCAAAATCCTTCACGAGGGCGCCGTCGCCGCCGGCGTCCGCCGCATCGAAGCCGTCGCCGGTGAGGCCGCCCTGCAGGCCCTCCAGACCCTTGTCCGCACCGCCCGCGATCTCGAAAAATCCGTCACCGCTGCCGGCCTGCCCGTCCCCGCCATCCATCTCGGCACGCCCAACGCCAAGCTCGAGACGTTGCTCGACCTCACGCCGTCCATCACCGCCGTGCATGCCGTCGAGCATCACGTGCGCCATCTGACTCAGTCCCTCGCCGACCACAAAGCCGCCGCCATCAAGCAGGAGCGCGCCCGGCAGCAGCAATCCGCTGCCGCCCTGGCTGACGAACTTGCCGCCACCGCCGTCGCCAAGGGCCCGCTCTCTTTCCTCGTCGCCGCCGTTGACCTCCCCGCCGGCGCGCTCCGCGACCTCGCCGTGCAGCTTTCCAAAAAAATCGGCCCCGG
>CAZDAQ010000072.1:1311-13800 GCA_964503425.1 uncultured Opitutales bacterium
CCCATGACCTCCGCCGAAAAAGCCGCGCTCCGCTCCCGCGCGCAAAATCTTTCCCCCGCCGTCCGCATCGGCCATTCCGTGGGCGCGCAAAACGTCCCTCTGGCCATCATCAAGGAGCTCGACACCGCGCTGCGCCGCGCCGACCTCGTCAAGGTCCGCTTCGCCCAGGGCCGCGAAGTTCTCCAGGCCCAGTCCGCCGAGCTTGCCGCCGCCACCAACTCCGAGTGCGTTGGCGGTGTGGGCCGCGTCGCTTCCTTTTTTCGTCCGCTCCCTCCAAAAATCAAACCGGAGTAATTTTCGGTGCGATTCAGTTTTCGTAGCGCGGAGCTTCCGCCCGCGCTCCCCGCACCGTCTTACTTCGCCCCCGCGGTGACATTCCCGACTGGCGCAGCCCCCGCCGTCACGTTCCCCGCCGCGGGCGCTGCCGCTGGAGCCTTCACCGCCGTGGGATCCGGCTGCCCCAACGGGTGCCGCTTCAATTCCTCGTCCGGCGTCATCGGCGAGCGCGTGCCCAGCGACGCCCGCACCTGCGCCACTTCCTGCTCCTCCACCGGGCTCCCCGTGTTGCCCCATGTCGCCCGCACATACGTCAGTGCCGCCGCGATGTCCCCGTCGCTCAGCGTCTGTCCCAGCGCCGGCATCTGCCCGTTGTAGCCGTTGTCCAGAATCGTCGCCGGCCCGCTCAAGCCCTCCAGCACGATCTCAATCGCCCGGTCCGGCGTCCCCGCCAGCCACGGCGATCCCGCCAGCGGCGGATACTGCCCCGGCTGGCCCAGCCCGTCCACATGGTGGCACTGCATGCACGAGTTCTTGAACACCCGCGCGCCGATCTTCATCGGGTCCGGCGGCGCCGCGGTTGATTCGCCGCCCGGCTGCCAGTTCGCGTCGTAAACATTCCAGCGGAATCCCCCCGCGTGTTGCCCGATGTAAATCGCAAACCAAAATGTCAGCGCGGTGAACAGCATGATCATCGCCACCGGAATCGGCGAAAACCCCACTGCCGGCTCCTCCTTGTCCCCCGTGCTCTCCGCATGCACCTTCTGCAGTTCCGCGTCGCTCAGGCGGCCGGGATCCGTCGCCGGGCCCGCGGGCTCCGGCGCAAACAGCTTCTTCATGGGATCGGCGTCACTCATGGCTTCGCGGTCGCATTGCCGCTAATCGTCGTGTTCCCGCTGGCAGTTTCGTTGCCGGTGCCGGGCGCGAAGGGCGCTTCCGGTAGTTCGTAATCAATCTTCAAACTGTGCAAATACGTCATTAGGGCAATGGCCCGCTCCGTCGGCACGATCTCGTAGCCCGCCGGCGGCGCTTCCGGCGAGCCGTCCGGGATCTTCAGGGCATGGAGTGTCGGCACATCCCCCGCCTTCTGCGTCCGGAAAAGAAACCGGTAGGGCGGCTGCGTGGACCCCGGCGCCACCAGTTGCGCGTCGTAGAGGTGCATGTAATTCGTGTGCGTCGCGTCCATCCGGCTCCCAATGTCCGCCAAATCCGGCCCCATGCGCGACGACCCCAACAGCACCGGGTTCTGCAAAATATAATCCCGCGGCACCGTCCCGCGCTTCGCCCACCCGCGCGCCAGATCCCCGCCCACGCCTGCCGGCCGCACCTGCTGCGTGTGGCAATAAATGCACCCGAGCTCGATATACACCTGCCGCCCCTGCTGCGCCACGCCCGAAATCGCCTGCGGATAAATCGGGCCGCCCTCGTCCGTCGCCACCGGCTGCAACGCCCCATACTGCATGTTGGCCGACAAAATCAGCCCGCACCACGACGTCGCCAGCGCGAAAAACAACCCGCAAAACATCAAGGGTAAATTCTTCATGCGCCCTCCTCCCCCAGCGCCACGCCCGAGGTTTTTGCCAGCAGGGTCAACAGCTCCATCACCGCCGCCACGCCCGTCAGCGCCAGCAAATTCAGCAGGAACGCTGTCTGCCCCAGCAGGATCAGCAGACCCCCCGCGAGCTCCAGCAACGTCATCGGCAGCATCTGTTTCGTCAGGACGAGAAACGGTACACTCGCGTCATTCAGCGCCACGCCCTGGCTCCACCCGCCCAGATACAGCGCCACCAGCAGCATCCCCACTCCCAGCCCTGTCGCCCAAAAATGTGCATGGATCAGCAGTGCCGACGGCCATTCCCGCTCCAGTACCCGCGGCATCATGAAGTAAATCGCCCCGAACATCGCCATCGTGAAAAATGCGTAGAACCCGTGCACCCCGTAGCCCGTCATGAACTGCGTGAACTCCGTCGTCACGCTCACGCTCCGCAGCGCCGTCACCGCCCCCACCGCTGACGCCACTGTGAACGACAGCGCCCCAAATACGATGAACCGCAACGTCGGGCTCCGCCACACCTCCCGCGCGCCCGCCCACGCCGTCGTGTGAAAATTGATCGCCGTCACCACCAGCGGCAGCACCAGCGCCATGCTCGCCGCGATGCTCACCGTCTGGATCCATACCGGCACCGGCCCATAAATTAAATGCCGCGCGCCCGTCCACGGCGTGAACATCGCCAGCGCCACAAATCCCAGCGCCGACAAATAATAATGCCGGATCGGCCGCCCCAGCACCTTCGGCAGGCAGTAGTAAATCGCCGCCAACCCCGCCGGCGTGAACCACAGCCCGAACGCGTTTTGCGCGAACCACCACCCCGCGAGCGATTGCACCGTCCCGCGCGCCGGGGCCCACGCCACCATCAGCTCCCCCATCAAATACACCCACGGGAACCACAAAAACGCCCCCAGCAAATACCATTGCGAAACATACACCGGCCCTTCCTGCCGGTAGCGGAAACCCAGAATCGCCCACACCGCAATCAACGCATAGCTGCACGCCAGCACCGGCGCCACGCCCGCCGGCATTTCCAGCCATTCCACCGGCGTCCCCGCCCCCAGCAAAATTGCCCCCACGCCCCACAGCACCCCCGTGTTCCACACGCCCCCCGCCACATACAACATCCCCAAATCCTTCACCTTCGTCCCGCACAACCGCGCCATGATCCACAATCCCACGGCAAACACCGCATTGTTCCCCCACCCATACACCAGCGCATTCAACGCCGCCGGCACGATGCGCCCATACGTCAGCATTTCCACATTGTTGAAAAAGATTCCCGGAAAATCCGGCCACACCAGTTTCACCGCCGCCACTAGCCCGAGCACCGTCCCCAACATCAGCCAGCCCGCTCCCGACACCACAAACAACACCACCGGCCACCGCAGCGACGCATCTATCTGGCTCAGCCGCGCACGCTCCGGCAACCGCGTGTCGGGGCGCGGGTCAACGGAGGCTACCAGTGAGGCAAACGGGCTCATTCGTTAAAAAATTTAATCGGACGCGCGCTCGGACATCTTTACGGAAAATTGTTCAGTGGAACCGGCCGGCCGCGGCTTGGGAAATCCCTCCAGCACCAAACCTTCCGGCTCCTCCTCCGTGAACACCGCCCGCTCCCCGCGCGTGAAATCGCGCGACCGTCCCGCGCACACGGCCCAATAAAACGCATAAGCGCCGGAACACAAGAGCAGCGTCCCCGGCGCAATAACCAGCAGGTGATGAAGGTCCCAGTCCATCGTGAGCTTAGTTCGCCCCCATTCCCGCCACGGCGACCGCCGCTGGCGCTGCCGGAGCGGGCGTGGCTGGCGCCGGCGCTGCCGGAGCCGCCGGTTTGGCCGGAGCAGGTTTCACTGGCACAGCCGTTGTGACCGGCGGCGGCAATGGCGTCATCGCCTCCGGCGAGGCCCCGAGAGACAACCGTGCTGGCGCCGGCGGCTTGCCCGCGGTGGCTTTGCCCAAGCGCGCCACCGTCAGCTTCATCGCCTCCTCCACCGGTATGCGCGCGATGCCCTTCGCCTGGTCCACCCACGCGTAATTGTTGTAAAGCTGCGCCTCCTTCGTCTGCACGTCCTTCAGTTTCTGCACCCGGTCCGCCACCACCTGCGCGTCCACCTTCTCCGTCGGCCGCGTGTTCAAATACGACACCGCCAGGACTGCCGTCACAATCGCGAGGCTACCCAGCACTCCCGCGACCGAGAGCGCCCAGTTGGCGAACGTTGCCGCCGGTTTTGTCGCGTCGTTACTCATGGTATTTCAGCGATTCCTCCACCCGCGGGTCATGCAATGGAATGACTTCCTGCTTCGCCTGCGAACGCAGGAACGCCCACGCGCACAGCCCGCCCACCCCGATCAGCGTCGCCAGGTCCCACACGCTCGGCATGAAGCCCACGATCGTGTAACCCATCACGCTATTCGGATCCGCGTCCGGCAGCTTGCTTGGCAAAATGTTGAAATACAAATCCAGCAGTTGGAAGGCCAGTATCCAGATCGCCACCCCCAGCAGCCGCTCCCGCCGCACTTTTGTCTGGTAGGGCAGCAGTGCGAAAAACGGCAGAAAGAAATACCCGAAAATCAACCCCAGGCTCACCCACCACCACGAGCTTTGCTGCCACGTCGCTGTCAGTTCCCGCAGGTTATACCACCACGTCTCCTCCGGCATGTCCGACATATACGTCAGCAAATACTGGCTGAACGACGCAAACGCCCAGAACGTCACGAACGCCAGCAGCATGCACCCCAGCGTGTATTGGTGCGCCCGGTTGTAGATTCCATACAACGGCCGTCCCGGCTTCGCGCTCAAGAAATAACATAACACCACCGTCGCCGCCAGCCCGCTGCACACTGACGTCGAGAAAAACCACACCCCGTAAATCGTCGAATACCACTGATACGACAAACTCATGAACAAGTCGAACGCCCCGAACGTCGCCGCCAGCGACACCGCGTAAATCCCCCCGCCCGCCAGGTTCCGGCACCGCAGGAAATACTTCGGGTTCGGATCCCGGTCCAGTTTGAACGAGTTGTTCCGGAACCCGCGCGCAAAGGCCCAGAACACCAGCGTATAAATCCCCAGCCGCACCAGGAAAAACGGCAAACTCAACCACGCCGCCTTGTGGATGAACAACGGATCCTTCGCGATCACCTTACCGCCGGGAATCGCCTGCGCCGGGTCCAGCCATTTCCACAGCATCCCCTGCACGAGCGGATGATCCGGGCTCCCCAGGCTGTTGAACACCCCGAGCGCCATCAGCAGCAGCGGCACAAAGCACACCACCAGCACCGGGAACACCCCGAGCATGTGCTCCAGTTGCCGTCGGATGACGACTGCCCAACCCGTGTCGAATATGTAAGTGAAAATCACCAGATACAACACGCCGACGAACATCGAATACCAGAATGCCCACCCAATCAGCCAGCCATACACCGGCCGGCTGTCACCCGTGCTGAACCCGTGGTATAGGCCGAACAACCCCACCAACAATCCGAGCACGCCTACGATCAGCGCCCGTGTTGCGCACGCACTCTTGCCGCTCGCGGCGGCTGCGGCGGCGGGTATCGAGGAAGTGGTCGCGTTCGTGTTCATAGTCCCAGTTGCGCCCGTCCCCGCGGGTCCGTCACATCGGTCTTCACCGAGGCGTTCCCCGCCAGTTGCAAGGCATGCACGTAGGAAATCACCGCCCAGCGCTCCACCGGCGTCAGCCGGTCGCCATAGCCGCCCATTGTCCGGATCCCGTAGCTAATCGTGCTGAAAATCTGGCCCTCCGGCTCCGCCATCACGGTCGGGTCCAACAGGCTCTTCACCGCCACCATCCCGTAGCCGACCTTGGTGATCCCGTTGCCGTCACCCGCCTGCCCGTGGCACACCGCGCAAAAAATATTGAACTTCTGCCGTCCCAGTTCCACAAACGCCGCGTCCACCCGCACCGGATAACCGGCATACCATGACCCGTCCGGCTTGCGCCCCGTGTAGAGTGGCGGGTTTTGCGTCACCGGATACTTGTAGTCCCCGGCGAACACGTCCTTCTCCGCCCAACTGTAGCCGCGTTGCACCGTTCCCGCCACCACCGGCCGGTCGTCCCGCTTGTTCGCGAAAAAGTCGTTCTCCCCCTGCGCCCGGTAGCGCTTCTGCCACTCCATGTCTGGGAAAATATACAGCGGCGGCTGCGTGAACCGCGTCCCGCGGAACCCCGCCAGCGACACCACGGCCACGACCGCGAACCCAAGTATGGCGATGAAATAGCGCATGTTACTGGTTCACCACCGTGATGTTGTAGCCGCCCAGCGCCGCCAGTTGCGCCCGCACCTTGGCCTCGTCGTAGAGCGCGTCCCGCGCCTCGATCACCACAAAAAACGCATCGTCCGACACCCGCTCAAACGCCTCCACGTTAAACACCGGATGGTGCAGCCGCGGCAGCCCGTTCAGCAAAAACTGCCCGAAAAACGCCCCGAAGGTCGCCAGCAAAATCGTGCACTCATACATCACCGGGAACGGGTAGATCGGGCTGAAATACGGCTTCCCCCCGACCACCACCGGGTAGTCGAACGAATCCATGAACCACACCATCGCAATCGCGCCGAAAAACCCCGCCAGCCCGCACATCAGCACGATGATCGGCACCAGCGAGCGCCGCAGCCCCATCGCCTTGTCCAGCCCGTGCACCGGAAACGGCGTGAACGTGTCCCACCGCCGGTAGCCCGCGTCGCGCAACCTTTCCGCCGCCACGAAAATTTCGTGCGGGCCCTTGAACTCTGCCATGATGCCGTAAACTTTGCTCATAGCCCGCCTCCTTTCGGCACGCCTTCAGATCCCGTCACCACATGCCCCGGCTCCGCGAAATGCGGGTCCGCCTGCGGCAGCACGTGCTTCACTTCCGACAACGGCAGCATCGGCAGAAACCGCACAAACAGCAGGAACAGCATCCCGAACATCCCCAGCGTGCCAAAGAAAGTGAAGATGTCCACCACTGTGGGCGAAAAGTAACCCCAGCTCGATGGCAGGAAGTCATTCCCCAGCGAGGTCACAATAATCACGAACCGCTCGCACCACATCCCGAGGTTGATCAGCAGCGCGATGATGAATACCAGCCACAGCCGCTTCCGCACTCCCTTGAACCAGAACAACTGCGGCGACAGCACATTGCACGTCACCATGATCCAGTAGGCCCACGCATACTGCCCGAACGCCCGGTTAATGAACGTGAACACCTCGTAAATGTTGCCCCCATACCACGCGATGAAGAACTCCATCGTATAGACGTAGGCCACCATGCTCCCGATCGCCATCGTCGCTTTGCACACGCAATCAATGTGGTATTGCGTGATCACGTCGTGCAGCCCGAACAGCGCCCGCATCGGGATCATCAGCGCCAACACCATCGCAAACCCGCAGAACACCGCCCCTGCCACGAAATACGGCGGAAAGATCGCCGTGTGCCAGCCGGGTTGCAGTGACGACGCAAAATCCGCCGACACGATCGCGCTCACCGACACCACCAGCGATGTCGCCATCCCCGCAATTACCAGATACGCCATCTCGAAATTCTGCCAGTGCCGCGTCGAATTCCGCCACCCCAGCGACAGCACCCCGTAGGCATACTTCCGCACCGGCGACAGTGCCCGGTCCCGCAGCGTCGCCAAATCCGGCACCATGCCCATATACCAGAACAGCGCCGACACCGTCAGGTAGGTGTTCACCGCGAACACGTCCCACTCCAGCGGGCTGTGGAAATTCGGCCATACCGCCTGTGAATTCGGCACCGGGAACAGCCACCACGCGAACCACACCCGTCCCACGTGGAACGCCGGGAATATCCCCGCGCACATGATCCCGAAAATCGTCGTCGCCTCCGCCGCCCGGCTGATCGCCGTCCGCCACTTCTGCCGCAGCAAACACAGCACGGACGAAATCATCGTCCCCGCGTGCGCAATGCCGACCCAGAACACAAAATTCACAATATCCCACCCCCAGAACTCCGGTGGTCGCAGCCCCCACACGCCAATCCCTGTGGACACCAGGTAGATCAATCCCACCGGCACGCATGACGCCAGCGCCGCCGTCACCGCCAGGCAGCACCACCACCAGAACGGCGTCGGCCCTTCCACGATCCCGCAAATCTTGTCCGTAATCCAGTGGAAATTCCGCTGGTTGTGCACGAGCACGGGCCGCGCGGGCGTCGTCACGGGCATCACCTTCGCCAGCACGGCGGGCACTGGGGTCGTCAAAGTTTCAGCTTCGGCGGACATGGTGGTAAAATCGGCGGTGGTCGGGAGCATCCCGGCCTACGTGGCCTTGGCCGCTCCCTCGGCGTCCGGTTGCGGATAACGCGCTGCCTGGTCCAGCCGCGCCAGCGGCATCGTGTGGTAGTCGGGCATCTCCTTGTTCGGATTGCGCAGTTTCGCCAGGTAAGTCGTCCGCGGCCGGATGTTCAGGTAGCCCAGCACCGAATAATTTCGCGGAGAGTTTTTCGCCACCGACACCGCGCTGTTCGCGTCCGAAATGTCGCCGAACACGATCGCCTGCGTCGGGCACACTTGCTGGCACGCGGTCTTGATCGTCCCGTCCGGCACTTTGATGTCCCCGCTGTCCCGCGCCTTCACCCGCTGGTTGATCTTCGCCTCCTCGATGCGTTGCACGCAATACGTGCACTTCTCCATCACCCCGCGCATCCGGATGGTCACGTCCGGATTCTTCTGCATCCGCGTGAGCTGGCTTGCCGCCGAGTCATAATAATCCGGCCCCAGCGGCCCCTCGTAGAAATGCCCGACCTCGCGCTTGTTCCAGTCGAAAAAGTTGAACCGCCGCACTTTATACGGGCAGTTGTTTGCGCAATACTTCGTTCCCACGCAGCGGTTGTAGGCCATCGTGTTCAACCCCTGGTCGTCGTGCGCCGTTGCCGTGAAGGGGCACACCACTTCGCAGGGCGCCAGTTCGCACTGCATGCACGCGATGCTCTGGAACGCCACCTGCGGATCCTCCGGGATGCTCATCGTCTGCTCCTTGCCGTCCGGCCCCGGCCCGCTCGCAAAATACCGGTCGAGCCGGATCCACTGCATCTCCCGCCCGCGCAATACCTGGTCCTTGCCCACGATCGGGATGTTGTTCTCCGCCTGGCACGCCACCACGCAGGCGTTGCACCCGAGGCAGGTGTTCAAATCAATGCTCATCCCCCACTGCTGCGGCGTCGGGAAGTCCTTCAATCCTTCCGCCGTGTTCCACGCTGGCACGTTCGGCGCCGGCTTGTTGTTGGGCGGCGTCTGGTAAAGTTCCTGCCCGCGCGGCGTCTCTGTCGTCTTTGCCTGCAACGTCCAGCCTTTCGCGGGTCCGTAAATCGGTGGCGCGTGCGCTTCCAGCCCGAGTTCCTGGGCAAAGTCCGGCTTCTCCGCGTATTCGCTGGCGTTCGCCTCCCGCACGAGCTCCCGTCCTTCCATCGCCCAGTGCTCCTGCGTGTTCGCCAGCTCATACATCTCCCCTTCCAAAATTTTCAAGGCCACCCCCGTCGCGCTGCACGCCATCGCCGCTGCGGACGACACCAGTGGCGACACGCTGAACCCCACGTCCTTCCCCACGCCCCCCGCCAGCTTGCGCCCGTAACCCAGTGCCACCACCACCGTCCAGTTTGCCAGGCCGGGCTGGATGCTCACCGGCCCGCGCACCGTCTTCCCGTTCACCGTCAACTCGCCGATTTTCGCCTGCTGCACGCTCTTGTAAAAGTTGTTCGCGTCCATCGCCGTCTGCCCGATCTGGTTCATCAACTTCGGCTCGGGCATCACGCCGGGCAAAAATTGCGCCAGCTTCGGACTCACCAAAATCGCGTTGTCCCACGTCAGCTTCGTCATCGGGTCCGGGCACTCCTGCAGCCACCCGTTGTTCGTGGACCGCCCATCCCACCCGGCCCCCGGTATAAATCGCACTTCCAGGCTCTTCTCATTCAGCGTTGGCGTCTTGTAAACCCACGCCGCCAGCGCATCCGCCCGCGCTCCCACGTCATCCAGCGAAACCGGCTCCGCCTCTTTGTCCGCCACGCCGACCGCCAGCCATTCATCAAAAGATTTCCCCGGGTGCATCGTCGCGAAGGTCGCCTTCACGTAGGTAAACGCATCCGCGTTCGGGTCGCCTGCGAGCATCCCCAGCACCTCCAGTTCGCCCGTGCCCTCGAACAGCGGGTCAATCATCGGCTGCACCGGCACATGCCGCCCGTCCCACGTCATCCCGTCGCTCCAGCTTTCCAAATAATGCAGCCCCGCTATGAACGTCCCCGCCAGCTCCGAGGTCTCGTCCGCCTGCCGCCCGTAATACCCGTAGCGAATCACCTCAAGGCCCGGCGTCTTCAGCTTCTCCGCAAAATTCAAATTACCTGGCGCATTATACGCCGGATTTCCATTAAGTATCACCAGCGTCTTTGCCTGCTTCTTCGCGATTCCGTCGGCCACGTCTGCAATTGTCGCCGCCGTGGCGCTCGTGGGCAGTTGCCGGTAGGTCACCGTCTGCCCCACCGCCCCCAGCGCCAGGTTCATCAAAATCACCAGTTGGTGCAGTTCCACCGGCAGTTGCGATCCCGCCAGCACCACCGCCGCCCCCTTGTGCTCCAGCAAATCCTTCACGCACGCGCTCGCCCACTGGTCTATCCACTTGTCGTCCGCCGCCGAACTCGCGCTCACCTTCACGCCGCCGCTGATCCGCGCCAGCGCCGCCATCACATCCCCCTGCCGGCTCGCCAGCGGCGCTTCCGCGAACAACTTTGCCGCCAGCAGCGCCGCCAGCGCCGGCACCTGCGCCGTCGCGCACCGCAGCCGGTGGTCCGCATTCGCCCCCGTCAAAGAGTAATTGCTCTCCACGATATAAACCCGGTTCATCTGGTCCGCGTCTTCCGGCTTCTCCACGCTCCGCGCCTTCGCGAAACCACGCGCGTTCAACAGATGCCCCGGCTCCGTGTGCAAAAAGTCGCTGTCCAGCGACAGTACCCGCTTCGCCTTCGCAAAATCATACACCGGCCGAGAGGGCGTTTCGAACCACGCGCTCGCCGTCCGCTCCGGATTGCTTTGGTCCACCGCCTCGTATTCCGCCCACACCGCCTGCGGATACCGCTGCCGGATCTTCTCCACAAACCGCGCCCGCGTGGGCGACGTGCTCCGGTTCGACAGAAAATACAGCCCCGCCCCGCCTGAGCCCGCGTAACGCGTCGCCAGCCCGTTCAGCGTGTCCGTTACGTCCGCCTCCGTTATCGGCTGTCCGTCACTGTTGCTGCTTCGCTGCGCCCGGTCCGGGTCGTATAAATCCAGGATGCTCGCCTGCGCGAAAATGTCCGTTGATCCTCCCGTCGCTGCATGACTCGGATTTCCCTCGATCTTCGTGGGCCGCGCGTCGTGCGTCTCCACAATCAGCGGCAAATTCTCCTCCGCTCCCGGCAGCGAGGTCGCGTAGAACATCGGCACCCCCGGGATCAGTCGCTCCGGCTGTTTCGAATACGGCAGCAAGTGCAGCGTCTGCTGCCGGCACCCGGCCAGCCCCATCCCCGCCAGCCCGAACGATGCCGCCATGATCTTCAGAAAATGCCGCCGGTTCACCCCTTCCAGCTCCGACGCCCCCGCCGGAAATTCCCGCGCCACCCATTCCTTGAACGCCGGCGTCGCCGCCAGGTCGTCCAGGCTCCGCCAGTAGCGCGGCCCCGTCAGCTCCCGCGCGCTCGGCTCTGGATGGTGGAATTTCAGTTTCATCAGTAAAAATGGTCTCTTGTGACTAGCGGTGGCACCCCGAGCAACTTTGCGGCGGCAGCACTTTCCAGTCGTGCACAAATTGAATTCCCTGCTGCGATTGCGCCGCCGTGCTGTCCGGCTTCCACGTCAAATCGTAAACCTTGTCGTCCGGTCGGATGTGCTGCTCCGGGTTCCGGTGGCAATCCAGGCAGAACGCCATCCCCAGCGGCTTCATTTGCGCCACCGTGTCCATCTCGTTCACCTGCCCATGGCACTCCACGCACGAAATGCCCCGGTTCACGTGCACCGCATGGTTGAAAAACGCATAGTCCGGCTCGTTGTGAATCTTCACCCACGGCACCGGCGTCCCCCCGTCCGGGTTGTCCGCGCTGTCGTAGCTCTCCCGTATCGGCGCCAGCAACGGGCTGTCCCCCTTGATGTTCCCCAACTGCGGCCCGTGGCACGTCATGCACACACTCGCCCCCGGGATGTTCGCCGCCGCCGACCGATCCACGAAAGTGTGGCAATACTGGCAATCCAGCCCCAGTTGCCCCACGTGCAACGCATGGCTGTAAGGCACCGGTTGCACCGGCATATACCCCACCCGCGTGTAATTCGGCGAAAAATAATACCACACTCCCGCCGACGCCACGGCGCCGGACAACCCCAGCGCGATCACCACTTTGATCGGCAGGATATTCGTCCAGGCGGGGAAAATGTTGGCCATGTTGAACCTTCAAAAGTCGTGTCAGTGGTTTATGGACTATGCTCGCCCGGTTTATACAATGCTCCCCCGTCGCGCCACCGCCCCGGCCGCCTTCCGCGCCACCAGCCCCGCCACCGGAGCCTTAACCTCCGTCGGGCTGGCCTTGTCCGGTGCCAGCACCGCCGTCGCCGGCCGCGCCACCAAGGCCGCCGCGGCGACCCCAAGGCTCTTTAGAAACCCTTTTCGATCAAGACGTGCGGTA
>CAZDAQ010000073.1:0-4360 GCA_964503425.1 uncultured Opitutales bacterium
ACAAAGCATATGGCGACGCGGTGCCCGATTTGTGCGGGTGGGCCGTTGCATGTGACGCGGTTGAGCTGTCCGGATTGCCGGACGCAGATAGACACGGATTTGGAGCCGCCGAAGGTGCTGCGGCTGCCGCCGGAGTTGCTGGCGTTTATGCTGACCTTTGTGCGGTGCCGGGGGAGCATCCGGGATGTGGAGAAGGAGCTGGGGATTTCGTATCCGACGGTGTGCAAGCGGCTGGATTTGGTGAACGAGCTATTGGGGCATGAGGTGACGGGAACCGCGGCGGCGAGTGCGGCGGAGGCGCCGGGCGCGACGCCGGCACCGGCGGCGGTGAAGGCGAGCCGGGACAATGTGCTGGACCGGCTGGAGCGCGGGGAGATTTCCCCCAGGGAGGCGGCGGCGCTGTTGCGGACGATCTAGAATGTATAATTAAAAACTGAAAATTTGAAAATTTGAAAATGGGAAAATCCAAGAACAACCCCGAGGCCGGAGAAAGGCCGAGGGCCAAACAATCCAACCCCGAGAAATAAAATGAATCCGATAAATCATACCGAACCCAAAGTGATGGTGCCGCTGCTGCTGATTGTGGCGCCGGTGATCCTGGCCTTGATGACGGCGTATTGGTTGACGATGGGGCGGGAGCGGCGGCAATGGAAGGTGGCGTTAATCGCGACGGTAGTGGTGCTGGGGGCGGCGGGGTTCAGGCTGATCATGCCGATGTTGCATCGAGGCGGGGAGGAGGGCATGGAGCCCGTATGGGCGGAGATTTTATTTTTGGCGGGGATGGGCGGGTTGGTGATGGCGATGTGGTCGTCGTGGGGGTTGCCGGGGTGGAAGCAGTGGGTGCGGTGGCGGGTAATCCTATGGGCGGGAGTGATGGCTTTGGGAGCGGGGGCGGTGTGGTCGAGCGACGCGAGTGACGGTTGGTCGGGCGTGGCGGCGACGCAGGTGTTTATGTTGGGAGTGGCGCCATTTGTGGTGGGGGCGCTGGTGTGCGCGGAGCCGTCAAACGCGGAGGTGAATCTTCGCCTCAACATTCGGCTGGCGGGCGCAGGGCGCGAGGGTCCGGTGAGCGCGGACCGGGAGCGGGTGCTGGGGTTGCTGGAGCGCGGGGCGATCACGGGGGACGAGGCGGCGGAGCTGCTGGCGGCTTTGGGGCGCGGGAGCGCGGAGGGCCGGGGCGTGAGCGCACAGACGCGGAAATGGCTGTTGATCGGGGCGGGGCTGGTGCTGGTGGGGTTTTTCCTACCGTGGGCGAAGCTTAACCTGGGCGAGGAGATGGCGAAGATGATGCCGCAATTGCCGTGGCAGTTGGGGAATACGGCGGAGGGCGGGACGATGCCGAACATGCCGGGATTCATGCAGATGTCGGTGAACGGGCAGCCGGTGCCGGGCACGGGGGCAGGGGCATGGGGGATGCAGCCATCCACCGGGGACATGACGATAGCCGCGGCGGATTTGAAACACGGGCTGGGGTGGTGGATTTTGTTGCTCGCGCTGGCGGCGGCGGTGTTACCGCAGGTGCAGGGATTGCGGCGGAAGACCGTGGCGGAGGAGCGGATGATTTTAGCGGCGTTGGTGGGCGTGGGGGCGATCTTGCTGCTGGTGGTGTCGGAGGAATTGTTTCGATTCATGCAGCCTGGCCTGGGGGTGACGCTGGCGGGATACGCGTTGCTGGCGGTGGCGGTGGGGCGGGAGTTTAGGCAGGCGGGTGGGGTGGGGGCGGCGGGGACGAAGGCGGTGGCGGCGGGGTAGGGAATGCAGAATCGAGAATGCAGAATGCAAAATGTAAGAAGGAAGATGGAAAACGCGGCGGAGCGGAGGATGGTCAAATGAACTGGGGGAGCAGCGGTGGGAAACTTGAGGATTCTGCTTCACTTTGGGCGGAGTGGTGATATATTTAGCGCATGGGCGAATCGCTCCACTGTGATGTTTGCGGCAAGCCCGCGACGGTACACCTTACGCAAATCGTCAAGAACCAGATTCAAAAAGTTGATCTGTGCGAGGAATGCGCGCAGACGAAGGGGGTGACCGACCCGGAAGGATTTTCGCTGGCGGAGTTGTTGACGAAGGGGTTTCCGGGCGGGAGCGAGGAGGAAGGGGAGCCGTCGGCGCTGGTATGCGAACAATGCGGGTGCACGCCGCGGGATTTGAAGAAGAACGGGCGGCTGGGGTGCGCGGGGTGCTACGAGTATTTGCGGCCCATCGTGCTGCCGCTGCTGGCGGGATTGCACAAAGGGAAGCAGCACCGGGGGAAGGTGCCGTTCCGGCAGTTGCGGCGGGTGGAATTAAAGCGGGAGATGGAGACGTTGGAACAGCAGTTGCTAGAGGCAGTACAGAACGAGAAGTTCGAGGACGCGGCGCGGTGCCGGGACCGGCTGGGGGTGGTGAAGACCGAGCTGGGGACAACAACGACAACAGCCTAAAACCATTTTCTACCTCTAAAATGCAGATACTTCCCATACTGGAAATGCCGGCGGACAGCGGACCAGGAGGCGCAGCGCCCGGGCCGATTGTGCTGAGCACGCGCATCCGGCTGGCGCGGAATTTGCGGGACTTTCCGTTCCCGGGGTGGGCCAAGGAGTCGCAGCGGCGGGACATATTTGCGCGGTGCGCGGAGGCGGCACGGGAAGTGCCTTTGATGAAAAAGGCATATGCGCTGGATTTGAAGTCGCTGGATGATTTGGAGAAGCAGGTGCTGGTGGAGCGGCATTTGATCAGCCGGGAATTGTCGGCAGCGGGGCCGGGGTCGGGGGTGATCATCAGCCGGGACCAGACGACGTCGGTGATGATCAACGAGGAGGACCACCTGCGGTTGCAGGTGCTGCGGCCGGGGTTTCAATTCAAGCGCGTGTGGAAGCAGGTGGACAGCCTGGATGACGGGTTGGAAACGAAGCTGGATTTGGCGTTTTCGGCGGAGCTGGGGTATTTGACGGCGTGCCCGACGAACGTGGGGACGGGGATGCGGGCGTCGGTGATGATGCATTTGCCGGCGCTGGTGCTGGGAAGCCAGATGGAGAAGGTGATCCGGGCGGTGAACCAGCTCGGGCTGGCGGTGCGCGGCCTACACGGCGAAGGCACGGAGGCAAGCGGGAGTATTTTCCAGATCTCGAACCAGCAAACGCTCGGTGAGAGCGAGGAGGAGATTTTGAAGCGGCTGGGATCGGTGCTGCAGACGATCGTGGAGCAGGAGCAGAACGCGCGGGCGAAGCTCGGCGAAGTGGACGGGCCGAAGCTGTATGACAAGATTGGGCGGGCCTACGGGACGGTGCGGAACGCGCATGTGCTGACGTCGTCGGAAGCGATGAACTGCCTGTCGCTGCTGCGGCTGGCGGTGGACCTGGGGTTGCTGCCGGAGGGGGAGCGCGGGATGATAGACCGGCTGTTCATCGAGTGCCAGCCCGGGCACGTGCAACTGGCGGCGCGCGGGGCTTTGGAGACGGAGAAGCGGGATGTGGCGCGGGCGCGGTTTTTGCGGGAACAGCTCGGGGCGCTGGCGACGCTGAATTTCACGCCGGTGGCGGGGGGGCGGAATTGAGAATTTGAACCGAAGAAAACGAAGAACACGAAGAAAAACAAATTTTCCAACAAACCCATTGCACCACTGCATAAATGTTTTGCGAAATCACCAATATTAACATAAAGAATACCACCCATGGCTGAACCGATGAACAACTTCACTCCGCGAGCGCAGCAGGTGCTCGCGCTGGCGCGCAAGGAGGCGGATCGTTTCCACCACAATTACGTGGGGACGGAGCATTTGCTGCTCGGGTTGATCAACCTGGGGCAGGGCGTAGCGGTGAATGTGTTGCAGAAGATGGGGCTGGATTTGGAGACGGTGCGCAACGCGGTGGAGAAGCAGGTGGGGACGGGGCCGGAGGCGAAGCCGACGGGGAACATCCCGTACACGCCGCGGGTGAAGAAGGTGCTGGCGCTGGCGGGCAAGGAAGCGAAGGCGCTGAACCATTCGTATATTGGGACGGAGCATATTTTGCTGGGGCTGCTGCGCGAAGGTGAAGGCGTGGCCGCGCGGGTACTGAAGAGTTTGGACGTGGACATTGAGCGGTGCCGGAATGAAATTTTGGCGGAGCTGGACCCGAATTTTTCCGGCGAGGCCGGCAGCGGCCCACCGGCCCCGGAGGAACCCGCGGGCGCGGCGAGCGGCGGGCAGAGCGGGGGCACGCAAGGGCAGCCGGCGGCGGCGGACGAGAAGAAGGAAATCAAAACCCCAGCCCTGAAGGCCTTTGGACGGGACCTGACGGAACTGGCGCGGAACGGGGAGCTGGACCCGGTGATTGGCCGGAAGAACGAGATCCGGCGGGTGGTGCAGATTTTGTGCCGGCGGACGAAGAACAACCCGGTG
>CAZDAQ010000073.1:4460-13719 GCA_964503425.1 uncultured Opitutales bacterium
GCGATGGATGCGTCGAACATTTTCAAGCCGGCGCTGTCGCGCGGGGAGTTGCAGTGCATCGGGGCGACGACTTTGGGGGAATACCGGAAGTATATTGAGAAGGACAGCGCGCTGGACCGGCGGTTTCAGTCGGTGAAAGTGGAGGCGCCGTCGGAGGACGAGGCGGTGCAGATTTTGAAGGGGATCCGGCACAAATACGAGGAGCACCACAAGGTGGTGTATACGGACAAGTCTTTGGAGGCGGCGGTGAAGCTGTCGGACCGCTACATCACGGCGCGGTATCTGCCGGACAAGGCGATTGACGTCCTGGACGAGGCCGGGGCGCGGGCGCGGATCGAGAGCCTGAACCGGCCGCCGGAGATTGAGGAATTGTCGAAGGAGATCGAGAAGGTGTGCGCGCAGAAGGAGGATGCGATTTCGAAGCAGCATTTTGAAGAAGCCGCGAAATACCGCGACGACGAGAAGCGGCTGCGGGCGAAGCGGGACCAGCAGATCGAGCAGTGGAAGCGGTCGCGGGACGAGAAGACGATCACGGTGGACGAGGACGAGATGCTGAAGATTGTCTCGGACTGGACGGGGATCCCGTTGTCGCGCATGGAGCAGAAGGAGAGCCAGAAGCTGTTGAATCTGGAGAAGGAACTGCAGGTGAACGTGGTGGGGCAGGAGGCGGCGACGGAGGTGATTGCGAAGGCACTACGGCGGTCACGCGCGGATTTGAAGGATCCGAAGCGGCCAATCGGGTCGTTCATGTTCCTCGGGCCGACGGGGGTGGGGAAGACGCACCTGGCGAAAATTTTGGCGGAGAAGATGTTTGGGGATCAGGATGCGCTGTTGCAGATTGACATGTCGGAATACATGGAGAAGTTCTCGGTGTCGCGGCTGATCGGGTCGCCCCCGGGGTATGTGGGCTACGAGGAAGGCGGACAACTGACGGAGGCCGTGCGGCGCAAGCCGTATGCGGTGGTGTTGTTTGACGAGATTGAGAAGGCGCATCCGGACGTGGTGCAACTGCTGCTACAGGTGCTGGAGGACGGGCGGCTGACGGACTCGCTGGGGCGGACGGTGGATTTCCGGAATACGATTTTGATCATGACGTCGAACATCGGGGCGGAGCTGATGCAGCGGCAGACCTCGATGGGCTTTGACATCGGGCAGGACCACGCGAAGGACCACGAGAAGGTGCGCGGGCGGATCCTGGAGGAGATGAAGCGGCATTTTAAGCCGGAGTTCTTGAACCGGATCAACGAGATCGTGGTGTTCCAGCCGCTGACGAAGGTGCATATGAAGGTGATCGTGGAACTGGAGCTGAGCAAGGTGTTCAAGCGGCTCGGCGGGCAGAAGATTGATTTGGAAGTGGACGAGGCGGCGAAGGAGTTCGTGCTGGAGAAGGGGTGGGACGAGAAGTATGGGGCACGGCCGTTGCGGCGGGCGGTGGAGCGGTATCTGGAGGATCCGCTGGCGGAGGCGATTTTGCGCGGGGAGGTGAAGCGCGGGGAGCCGATCAAGGTGACGTTCGCGGGCGGGGAATCGCTGAAGTTTGAGCAGACGCAGGCGGTGGGGTAGGGAAGCGAGTTGGGATGAAGGGGCGGGTCTTCACGGGGATTGCGCGAACGGGCGTTTGGAATCGGAATGAGGAGGTATATGGAATGGGCCGGAGGAGGAGGGCATGGCCGCGTTAGATAACGTTATGGTAATTAGTTATTTACGGGGATTGAAGGAAGTGGCGGCGGAGAAATTCGGGGCGAGGGCTTAATTTTTGGGGTGTAACGCCGAGGAAATAGGGATAGTAATGCATGCGAATTACCCCAGAGAAGCAGCCTGCGGCCCGAGAATGGTGGCGTGAGGCTATCGCGGTTTTTTTCCAGAGGAACCTTGACTGGGTGGCGATGATTTGTGCATATGTCTGCCTTTTACCCTTTATACCCCATGATGAAGCTCAACCTCGGCTGGTGCAGTGGCATGATTAACGCGGGCGGGCGCAATTGGCGCCGGTCGCTGGCGCTGGGCCTGCTGGCCTTGGCGGGGTGCGGGAGCGCGTGGGGGCAGGCGCCGGTGTTCTCGGTGCAGCCGGCGAGCAACACGACGATTTCGGGGAATACGGCGACGTTCGGGCCGGTGGCGGCGTCGGGGGGGGCGGCGTTCACATGGCAGTTGTCCACGAACGGGGGAACGGTGTTTGCGAATATCACGAGCCCGGCATTTTCGGGGAACACGACGAACACGTTGTCGGCCTTGGCAGTGAATACGACGGAGAACGGGTGGCTGGTGCGGGCGCTGGCGATCAATGGGACGGGGACGACGGCGAGCACGAATGCGACGCTGTTGGTGCCGCCGCTGTTTACGACGCAGCCAGCGAGCAATACAACTTTATCGGGGAACAACGCGACGTTTACGGTGGTGGTGAGCGCGACGCCGGCGGCGACGCTCGCGTGGCAGTTGTCGACTAACGGGGGGACGACGTTTGCGAACATCACGAGCCCGGCATTTACGGGGAACACGGGAACGACTTTGACGGCGCTGGCGGTGAACACGACGGAGAACGGGTGGATCGTGCGGGTGGTGGCGACGAACACGGGGGGGGCTTCGACGAGCACGAACGCGACTTTGACGGTACCGCCGGCGATCACAACGCAGCCGGGGAACGTGACGGTAACGGCGGGCGGGACAGCAACGTTTACGAGTGCGGTGAGCGGGACGCCCTCGCCGACGTTCCAGTGGCAGATTTCAACGAACGGCGGGACGACGTGGAGCAACATCACGAACGGGGGCTCATTTTCCGGAAGCACCACAGCGACGCTGACGGTGAGCGGGACGACGTCGGCGCTGAACGGGAATTCATTCCGGCTGCTGGCGATCAACTCGGGGGGCACGACGACAGGCAGCGCGGCTTCGCTGACGGTGAACGCGGCGCCGACGATCATTTTGAACCCGCTGGCCCGGACGCATCTGGTAGGGCAGACGACGACGTTCACGGGGGCGGCAAGCGGGAACCCGGCACCGACGCTGCGATGGCAGGTCTCGACAGATGGTGGGACGACGTTTGGGAACTTGACGGATGGGGCGAACATCACCGGGTCGGCAACGCCGGGGTTGGTGCTGGCGAATTTGACGCAGGCGATGTCGGGGAACGAATACCGGCTGCAGGCGGTTAATTTCCTGGGGACGGCGAACAGCACGGCGGCGAATTTGACGGTGGAGACGCCGCCGAGCATCGCGACGCAGCCAACAAACGTGACGGTGGTGGCGGGCGGGACGGCGAATTTCACGGTGGTGGCAAACGGGACGCCGGCGGTGACCTACCAGTGGCAGGTGTCGGCGAACGGCGGGTTTTCATTCGGGAATTTGACGGACGACGCGAACATCACGGGTTCGGCGACGGCGAACCTGAGCATTGCCAACGTGGGGGCGGTGCGCAACGGGCACCAATACCAGTGCGTGGTGACGAATGCGGGCGGGACGGTGACGACGAACGTGGTGGTGCTGACGGTGCAATTTGCCCCGGCGTTCACGACGGCGCCGGCGAACTTGACGGTGAACGGCGGCGACACGGCGACCTTCACGGTGGCGACCAGCGGGAACCCGGCGCCGACGCTGCAGTGGCAGGTTTCGACGGACGGCGGGGGAAACTTTACGAATGTGATTCTTTCGGGGAACATCATCGGGAACACGAGCACGACGCTGATCCTGCTGAACACGCCGCTGTCGGCGAACGGGGACCAGTTCCGCTGCGTGGCGACCAACAGCGTGGCGGCGACGAATAGCACGGCGGCAGTCCTGACCGTGAACACGCCGCCGACGATCACGGTGCAGCCGACGGTGCCGGCACACGTGAACGGATTGACGCCGCTCGCATTGAGCGTGACGGTGACGGGGACGAACCCGATCGCCTACCAATGGATGCAGAACGGGGTGGCGATCCCCGGGGCGACGAGCTCGACGTATATTGTGCTGGCGGCGAACGCGACGAACTCGGGCAATTACTCGGTGCTGGTGTCGAACGTGGGCGGGAATGTGACGAGCATCACGACGCCGACGGTGACGGTGGCGATGAAGCCGGTGGTGGGCAACTTGAAGGCGCTGACAAAGAACCCGGTGAAGCGGGGCACGGCAGCGCAGTTCCTGGTGACGGCTTACGGGGTGCAACCGGTGAGCTACCAGTGGCTGAAGAACGGGAAGCGCATGGTGAACAACGGGCGGATTTCGGGAGCGAACGGGCTCGAACTGACCATTGCACACACCAACATCACGGATGTGGGCAACTATAGCGTGAAGGTCACTAATACGCTGGGCTCGATAACGAGCGCGACGCTGCCGCTGGCGATAAAGTGAGGCGGCGGGCCTACCCGCGGTGGGTGGGTTTAATGCCGGGTGCGCGGAGGCGCGCCGGGTGATTTAGGGCGGGCGAAGCGATTTACGGGCGGTGGTTTTCAGAATCGCGGTGGTTGGCTGCGTGAGCCACGAACGGCGGCGGGGAAACGGACGCAGGCGGGTGGTCTTTCAGGCCGGGGATTTGGCGTTATGCCAACGTATCATAACGCGAACGAGGAATTGGACCGTAAGTGGCGAAGCGGCGGCAAGGCGAGGGAGCGGACGGGGAATGGGGTTGCAAGAAGGAGCGGGAACAACCCGGCCGGGGGGAGATGGGACTGCGGAAGGGTGGGCGTGCCGGGCTTTTGTAGAGCAGGGTTACACCCCCTAGCGCACGAAAGGCCGAGGGTGTAGCATGTATTCTGAGAACATGCTAAACCGGACCGAGGGCGCACCGATAGAGTAAACATGCAAAGCCTGATACTCCATCTCCCCGCACCCTGGATTTACCCCATGAAAAAAACCGGTTCCCAAACCATGGTGCACAACTGGCTGGAGGATTCCAAGAATGCCGTAATCGCGGACATCATGGCGCCGCGAATCCTGACCCAAGAGGAAATGGAAATCCGGGTAGCGCAGGCATTGCAGAAGCTGGAGAAGAAGGACTGGCCGAAGGCGGGGGAAGTAATGACGGTGGCAGCCATGAACGCGGATGACGCCGAGGTCGAGGTGACGGAATACGAGAGCCGCTGGCTGAAGTAGGCGGCGCCAGAGGAGGGATGCGAAGGCGTTGACGGAGGCGGGGTGGCGATTAGTGTACGGGTGGCCGCTTACCTTACTCGACATGGGTGCAACTTTTGAGCAACCGAACAGGCCCGCAATGGGATCGGCGCGGAGCTGGGATGCGAGTGGGGTGGTGCTGGTGCTGGCGTGGCTGCTGGCGGGGTTTGCGCTGGTGAAAGTATGGCGGGCGGGCGAGAACGCGCCGGGAATTGACTACTACGAGTTCTGGGTGGCGGTGGAGGCGGTGCGGGAGCAGGCGGTGCCGGACATTTACGCAGAACCGGCCAAAGCGGTGCTGGCGGAGCGGTACCTAAAGGAGGAGGTGGTTCCGCCGGTGGGAAGAGCGGTGTCGGCGCGGCAGCAGGCGGTGGCACGGGCGACGCCGGGGATTGGGATCATGGGGACGCCGGTGCTGCACGCGACGTTGTCGCTGCTGCAGAGGGGAGACTATAATGAGGACATTGGGCGGTTTCAGTTGGCGGGGTTGGCGGCCTTCGCGGCGGGGGTGATGCTGCTGGGGCGGGCGTATAAGATGCCGCTGGCGTGGCCGTTGCTGGCGCTGGCGTGGCTGGCGATGTTTTACGGGCCGCTGGCGTCGGATGTACATGCGGCGAATGTGAACCGGTGGCAGCTGGGGATGGTGGGGCTGGAGGCGTGGCTGCTGGCGGGGGCAGAGAAGCGCGGGCGGTGTGCGCTAGCGGGGGCGGTGCTGGCATTTGCGGTGCTGTTCAAGCCGAACGTGGGTCTGGGGGCATTACTGCTAGTGTGGCATTGGGCGTGGGCGCGGCGGTGGAAGCGACTGGGATGGTTCGCGGGGGGGGCGGCGGCGGCCGGGGTGGCGACGTTAATTGGGTCGGCGATTTTTTTCGGGTCGTTTGGTTGCTGGGAAAACTGGCTGGCGATGACGGGGCAGGTGGAATACAGCACGTTTCCGGTGAAGGAGGGCAATTTTTCGCTGGCAGAAGTGGTGTTTGCATGGACGGGAGTGCGATTGGGGATGGGGCCGGCGGTGGTGTTTGTGGGCGGGGCGCTGGCAGCGGTGGCCATGGCGGCGGTGCGCGGGCGGGGGCGGACGGAGGGTTCTGTGATGGCGGGTGAGGCGTGGGCGAGCGGGCCGGAGCCGGGGTTGCTGGCGGTGGGATGTGCGTTATGGATGCTAGTGGCGCAACTGGCGTGGTTTCACTATTTCCTGCTGGTGGTGCCGTTGATTTTGTGGGCGCTGCGGCCAGCGCTGGGCGGGACGGCGGGATGCGGGGGCTGGTGGCTCGCGCAGCGGGTGGCGGCAGTGCTGGTGTTGGTGGTGCTGAACCCGGTGGTGATTGGGGCGATGTTGCCGCTGTCGCCATGGGCGTGGCCCTTGTTGTTGAACGTGGTGGTGGCGGTGCTGGTGGCGGTGGTGTTGGGGGAGATGGTGAATGCAGAATTTAGAATGCAGAATATAGAATTGAAAGTGGTGGGGGAGAGTGAAAAGTGAAAAGGAAAGAGGGATTCACGCGACGAGGCGACTGGGAGAAGGAAATGAGCGGGCGGTGGCGGTGGTTTTGTTTTGCGCCGGGGGGAAGGGTGTGGCATCGGTGGAGTTTATGACTGAAGCGAGCAACGCGGGGGAGGTGGGGAATCCGGCGAAGTTGCTGGGGCCGTTGCTGGCGGAGCCGGTGGAGCGGTGGACGCTGCCGAACGGGCTGGTGGGGCTGGTGAAGGAGGACGGAGCGGCGGGGTTGGTGAGCGCGCAGGTGTGGGTGAAGTCCGGGAGCATCCACGAGGGGGTGTGGATGGGGACGGGGTTGTCGCATTACCTGGAGCACATGATTTTCAAGGGGACGGCGCGGCGGGGGCCGCTGGCGATCAGCGCGGAAGTGCAGGCGGCAGGGGGGAACATCAATGCTTATACGACGTTCGACCACACGGTCTATTACATAGACGGGCCGGCGGAGAACGCGGGGTTATTTTTGGACGTGCTGGCGGACATGGTGTTTGCGCCGTTGCTGGACGCGGCGGAGGTGACACGGGAGAAGGACGTGATTTTGCGCGAGATTGACATGGGGATGGACGATCCGCACCGGCGGGTGATGGAGGGGTTGTTCGCGCTGGCGTTCCGGCAGCATCCCTACCGGTATCCGGTGATCGGGATGCGGGCGCTGTTTGCAGGACTGGGGCGGGAGGACTTGGCGGGGTATCATGCGGCGCGGTATGCGGCGAACAACGCGGTGGTGGTGTTGTGCGGGGCCATCGGGGCGGGGGAGGCGCGGAAGCTGGTGGGAAAATATTTCGGAGCATTGGAGCCGCGGCGGCTGCCGACGCCGGTGGTGGCGGCGGAGCCGGCGCAACTGGCGGCGCGGCACCAGACGGAGCGCGGGGACGTAAACGTGGTGCGCGGGGCAATGGCCTACCGGATACCGGGACTGGCGCACGCGGACGCGCCGGCGCTGGATTTGGTGGCGAGCGCGCTGGGGGGCGGACATGCGTCGCTGTTGTGGCAGAAATTGCGGGAGGAGTTGAAATTGGTGCACCAGGTGAGCACGGGGAACTGGAATCCCGGAGAGGCGGGGTTGTGCTGGATTTCGTATTTGTGCGATGAGGGAAAACGCGCGGCGGTGGAGGCAGCGATTGCGGCGGAGATGGCGCGGGTGGGACGAGAGGGGATACCGGAGGAGATGGTGGCGCGGGCGCGGCGGCAGGCTTTGGTGGGCGAGGTGAACAGCCGGCGGACGGTGAGCGGGCAGGCGTCGCGCATCGGCTTGGCGGAGGTGGTGCTGGGGGATTTGGATTATCCGCGGGTGTATTTTGAGCGGCTGGCGGCGGTGCAGGCGGGAGATTTGGCGGCGGTGGCACGGCGGTATTTGCAGCCGGAACGGTTGAGCGCGATTGCGCTGGAGCCGGAGGAGAAGGCGGCGACGGTGAGCGTGACGGCCAAGGCAAAGGCCGCCGGTGGGTGGCCGGATTTTGAGGAGATAACTTTTAAGAACGGCGCGCGACTGCTGCTGCAGCCCGGCGGGGCTTTGCCGAAGGTGAATGTGCGCGCGGCGTTGCAAGGCGGCCCGTGCCAGGAAGACGAAGGCAAGCGCGGGATAACGGCATTGCTGGGGACGCTGCTGACGCGGGATGCGGGCGGGCGGAGCGCGGTGGAAGTGGCGCGGGCAGTGGAGGACGCGGGGGCCAGCTGGTCGGAGCAGACAGGGAACAACAGTTTCTCGCTGGGGTTTGAGGCGCTGGCGGGGGATTTGGCGCTGGGGGCGCAAGTGCTGGGGGATGGGTTGCTGCGGCCGGAGTTTGCGAAGCGGACATTTTTGGTGGAGAAGAAAAGCCAACTGGCGGAGTTGAAGGAGGAGGAGGACGAGATTGACGAGTATGGGCTGCGGGTGTTGCGGCGACGGTTTTTCCAGAAGCATCCGCTGCACACGGGCGCGCTGGGGCTGGCGAAGACGGTGGGGCCGCTGACGGCGGAAGATGTGCGTGCGCAGTATAAGAAGCTGGTGCGGGCGGGGAACGTGGTGGTGGCGGTGGCGGGACGGTTTGAGCGGGCGGAAGCGGTGGATCTGCTAGGGCCGGTGCTGGAGGCGCTGCCCAAGGGAGCGGCGGCGAAGCCGACGCCGGAGTATGCGGGGCCGGAGGCGGGGGAATTTACGGAGAAACTGGAACGGGAGCAGACGGTGGTGTTTGACGCGTATCCGGATGCGGGGGTGACGGCGAAGGATTATATCGTGGGAGAGATGGTGGACGAGTTGCTGAGCGGGATGTCGAGCAAGCTGTTTGTGCGCGTGCGGGAGGAGCAGGGACTGGCGTATTACGTGGGGGCGGCGCGGGTCACGGGGATACGGACGGGAATGATGTATTTTTACGCGGGGACGAGCCTGGCGACGCATGCGGCGGTATTGAAGGAGTTTGACGCGGAGGTGGCGCGGATGCGGGCGGGACTCGTGGAGGAGTCGGAACTGGCGCGGGCGCGGGCGCGGTTGAAGGCGCAGTTGCGGCTGGGCCGGCAATCGCCGGGGAGCCGGGCGCAGCAGGCGGTGTTGAACGCGCTTTACGGATTGCCGATCAATGACGCAAAATTGCGGGAGGCGGGGTTTGAGGCGACGGACGCGGTGGCGGTGCGGGCGTTCGCGCAGAAGTATTTGCGGCCAGAGGCGCGGGTGCGGCTGGTGGTGAGGCCGAAGGAGTGAATTTA
>CAZDAQ010000074.1:0-13319 GCA_964503425.1 uncultured Opitutales bacterium
GCGTGGCGGCAAGCGGCCTACGAACAATTCCTGCGGGACGACTCATCTGAGGATGCCATCTACGAAACCATGCGTTAGCCGTTTTGGGGAGGTGTATCTTTGCCAGCTCCCCCTATACCTCGGGGAGCGGCAGCAAGATTCGACCGGCGCTGGTGTTGTTCGATTTGGCCCAGGATGCGATCATTTGCCGAATTACCTCGGGGCCGCACACAGAACCCCTGGATGTGCGGCTGCGCGAATGGCAAGCCGCCGGGCTGTTGAAGCCGTCGGTGGCGCGGTTGGGGCGATTAGTGACTGCCGAGAAAACCGTTTTTCTGAAACGCCTTGGCATACTGAGTCCGAGTGACGCGGAGATGATACGAACGACTTGGGATCGATTAATGAAGCTGCGTTAGAGTGCCCCACCCTCCCAGAAAATCAACTCCGAAACTTAAAGCCGGACCCCTTCGAGGTGCCCTTGCAACGGGTTAAATTCATTTTGCGGCAATTGGCTTTGGTCCGTCCACACTGGGCCCGATGATGTTACGAAGCAATACGGTGGTCTTATAGGCAGCATCGCCATGCTTGAGCGTCAGCTCAATTTTTGCGCCAACAGGTTGTTCCCAAAACTTGCCCAATGACAAATCCGAAGGGTCGGTGCGCCAGTGGGTGACATCGAGCCCGCCAACATCCAAAAGCACGTCGTTGTCGCGAATGCCGGCTTCGTAGGCGGGGGTACCTGGCAGCACATGCGCGACCAGATCATCGTGCCGGGGATCTCGAGGGAAAAATACGGCGCCAACCCGGTTTGCGAGGTAGGGCAGCGCAGCTGCGTTACTTGGCGTAAAGTAGATGGAGGAATTTTCGATGTCCACCGCCCAGTTTATTCGTGTCACCGCATACATGCCCAGCGACGCCATGTAATTAGGTGCAACTGCGCCTTCTTCCACCGGAACATCCGTCAAAACCAGGGAGCCAAGGGACAATTTTTTGGCCCAAGCGACCTCTTGCACTCTAAATCCGATGTCGAGTCGGTAATAGCAGTTCAGGGTTACGGGTGCGTCGGGATGCTCGATACGCCAGGCCCGCCATTGCGCCGGGGCCAGATCAACACCGCCAGAGGCTCCGGTATCAATGGCTACCAGGTTTGGCTGTTGGGCTTTTGGTTCAGTTTCGAAGGTTAACCATGTCTTGGGATCAGAATGTATGGGGAGCATTTCCCATTTGCGCACAGAGGCGGGCAGTTTTTGAGCAACCTCGACGGTGAGGTTTTCCGAATCGAAGACAAAAGCTCCGCGTCGAATTGCGGGCCATCCGATTAAGCCGTCAAAGCCCGGATCCAGTCCCCGAGGTAAGGGAAGGACCTTCAAGGTGAGCGTGCCCTTGGACTGGCCAATGACCACGTCAACAGGGGCTGTCTTACCCATTGCCACCGTACCGGCCGAAGGGGATGGGGCGTCATATTTTAAACCAAGCCTATCCGCGGCGGTGCTAAATAAAACTAGGGTTTGGGCCGTGCCAGTATCAAAAACAAGATGCACGGACTGACCGTTGATTTTTGCTTCGACCGGTATTTGCAGGTTATTCTTTTGCTCGGTTGACGAGGAGGATGGGCGAGTAACTTTTGCCTGCCATAGAAATTGCGGGTCGGTTTGACAGCTTGCCAGGATAATGGCGCAGACGGCCAACGCAAAGAACCTAGCCAAATCCGTGACCAAGGACAGCGCGCGGCCCTTAAGAAGCATACCGTAATTAACCCCAACCCACCCGACTCCAGCAACCCTGAAAAAGCGATTTGCTATCAGTCACGGAGCCCGCCCCACGTCAATTTCCCATGAACCACCCCCAGAAGCCGCGTTTCTTGCGGTGGCGAAAAACCTCCGTGTGTTTGCCAATCCGCACCAAATTCACCCGGCGATCCGTACGCCGATAGATCACCACCAAATCACCCTCCAAGTGACAATCCCAATGTCCGTGCCAATTATCTTTCAACGGATGCTCGTCGTATTCCTCCGGCAAAGGGCCGCCCTGCAAAAACAAATACTCCAGATGCTCCCAATCATCCCGCGAGAGACCCGCACGAAAGGCCCGGCGAAGTTCCGCCTCAAACCTTTTGTTTCTTGAAAGCTGAATCATAAACCCGGCGGCTCCACGCCCGGACTTCCTCCGGGGTCTTGCCAATCAGAGTCACGCCGCGCCCAGACTGGGATTCACGAATCGCCCGCTTGGTAGCCGGCGATAATTCCCTGGTCTCGACAGTGAGGGTTTTTCTGTTCACGGCTTGATTCTGGTTAAAAAATTGGCGTCGTCAATCACTTCAGCTTTCGCACCGGGCCGCAAAAGATCGCAGGTTTGAACCGACGCTTTAATCCCCACCCCCAGCCCGGACAATCGCGAAAAGGCAATTTCCTATCAGTTTGGCGCCGCCCTACCCGCCCGGGATGAGGTCGGGGTAAAGGAGCGGTAGCTGCTCGAGGGTGTTGAAGGCGCGGAGGACGGAGGAGTCCACTTTAAGGTTTTTGAGGACGACGGCGGGTTCAACACCGGCGCGGCGGGCGGCGTCTTCAAGAAATTCGTGCTGGCGGGTGAGGAGGTAGGCGGAGAGGCCGGCGGGCGGGGGAGTGGCGGAAAGGCCGAGGAGCCGGGCAGCGTCGTCACCGGAGAGGGGGCCGGAGCGGTCGGCCCCGGCGATGCGGCGGGCGACGTCCACGACTTCGAGGTAGTTGCCGGGCCAGGGGTGCGAGAGGAGGACGGAGATGGCCGCGGGGGAGAGGCGGGCGCGGACGGGGTCGCCCTCGCGCTTGGCAAAGAGGTCGAGGTGGAGCTTGAGGTAGGTGGCGAGGTCGGCGACGCGGTCGCGCAGGGGGGGGAGGACGACGAGGTGTTTGTTGACGAGGTCGAAGAATTCGGGGCCGGTTTCGGGAAGGGACTGGGGGTAGCGGGTGATGTCGAGGTAGAAGACCCAGTGGATTTCGCGGCCGTTGGGGATGAGCTTGGGGTCGGCGGCGAGGAGTTTTTGGACGAAATCAATCTGGCTGGTGGTGGCTTCGCCGAATTCGGTGATGGCGACGAGTTTGCTGATTTGGGTTTGGCCGGGGAGCTCGCGGATGGTCTGCAGGACGTCGAGGGATTCGATTTGGGAGATGGAGAATTGGTGGATGGGGAGGCCGGCGAAGCCGGCCCAGTCGGAGAGTTCGCAGGTGACGCGCTCGAGCTCGCCACCGGGAGGAACGCCGACGAAGAGGTAGCGGTCCACATGGGAGGCATCCCAGAGAAGCTGGGCGAACTGGCGGGAGGCTTCGGTGCTGTCGGCCAGGTGGTTGAGCTCGGGGTAGGTGCGGGACTTGGTTTCGGGGGGGGCGGCGCCGGCGGCGGCGCGGGAGGCGGCGCGTTCCTCGTCGGACATGGGCTGGACAAAGCGGCGGACGGAGCTGATGAAGGCTTTGACGTCGAAGGGTTTTTCGAGGACGAGGGTGACGTCCATGTTGGCGACCTTGACGAGCTCCGGGGTGTTCATGAGGCCGGAGACCATGATGATGGGGAGGTTGGGGAGGCGGGCGCGGGCACGCTCCATGAAATCGGCGCCGTCCATGACGGGCATTTTGTAGTCGGCAATGACGAGGTCGAACTCCTCGGCATCGAGGGCCTTGAGGGCATCGAGCGGGCGAGTGGCCATTTCGGTGCGGAAGCCCTCCTGCACGAGAAGATCGCGCAGCATTTCGGCGTAATTTTCCTCGTCGTCGAGAACTAGAATTTTTCCGGCCATAAGAGCAAGCGTGGCAGGGTAGCCCACCCCCGGGGAAAAAACAAGAGCAAGGTGGGCACGGAGGGAAAGAGGCAAAAACGAAAGGGGAAAGGCAAAAGGCGAAAAGGCCGGGACGGGGGGAAGCCGGCGAAACGAGTGGGGAGCGGGTGCGGTTTTTCCTTTCCCTTGGGCGAATCCTGGGGCAGCCTGCGCCATGCCTCCAACCAATCACACGCCGTCGGCGGATCGTTACCAGCAAACGCCTTACGCGCGCTGCGGGCGCAGCGGGCTGCAATTGCCGCGGGTGTCGCTGGGGTTGTGGCACAATTTCGGGAACCGGGACAACGTGATGGAGTCGCGCCGGGTGGCGGTGCGGGCGTTCGACCTGGGGATCACGCATTACGACCTGGCGAACAATTACGGGCCGCCGCCGGGGGCGGCGGAGATCAACTTCGGGCAGATTTTGCAGAACG
This sequence comes from uncultured Opitutales bacterium, assembly GCA_964503425.1. Classification (GTDB taxonomy): domain Bacteria; phylum Verrucomicrobiota; class Verrucomicrobiia; order Opitutales; family JABDGR01; genus CAZDAQ01. Next base: position 4,198 of record CAZDAQ010000074.1, read on the forward strand.
ACCTGGCGGGCTACCGGGACGAGCTGGTGATTTCGACGAAGGCGGGGTATGTGATGTGGGGCGGGCCATATGGGGACTGGGGTTCGCGCAAATACATGCTGGCGAGCCTGAACCAGAGTTTGCAGCGGCTGGGGCTGGAGTATGTGGACATTTTTTATTCGCACCGGCCGGACCCGAACACGCCACTGGAGGAGACGATGGGGGCGCTGGCGCACGCGGTGCGGCAGGGGAAGGCGCTGTATGTGGGGTTGTCGAACTACAGTCCGGAGCAGACGGCGCAGGCGGCGCGGCTGCTGCGGGAGATGGGGACGCCGTGCCTGATCCACCAGCCGCGTTACAACATGCTGGACCGGCGGCCGGAGCAGGGGTTGTTCAAAGTGCTGGAGCAGGAGGGGATCGGGTGCATTCCGTTCAGTCCGCTGGCGCAGGGGATGTTGAGCGAGCGGTATTTGCGGGGGATCCCGATGGGGTCGCGGGCGGCGAAGAATGATTTTCTAAAAACGGACCACGTGGAGAAGCACGTGCCGAAAATCAAAAAACTGCAAGTGGTGGCGCAGGCGCGCGGGCAGACAATCGCGCAGATGGCGCTGGCGTGGGTGCTGCGGCAGCCGGTGGTGACGAGCGTGCTGCCAGGGGCAAGCTCGGTGGTGCAACTCGAGGCGAACTTGCAGGCGCTGAAGAACACGAGCTTCAGCGCGGAAGAACTGGCGGCGATTGACGCGGCACTGGCGGAGCCGGCGGCGGGATGAGGCGGGAGCGGCCTAGAAGTTCGACGAGCCGTAGCAGGTGGTGATGGTGACGCCGGAGGAACCCGAAGACATGCTTTGGGACATGCCGCCGCCGCTCATTTAGCCGATTTTACGCGCCGGAGGGACGCGGGAAAGGGGGCCTAATACTTGTCGAGGCTCTCGACGCTGATGAGGCCGTCGTCCTTGATGACGACGTTCATGTGGAAGCGCTGGCCGACGTTGAGGTTGCCGGCGAGCTTGTCGGGGACGAAGACGCTGAGGTGGGAGGCGCCGTTGACGGGCTGGATTTCGAGGAGCTTGCCGAAGCCCTCGTCCCAGCGGATCTGGGAGACGACCTGGGCGTCGAGGTTGTAGTGGTTGCCGAGGAGGTTGTTGGGGGCCTTGATGTAGGCGGCGTAGTCAAATTGATCGCCGGAGTTGTGCGAGGCCTTGCGGACGACGACAAAGACGACGGCGGCCACGATCACGACAAGCGGGATGAGGAAGGCGATGAGGATGGGGTTGATTTTGCCTGAGGAAGTGCGGGTCATGGTCGAACAGAGGGGGTGGCTGCCGGGCGCAGGCCAGGCGGCGGGAGTGATACTGACGGGGTGAAGGCGCGGCTGGCAATGGTAAACGGGCGGTGCGCGAGGATGGCGGGGGCGAAGCCGGGGAAGCACCGGGTAATATTCTGCATTCCCTTTTCCGAAGGTTTGGGTATAGTTCCGATATTCGACGATGAGCCTGCGCCCGGCCATGTGGTTGTTCCTGACTGTCCTTGCGGCGGTGCTGACGGGCTGGGCGTGGTGGGTCACGCCGCAGTTATTCGGGCCGGAGAGCAGTATTTTCTCCCGCGTGCCCAAGGGACACATCGCGGTAGCCGCCGCACCGTTGGCGCCAGCCCAAGTTCCGAAGGCGCCGACGGCGAGCGATATGGCGAACGCTGCTGCGACCAGTTCGAGCCCGCCCGCGGAGAACCCCACGGGCCAGGCAACCGCCGCCGCGACCACGCCCGCGGATGGCGCGGCGGACACGGGAACGCACGGCCAGAAACCCAGTACGGAAGCGCGGGCCCTGGTGATTATCGAAGGGGATTACAGCAGCGGCAGCGGGTTCATCGCGAAATTGCACGGGCAGTATTTCGTCGTGACGAACCAGCACGTGCTTTCGGGGAACACGAAGTTCACCGTCACCGGGATGGACGGGACGAAGTATCCGACGACGGGGCCGCTGTTTGGCGCGGTGGACTACGACATTGCGATTCTCCGCATCCCGACGGCCCAGGGCGCGCTGGAGGTGATGGACAACCCGATGGACAATGCGAAGATCGGCAATCCGGTGACCGTGCCCGGCAATGAAGAAGGCGAAGGCGTGGTGACGCACACGGTGGGGCACCTGCTGGGGATAGGCCCCAAGCTGGTGGAAGTGGACGCGAAATTTGTGCATGGGAACAGCGGCAGCCCGATCATTCAGAACGACAGCGGCAAAGTCGTGGGGGTGGCGAGCTACGTGCAAGTCTATCAATTGGACAACCTGCAAAAGGCCGCGCAAAAAGGAAAGACCCGCTGGTTTGGTTACCGGCTGGACACGGTGAAACAATGGCAGGAGCTGAACTGGGCGAAATTCAGCGCCGAAGGGGTGCACCTGCGCCAGATTGAGAACACTACGGACGCGATCGTGGATGTTGTGACCAGCGATGCGCCGCCGAAGGTGGACAACGAGCAGGTGAACGACATCGTGAGCCTGTACATCAACGACGCGGAATCGGCCATCAAACGGAACAACAAGGAGGACCTGCTGGCGGCGGTGCAGACGCTGGTGGAGCACTTGGACACCGTCGGCGACACGGACCTGAAAAATTTCGCCGCGCAGAATTTATACGACTACCACGCACGGGAAGCCAAAGACCAACTGCAGGTGCGGGAAAGCCTGAGCAAGCTGCTGCAAAACGTGGGCAGCCTTTACTACAATTCACGACCGGGCGGGCCGTCCTCCTCGGGCCCTATTCGCCGATAGCGTAGCGGGTGAAGCGGCGGACGACGATGTTCTCGCCGATGCGGGCGATGGCCTCGGCGACATAGTCCTTGACGGTCTTGTTCTGGTCCTTGACGAAGGGCTGTTCGAGAAGGCAGATGGTGCCATACCACTTGTCAATTTTGCCCTGGACGATTTTCTCGACGGCCTGGGGCGGCTTGCCGGCGGCCTGGGCGGCGGCGATTTCCTTTTCCTTCTCGATGAGGTCGGCCGGGACCTGCTCGCGGGTGACGTAGAGCGGGCTGGCGGCGGCGATTTGCATGCAGAGGTCCTTGGCGAGGAGCTGGAACTGGTCGTTCTTGGCGACGAAGTCGCTCTCGCAATTGACCTCGATGAGGACGCCGACCTTGCCACCGAGGTGGATGTAGGAGGTGATGAGGCCCTCGTGAGCGGCGCGGTCGGCCTTTTTGACGGCGGAGGCGATGCCCTTTTTGCGGAGCCACTCGGCGGCGAGGTTCTGGTCGCCCTGGTTTTCGACGAGGGCGCGTTTGCAGTCCATGAGTCCGGCGCCGGTTTTGGAGCGGAGTTCATTGACCATGGAGGCGGAGATATCAGCCATGACGGGAAGGGATAAGAATGGGTGGAGGGATGATTACTCGGCCTTCTCGCCGACGCGGGGAGCGCGTTTGCGGGGGCGAACGGCGCCAGCGCCGTCGGCGTCGGGTTCCTCGGCGACGACGATGTCGGCGGCGATGGTAACTTCGGGCTGCATTTCCTGGAAGTCGGGGCGAACGAGGGGGGTCATGCCGCGCTGGGAAGTTTTGACCTCGCGGCGGGTGAGGCCGTTCTGGATGGCTTCGAGGATGACTTCGGTGACCATGCGAATGGATTTCACGGCGTCGTCATTGCCCGGGATGGGGTATTTGCAGAGGGACGGGTCGGAATTGGTGTCCACGAGGGCGACGATGGGGATACCGATGCGGTTGGCCTCGGCGACGGCTATATACTCGGTCTTGGTGTCGACGACAAAGAGGGCGGTGGGGAGGGTGGTAAGCTGGAGCATGCCCTCGAAGTTGCGGTGCATGCGGGCCATCTCGCGGCGGATGGAGGAGCCTTCCTTCTTGGGGAGCTTGTCGAGGGAGCCGTCGGCCTCCATGCGGAGGAAGCGGCGGTATTTTTCAAGGCTGCCTTTGACGGTGGCGTAATTGGTGAGGGTGCCGCCCATCCAGCGGTTGACGCAGTAGGGCATGTTGGTGGAGGTGGCGGCCTCGCGAACGATTTCCTGGGCCTGTTTCTTGGTGCCGATGAGGAGGATGTCGCCGCCGGCGGCAATAGTTTCATCCACGAAAGTGTAGGCGGCCTGGAGAAGGTTGTGGGTCTTCTCGAGGTCAATGATGGAGATGCCCTGGCGGTGGTCGAAGATGTAGGGCTTGGACTTCGGGTTCCAGCGGCGGGTTTGGTGGCCGAAGTGGACTCCGGCGTCGAGGAGGTCTTTGACGGTGATATTCATGGGAACTGGCTCCGTATCCCTGGGCGCCGGGAGGGCGCTTTTGGGACCTAGGATCTGGGTGTGGTGAGTGTGGAAAGCCCGGCGGAGTGGAAGGACCCCATACGCAGCCGCCGGGCCGGCATGGGGGAAAAGGGAAGATAAAAACGAACCGGGGGGCGGGACGCAAGCTGATTGTGGGGGGTGGGAGTGAAGCTGGCTAGGAGAGGCGCTGCCGCCAATAATCCGGCTGGCGGCTTAAATGCATGACGGCATAAATGGCGACGCGTTGATGAGCCGGTTCCCAACGGTAGAGCAAGGCATAAGGAAATCGGCGCAACAGGTAACGCCGGATGCCGGGCGCGGCAACGACGCGCCAGAGTGTGGGCGCGGATACCGCAGCGGCAATGGCGGCCTCAATCTCGGTGATGAAGCCGAGTGCTACTTCGGCGGAAGCTTCCGTCAGGTAATACTGTGTGGCCGCGAGGTATTCGTCGAGGGCGCCCGGGTGAAGGCTGTATGTCGTGCATTCGTTCATGGGCGCAATTATCCACAGACAGCACGCGACTAAACAGGCGAAACTGCATGTTTAGTTTGACCCTTATTTCCAGAACCGCAATTGGGGGGCTAGCGACGTGTCGAAGCCGTTGCAAGCAGGGCACGGGCGCGGGCCAGGGCTTTTTCTCCGGGGATCAACTTCACTTCGCCGGATTCGACTTGGGCAATGCGGCGGCGAACTTCGTTAATTTGGGCGCGCTCAATCGCCGGGTCAATTTTCTGCGACAGGCTCACGACGATGCGCTCCGCCAAGTCGGCGCGAGCGTCCGCGGGGAGGGCCAGGGCCTCGGCGTAAACCTGCTTCATTTTAGGAGGCATGAAGAAAGGTTAGGCGAAAGCGGGCCGTTACGCAAGCGCGGGAAGGGGCTGGGCGAGGCTCGTCTACCATAGTGGATTGATGTATGCTGCGAGCCGTGACTGAACATCTCACAGGGTCGGTCTACGGAGGCAGGAAGGACTACATACGGCGAGGGGCGGCGGGAGCGGCCGGCTGGGCAAGACGGGCCCTGGCCTTCGCGAGCTTGCCCTCGATGATGGAGGCGGGCATGCCGGAGGAGAGGCTGGCTTCCTCGATGAAGACGGCGGTGAGAACCGTGGCGGTGGTCTGAGCCAGGGCGGCGGCCTTGGCCTGCTCGGCAAGCGCGACGGTGAGTTGCTCAACCTGAGCTTCGAGGCGTTGCAGGCGGGCGGCGGTGTCGGGGTCGGACATAGAAAAGGGGTAAGGGGGTGAAGGGGAGTTGGTTGTGCGCGGATTTGGGGAATATGGCAACCCCCATCGGGCGGGGCGGGAAAAGGCGTTTGTCAGCCCGGGGTGAATACGATTGGTAAAGAGGATGCCCACGCCTCCCCCACTCCACCCGGCAGCCGCGGCTTGGCGGCAGCGGCTGGAATTGCGGCCACACCCGGAGGGCGGGTGGTTTCGGGAAGTGTTTGGGGAGAAGCTGATGGTCGAGCCGGGGGACGGGCGCGGGGCGCGGCGGGCGTTGTCGGCGATTTACTATTTGCTGGCGCGCGGGGAGCACAGCCGGTGGCACAAGGTGAAATCGGCGGAGGCGTGGACGTTGCTGGATGGCGGGCCGCTGGCGCTGGGGATGTTTGACGCGGGGACGGGGGAGTTCGCGGAGCACCGGCTGGCAGTTAGCGGGGATGCGGAACCGCTGCGGGTGGTGCCGGCGGAGGTGTGGCAGGCGGCGTATCCAACAAGTGAATACGCGCTGGTGGCGTGCGTGGTGGGGCCGGGGTTTGACTGGAAAGACTTCGCGTGGCTGAAGGATTTTCCAGACGAGCTGGCAGCGATGCGGGCAAAGGCGCCGGAAAAGTGGCACGGGTGGGCGTGAGGGAAGGTGACGAACAGGAAAAAAGTCTAAGATTATCCCCGCAACGTAAAAAATCCCATTGCCAAGCGGGCAAAATCGGCGCAAAAGGGCGGGCAGAAAGTGGCCCGGCGAGGAACGCCGCGCCCGTCCGCAAGCCCATGGCCCAAGTCATTATCCTGCACGGTTACAGTGACAACCGGGCGTCGTTCCAGCCGCTGGCGCAATTTTTAGGCGCGAACGGATTCACGGTGACGCAGATTTATTTGGGGGACTACATTTCGCTGGAGGACACAGTGACGATTCAGGATCTGGCGAAGGCGTTTGGCACGGCGCTGGCCGACAAAGGCATCGCGTGCACAGCGGCGAGCTTCGACGTAATCGCGCACTCGACGGGCAGCCTGGTGACGCGCGAGTGGCTGACGCGGTATTATCTGGAAGAGGGCCTGCCCTGCCCGCTGCGGCGCTACCTGATGCTGGCGCCGGCGAACTTCGGTTCGCCGCTGGGGAGCGTGGGTAAGACGATGCTGGGGCGCGTGGTCAAGGGCTGGAGCAGTGGATTTCAATCGGGAACGCAGGTGCTCAACGCGCTGGAGATGGCGTCGCCCTACACGTGGGCGCTGGCGAAGCGGGATTTGTTCGGGGCGAAGTCGTTTTACCAGCCGGACGAGTGCATGGCGGCGGTGCTGGTGGGCAGCAAGCCGTATCAGGAGGGACTACGGCAACTGGTGGACAAGAACGGGGGCGACGGTACGGTGTATGTGTGCACGGCGAACCTGAACGTGACGGGGATGAGCCTGGCGCTGGGGCGCAAGAACAGTGTGCCGTCGCCGGCGCTGTGGCCGCGGTCAGCGGGGCCGATCGCGTTCGGGGTGTTCCCGAACCACGACCACGCCAGCATCACGCGGCCGGACTTGGACAAACCGCTGGGGGACATGGTGCTAGAATTTCTACAATTAGAGGACGCGGCGGCCTACGGGAATTTTCTGAATAAATGCGCGGCGCTGACGGCAGCGACGCTGCCAACGCCTCCGGCGCCGCCGCCGACGCAGGACATTTTCCACACCTACCAAAACCTGGTGGCGCACGTGAAGGACGACCTCGGTTTTCCGGTGAAGGATTATTTTCTAGAGTTTTTCGAGAAGGCGGCGACGCCGGCGGATGAAACGACGGAGGACGATTTGATGGTGAAGATCCACACGGAAATCCTGGAGGACGTGCACGTCTACGAGGACGATCCAAGCTACCGCTCGCTGCTGTTCGACCTGACGGACCTGCGCGCGGCGCTGGCGACGGGGGAGAAGCTGGTGTTCAGCGCGTCGGCGGCGCAGTTGAGCAAGTTGATTGGTTTTGCCGCCGGTGCGACAAATGACGTGGGGGAATATCCGATTGACGACATTGACGGCTCGGATTTCTGGCAGGAGAACCAGACGATGCTGCTGGAGCTGGAGTTGGAGCGGACGCAGGCGCCGGAGACGTTCCAGCTTTACCCGTCAGGAACGCTGCCGGATGCGGCGCCAGCGGCGGCGCCGCCACCACCGTCTGGCCCGCACAATCACTCGTAAATGCGGCACGGGGAGGCATACCGCTGCCCTGCCTGGCGAAACTAGGATTTGGACCTGGGCTTGGCTTCGGCCCTGGGCTTGGCGTCATCCTCCTCGAGGTGAAAAATGTGCATGAAACGATGGACGACCGGGGCGAGGAAGACGGCGATGGTGGTGAGCAGGACCACGCCGCTAAACAGGGCGTAGATCCCGGCGAAAATTTTGCCACCGGAAGTCGTCAATTCGCCGAAGGGCCCCATGCCGGAGAGGATCATGGAGGCGTTGGCAAAGGCGTCTATCCAATCCATGTGCTCGAAATGATGGTAGCCCAGCACACCGATTAAGAGGGAAACTAGCAGGACGCCGGCGGCGAGCAGGGCGTTGCGGGCCAGCCGCCGGTAAAATTCACGCCGCGGGAGCAGCGGTTCATAGCTTCGTTCATACATACGTGGCAGGAGGATAGGGCCGATATGGCGGAAGCGCAAGTGGCGGGACGCGTGGTCGGATGGCAGCGGTAAAATGCATCCAGGCACTCCCCCACTGCTGGCTTGCCGGGCGGAAGACGGGAACTACAATCACCCCTTCCCCACCCCATACCCCCTGATGAAATTGTTGCGCGTTCTCCCCCGCAGTTTGTGGCTGGTTTTTGTGGCCGCGATTTTTGGCGGCGCCGTCCAAGCGGCGCAAACGGCCCCGGCGGCTAGTGCCGCGCCGCTGCCCTTGCCGGCGGTGCCCGGCATCCCGATTCCGGCGATTCCCGATCTCGACAAACTTCCCCCAATCGCGCCGGTGGTGAGCCAGCCGGTGAAGCTCACCGACAACGGCCAGAGCTACGTGATGTCCAATGGCATCGTCACCGCGACGGTGAGCAAGCGCAATGGCGACCTTTCGACGCTGGAGTATCGCGGCCTGGATTTGATGGGGCACAACTCCGGCCACCCGGCCGGGTATTGGGAAACGTCGCCCGGCAACGGCGCGGTGGCCATGGTGACGATTGACCCGGCGAGCAATGGCGGGACGCGGGCGGAAGTTTCGGTGAAGGGGCCCAGCGGCGGCTTCATTCAGGAAACGCGTTACGCGATGGGCCGGGGGGAGAGCGGGGTTTACACTTATGCGATTTACTCGCACACGGCGGACATGGGCCGCGCGAGCATGCCGGAAAACCGCTACGGCACGAAGCTCAACCCCACGGTGTTTGACTGGCTAAGCGTGGATGCGAACCGCAACCTGCTCATGGCCACGAGCGCGGACTGGGACGCGGGCACGCAAATGGGCAGCATGAAGGAAGCGCGCTACCTGAATACGGGAATCCACCAAGGCCAAGTGGAGCACAAATACGATTACTGCGGCTACCAGTTCTTCACGCCGGCGTTCGGGTGGTCGAGCACGAAGCAGCATCTCGGCTTCTGGTTCATCAATCCGACCGTCGAATTCCTGAGCGGCGGCGTAACCAAGGACGAACTGGACTGCCACCTCGACGACAACACCGGGGGCGACCCGCTGATTCTCGACTACTGGC
>CAZDAQ010000075.1:0-13183 GCA_964503425.1 uncultured Opitutales bacterium
CCCTTCTGCCCGAACTCGCGAAGCGCGGTACCCTGCTCCACTTGGGAGATCATCGCGAACCCAGCCTGCCGGGCGTGCAACGTTTCGCCGGCGCGCTCACCCTGCGTGAATCCATGGCCGTGCTCGCCGAATGCGCGATGCACCTTGGCCCCGACAGTTTCCTGATGCACGCTGCGAACGGCCTCGACGTGCCTTCCGTCATTATTTTCGGCGGTTCGCGCACCCCCGCCAATTTGGGTTACACCGTCAACCGCAACCTCTTTGCCGAATTGCCGTGCAGCGGTTGCTGGCTGACCGGCCATCCCGGATCGGAATGCCCGCACGACCTTGCCTGCATGGCCGTCATCTCGCCTGAGGCCGTCCTGCAGGGCGCGGACGACTTGCTCGCGCTCCCGCCCAAAATTGCCGCCGTCGTGGCCGCTCGCTAGCGCCGTCCCTTCCTCCATGCGCGGACCCGCCTTTATTGTGCGTGCCTATGGCGATTTGGGCAATGTCCTGCACACGTTTGTCAATGCCGCCGCCCTGGCCGCGGAAACTGACCGCCTGCTGGCCAACCTCATCTTCGCGCCATTCGCGGAATTTTTTGCCGGCACCGCCGGCAGTCCGGTTGCCTGTTATCCGCTCGGGAATCGCCCGTTGCGGGGACTGCTCGCCATCGCCATGCGCCAGGATCGCCTGCGGCGGTTGCTCTTTAGCAACCGGTGGCGCCGCCGGCTGGCCCCGATCTTATTTAGTCTCGATGCCCCGGATGACATCGAAGTCCGCGAGGACTTTCCGGCGCTTCAACAAATTGCCGGTGATCCGCGGATGGTGGTCATTAACGCCTGGAACCTTCACCTGCCCTCGCTGGTCGGGCGCCACGCGGAAAATCTGCGAAGCTATTTCCGCCTCGCACCCGCCTGGCAGCGTCAGCTCGACGAATGGCAGTCCGCCGCACCGTGGCCCGTCAAAATGCTCGGAGTGCATATTCGCCGCGCCGGTCTCAATTATGACCCCGGCGAACCCTATTACCGTGCCGACGATTTTTACCTGTCACATATGCGCGAAATGGCGGCGCTCCTCGGGCCGGGAACCGGGTTCCTGATCTGCAGCGACGGCCCGGTAAACCTGGCCAACTTCGCCGGCCTGCCGGTGCGCCTCGGCCCCGGCCATCGCATCCTCGACCTCTATGCGCTCTCCCGCTGCGATTGGATTTTTGGGCCGTATAGCACCTACAGTGCCTGGGCCAGTTGGGTGGGGCAAGTTCCTCGCCTCGAAGTCATGGACAGCCAGCCGCTGCAACTCGCGCAGTTCCACGTTCATCGCTTCGAGTAATTTTTTGCAGTGAGTATTCCCGCATATACCGCCTACGTGCCCGTTTTTAATCAGGCCGCCACCCTCGGCCAGACCATCGCCTCGCTATGGGCCCAATCCACCCCGCCCGCCGAACTCCTGGTCATTGACGACGGCTCAACGGACGCGTCCGCGCAAGTTGCCAGGGATGCCGGCGCCACCGTGTTGCTCCAGCCATCCAATCTTGGCCGCGGCGCGGCCCGCGCCCGTGCGCTTGCCGAAGCCCGCCACGAATTCGTCCTGTGCTGCGATGCCACCAACCGCCTCGCGCCCGACTTCGCCGAACGCGGCCTCGCCCACTTTGCATCTGCTCCACACCTGGCCGCCGTGCTCGGCCGGCTCACGCAGCCGCCGCCCCGCACCCTGGCCCACCGCTGGCGGGGCCGGCATCTGTTCCTCGGGCGGCCCGGGCCGCTCGAGCGCCGCGCTCCGCATGCCACCTGGGCCACGGTGGTGCGCCGCGCCGCCCTTCTCGGCATCGGCAATTACCACCCGGAGCTGCCAGCCCACGAGGACGACGACGCCGGCCAGCGCCTGGCCGCCGCCGGCTGGGAATTGTGGTGCGACCAAACCATGGTCGCCGAATGCATCGTGGACAACACCCTCAGCCAGGTCCTCGCCCGCTACGCCCGCTGGTATGAGCCGCGCGGCCGCGGCTGGAGCTGGCGCAATTATCCGCAAAACCTCCGCACCGCCCTGAGCGTGATGGCACCCAAGGATCTCGCTGAGGGCGATTGGCTGGCCGTCTTCGTCTCCCTTTACCTGCCTCACTACCTTCTCTGGCAAGCCCCGCGCCATCCTTGGCACTCTCCGCAACCTTCCGGAGCGCCAGTTTCTCTTTCGTGAATTCCGTCCGCATACTCGGTCTGGACTTTTTTCAAGGCACCGTGGGCGACGCCGTGGAAGCCGTCCGCACCGGTGGTCTGCTCGTGGCTCCCTCCGGCCCCGGCTTGGCTGACCTGCCCAACGACCCCGTTTACCAGGCGGCCGTGACCGCCGCCGACGTCCGGCTGCTCGACAGCGGCCTGCTTGCCCTGCTCTGGGAACTGCGGCACCTGCAAATGCTAACCCGCATTTCCGGCTATATTTTTCTCGCGCAATTCATCCGCTTGCCCGAATTGTCCGACCCTGCCTCCAGCCTTTGGGTTGCGCCCACGCCCGCCGCCGCCCAGCGCACCCAGGCGTGGCTCAACCAGGTACTCGGCTACGCGCCGCCGCCCGAGGCCTGGCACATCGCCCCGCAATATGCCACGGATATGGTTGAAGACCCCGCCTTGTTGGCACTAGCCAAACAGCGGCGGCCACGGTTCATTTTCATCGGCGTCGGCAGCGGCCCGCAGGAGAAACTCGGTGCGTGGCTCAAAGCCCGGCTCGAATACCGTCCCACCATCCTTTGCACCGGCGCGGCCATTGCCTTTCTGACCGGCGAACAGGCGCGCATCCCCAATTGGGCTGACCGCTCGCGCCTCGGCTGGCTGGCCCGCTGCCTCCACGACCCGCGGCGCTTCGTCCCCCGCTACTGGCGCGCCCGCCGGCTGGTTTCCCTCTACTGGCACTGGGGTGATCAAGCCCCGCGTTCGTCCTCCCTTTCCTAGCATTTGTTTCGGATTACCCTTCCGCCTCCACCCAACCGCTCGCCACAATGCATGTCCTGATTTCCATTGCCATCGTTTCCTTTAACCGGCCGAAGGATTTGCGCCGGGCCTTGGAGTCGGTGGTAGCGCAAACCTACCCGCATCTGGAGATTTTGGTCTGCGATTCCTCCAGCGATCCGGCGGTTGCGGCCGTCCTCACCGAGTTTGCCCATGCCGATGCCCGGGTCAAAATCCATCATCACGCCACCGACCTCGGCATGACCTATAATTTCAACTATATCCTCCAGCAAGCGCGCGGCGAGTTCTTCATGTGGGTGGCGGATGACGACTGGCTCGACCCCCGGGCCGCGCAGCTTTTGGGCGAGGCGCTCAATCGGAATCCCATAGCGGTTTTGGCCAACAGCAGCGTGAATTTTTACCAGCGTGGCGAGTTCGAATCAACCGTTCCTCCCCATGTCATCACCGGTGCCTCCGCCTCCACTCGCGTGCTCTCCTATTGTCGCACGGTCACCCACAATTCCATCATGCTTGGGCTGCATCGCCGGGCCAATCTCGCCAGCCTGGTGCTCAGCGAAGACCTCGCCCATGACTGGATTTACATGGTAAAAGTTGTTGCGCGCGGCCCGGTTGCCACCATCCCGGAGGCAGTTTTGCAGCGTTCCCTCGGTGGCGCTTCGGAAAGCATTGAGAAGCTCATCCAGGTTCGGCAGCTTCAGAAACAGTACCCGCAAAATTTATACCGCAAATATGGCACCGAGCTTTTTCGTGGCCTCCTGCGTGATCGCCGGCAACTGCCGGAAATGACTTCGCTCCAGGTCCTCGGGCTAGCCCTGATTGCCGGCGGCGTTTTTTGGTATCGCGGATCCGTTTCCCCCGGTCTGCGTGCCTCCATAAAAAGGCGTGTAAGCTGGCGGCCTTTCTCCAAAAACCCGCGCCCTGGCGATTCCACATGACCCATTCCGCTCTTCGTTCCGGCCTGGAATTTTCCGTCATTATACCCACCCGCCAACGGCTGGAAACTTTGATTTCCGCCCTAACCCGGATCGAGTCAGCCGTCCAATCCTTTCCCGCGAATAATTACGAAGTCATTGTCACTGATGACGCACCTGCGCCGGGCGCCGCTGCGGAACTCGCCGAGCGCTTTCCCTGGGTGCGCTGGACTTCCGGCCCCCGGCGCGGGCCCGCGGCCAACCGCAATCACGGCGCCCGCCAGGCCCGCGGTGCATGGCTGGTTTTTACCGATGACGACTGCCTTCCCGACCCTGGCTGGCTGGCTGCCTACGCCGCCGGCCGCGCCGCCCATCCCAACGCCCGCGTGCTCGAAGGCCGCACATATGCCGACCGTCCGCGCCGTTCCTTGTGGGAAACCTCACCCATCAATGAAACCGGCGGCCATTTGTGGTCCTGCAACTTTGCCATCGAAAACGCCTTCTTCCGCGAATTGGGCGGATTCGACGAACGTTTTATCTGGGCTACCATGGAAGACATGGATCTAGCCGAGCGCTTGCGGGAACGTCATGTGGATTTTCCCTTCGTGCCCGACGCCGCCGTTTGTCACCCTTGGCGGCCGGCCGATCCCCGGCATGCTTCTTCACGGCATGTACCGTCACTGCTGTTGTTCCTCCAGCTTCATCCCCGGCGAGCCGCTGAACATCGTCCCGTTTTTTATGCCCGGGCCATCATCAAAGGTTTTTTTCAAACCGTGCTTCCACTGCTGTTTACCGGCCAGTGGCGCGAGCTCGGCCCATGCTGGCATGGCACCGTGGGTGCATGGCGGCTAATGTGGAACGTTCCGCGCATCTCCCGCCATCCGCATCCCTTGGAACCGGGTCCCCAGCCTTGGCCCGCGGAATATTAAAATGTTCGTCCTGATCAGCAAGCGCCTGCCCCCGACCCGCTGTGGCATTGGCGACTATTCGTTTAACCTCGCCGGCGCCCTGGCGGCCCACGGTGCGCGCGTCGCTGGTCTTGCCTGGGAGCGCCCGCCGTCTGCGGCGCCGGTCGACCACACTTTTCCCGTCCACTATCTTGCCGAGGCTTCAGCCAGTTCGCTCGCAACGGCCTTGCATAAATTTGCCCAAACCGCGCAAGAGCCCCTGCAGGCCATTCTGCAAACTTCCCAATACGATGCCCACCCGCGCGCCCTCGCCAGCTGGCTAACCCGCGGCCTCGAGCAATCCCGCACCCAGGGTATTATCCAAAGCTGGATCGTCATGCTGCACGAAATCTGGCTCCCCGAGCTTGCCCGGCGCCGCGATGTTTGGATTTACCCCTGGCAACGCGCCGCTTTCGCCGGGCTGACGCGTGCCGCCGACGCCGTGGCTGTCACCTGCGAAACTTACGCTCGGCGCGTCAAATGCCTCGCCCCGTCCGTTCGTCCGACCGTTCTGCCCGTGTTTTCCAATTTTGCCGAACCAGCCATCGAGACGGCGCTCGCGGCAAACCGCGACGCTGGCGCATGGGCTGTTTTTGGCTCTACGTCGCGCATCCGTACCGGACTAAAATCCTTGTTGGACGATCCTCCGACAAAATGTCTGCGCGAACAAATCGCTCGCCTTGAAGTCTTCGGGGGTGAGCCGGACGCTGCCGTCTCCACAATTCTTTCAGGCCACCGCAACTTGTCGCAACGCTATCAGCCCGCCATCCCCGCGGCTGAAGCCGGCCAGCGCCTCCAGGCCTGTCATGCCGCCTGGATTGACTACCCGGAAAGCCAAGCTGATGCCACACTCTTGGGAAAGTCCACACTGCTGGCCGCTGCTATCGCCAACGGCGCGCTGCCCGTGATGGCTTATCCGGCGACGGGTTTCTTCGCCAACGGCGAACCGTTGCCCTGCTGGTTTTCCACAGAAAATCCTCCACCACCCGCCGACTCATCTGCCGCCCAGTCCGCCCGGGCCGCCAACTTGTCGTGGTATCACCGTCATGCCGCCCGCACCATTCACGCTCAGTGGTGTGAAAAGGCGCTGCGCGCAAACTGATCTTTGCGCTGCAAATTTCTGATTATTTTGTGAACTGGAAACGTGCACTTAGCGATTGTGTTCTCGGTGGTCTGGCCGCCTGTCTTGCGCCGCGTCGCCTCGCCAATGATCCGCCCGCCGCCGTTTTCATCCTGCGCAACAACGACCTCGGCGATGTGCTCACCGCGACCCCGCTTTTCGACGCGCTAAAACGCCTCTGGCCGCAAACGCGCGTGCTGGCGGGCGTTGGCGATTGGGCGCGCCCGCTCCTCGGCCACAATCCTTTTGTGGATGAAATCCTCCCCTTGAACGCCCCCTGGCACAACCATGTGACCGCGAAGCATCCGCCCAACAGCCTGCGCGGTTTGGCGGCTACGGCGTGCTACATTGGTTCTTCGCCCGAGGTTCGTGCCGTGCTCCGGCGCCGCGCCGATGTCGGCGTGGACGTGCTCGGCAGTCCGCCGGGCGCCCTGCTGCTTTTACGCGCTGGTGTTCCACGGCGGGTGGGAGTGCGCGGATACGCCGGCGGCGCCACCGCCTGCACCGCATTCATCGTGTATTCAGAAAACGAATACGTGGGCCGCTCCGCCTTGCGCCAGGCCGGCCTGCTCGGCTTGCCGGAAGACCGCTGGCCTTCCGCCCGCCCGCAGGTTTTTCTTGCCCCCGCGGAACGCGTCGCCGCCGATTCCGTCTGGCGCGGCGGCGCCCCCGCTCAACGGCTCCTGGTCGGGCTCGGCGGCGGCTATCCGGAAAAGTGCTGGCCGGTGGCGCATCTGCGCACGTTGCTCGAAACGTTGCACCGGCAGGATCGCTGGGCGATCCGCCTCGTCGGCGGCCAGGGCGACCGCGACGCCGGACATACACTGGCCCAAGGGCTTTCCGGTGTCGAAAACCTCGCGGGCACCGTCACCCTGCGCGATACGCTCGCCCTCGCCGCCACTGCCGGCCGGGTGCTTTGCAACTCCAGCTTTGTTATGCACGCCGCGGCTGCATTTGAACGGCCCACCGTGGTTGTGCTCGGCCCTGTTTATTCCTCCGCCCGCGCCCATGCCGCCCAATGGTCGTGCAACCCGCACGCGCGCGTGCTTGGCCCCGAGCCGGAAAGCCCCGCTGTCGCTTCCCCTGCAGCCGTCGCCTCGGTCTTGCGCGGCTTGCCGCTGGCCGAACCAATATCGTGATGAATCTGGCTCACGCATTTAATCGCCGCCCCGTCCAGCCTGGGCGGGTCGCCATCTTGCGCGGCGACCGTCTTGGGGATCTGGTGCTCACGACGCCGCTGATCCGCGCGCTCGCGGCGGCCCACTGGCAGGTGACGGTCATTGGCCGCCGGGATTTTTTGCCCGTCCTTGAAAACAACCCGCACGTCACCGCTGCTCTCGCGCTGGAGGACATCGCCCCGCGCTGGCCGCAGGGCTGGACGGCCCTGGCCCGGTATCTGCATCACGCGCGGTTTGATGCCATTTTAATTCCCCAGGCCGCACCGCCGCCGCTGGTCTGGGCTTCCGCCCTTTCCGGCGCACCGTATCGGCTCGTGCTCTATGGCGGAAAGTGGGCCTCGCTGACTCTCCACGAACGCGTGCCGCCGCAACTCGCTGAAGGCTCCGGCCATTACGCCCGGCAGGTCCTTTCGCTGGGCGGCCTCCTCGGTGCGCGCACTGACGACTGCCGTCCGGAAATTTTCTTGCGCGATAGTGAACTGTCCGCCATGCGCCAGGCGCTGCGCGAACACTTTGGTGAATGCGTGCGCCCGCTCATCGTTCTCCACGCCGGGGGTGGCCACCTGCGCTCCAACCAGCGCAGTAGCGCCCGCAATCTACCCGTGGAGGAATACGCCCGCCTCACCGGCCTGCTGCTGGATGAAACCGAATGCCGCGTTGTCGTCACTGGCGGCCAAAGCGAAAACGATTTGCTGAAACCGTGCTGGACGCCGTGGAACCAACACCCTCGTTGCTGGTATGCCGTCGGCTCGCTCGGCCTGCGTCCGCTCGCCGCGTTAATCCACTTGTCGGACTTGACCATCGTCGGCAGCACCGGCCCGCTGCATCTGGCCAGCGCCGTCGGCGCCACCACCTTGTCCCTCTTCAGCGTGGCCCCCGGCGTCAACGCCACCGCCTGGGGAAACCAAGGCGGCATCGGCCACGTCATCGAATGTCCTCCGGCCCATGCCACCGCAACACCGGCCATCTCCCCATCCCACCGCAATCTTCCCGCCGTAATCAGCGCGGATTATTTTTTCGCCCGCACGCAGGAAATCCTTCGCGATGCCCCCGCTCGCGCCGATTCCCCCACTCGCTGACTAACCCTGCTCCCTAGTTCAAAATCTCCATGCGTTTAGTCTTTTTCTGTTCGGGACTTGAACCTGGCCGCGATGGCATCGGTGACTATGCCCGCACCCTCGCCGCCGCCTGCGCCGCCGCCGGGCACGAAACCCGGCTCGTCGCCGTACGCGACCCGTTTTGCGGAAAAACCGTTGTTTCTAAAATCACCGATAAAGAACCACGCTTTCGCGATATCTTCCGCTATCCGGCGGAAAGCCGCGCCCTCGCCGCCTGGTTGCGGGAATATCAGCCCGATTGGGCCAGCGTGCAATTCACGCCCTTTGGGTTTCACCGGCGTGGTTTGGGCGCGCGCCGCGCCTCCGACCTCCGTGCACTCTTGTCCCCGCTCACCCAGCGTCACTTCATGCTCCATGAAATGTGGCTGCAACCGGGTCCGGATGGATTGTGGCGTCATCGCCTGCTTGGCCGGTTTCAGCGACGCAGTGTTCTCGCCTGGCTCGGCTCCGGCTGGCAACCGGAAGTCATTCACACCCAGGCCCGGCTCCACCTCGCCCGCTTGCAGGCCTGCGGAATTCCCGCAAAGCTCCTCCCGCTCTGCACGGCCTTCACCAGCCCTTCCGTCACTCTCGCTGAAGCCCGCGCTGCCTTAACCTCTTCCTTGCGTGCCCCCGGCGGATTAAAAACCCCGGCGGACCCCTCCGCCATGTGGATCGGCTTTTTCGGCACGCTGCACCGCGAAGGCTGGAACTTCCCGGATTACGCCGCCAAACTTGCCGCGGTCAGTCCCCGGCGAATCTGTTTCGTGGCCCTGGGCCGCTCTCGCACCGCCACTGAAGCCTGGACCGAAGCCGCGCGCACCGTGCCGCAGGCGGAGTTCCGCCTCCTCGGCGAACTGCCTGCGGACAAAGTCACCCTGGCCATGCGCGCGTGTGACGCCGCCCTCACCAGCACCCCTTGGGATATTATCGAAAAAAGCAGTTCCGTCGCCGCCTGGCGGGCAGTGGGCGTGCCGGTGCTCGTGACGCGCGGCCCTGCCCCGCAGAACGGTGATCTCCCGCCGTGGCCCGATCCCGGCCTGCTGCTGGCCAATAAAATTGGGCCCGAACTTGCCGGCCCATTTCACCCGTTACCCGGCCCGGCGTTTCTCGCCCCCGCACAGGCCGCCCAAACATTTTTGTCCTCCCTGGCTGCCGCGCACTCTTCAATCGCATGACCCCTTCCCCGCCCCTGCGTGTGCTCCTCGTCGGCCCCTGTCAGGGCCGCTACGGCGGCATTGAGGCCACCATGCTCGCCCTGGCCGAAAGCCTCACGGCCACCACGGAATTCACCCCGCGCCTGTGTTTCAAGCTGGTGCGTGGCGCTACCTTTTCGCCCGAGCTGCGCGAAATTTGCGCCGCCACCGGCGTGCCGTTCGACGTGGTTCCGCGCGCCAGCCGTGCGCTGTGGGACAACCTCCGCTGGGCCCAAGTCATTCACGGGCAAAATGCCTCGCCGGACATCGCCGCCGGGGCGCGGGTCTTGCGCCGCCCGCTGGTGCTCACGATTTACAATTACCGCCGGGGCGGCCATTCACTGCGGGAAAAGCTCTGGGACCGCGCCGTGCGCGCCGCCCTGGCGCGCTGCTACATTTCCGATTTTGTCCGTAGCACCTGGGAACCCGCCGGGCTGCGCCCCGGCAGCCGTGTGTTGCCCGCCGTCTCGCGCCTGCCCCATCTTCCCGTGGTCTGGGAGCGCCGGGGCTTTTTCTTCATGGCCCGCTGGATTGCCAATAAAGGCCTTGAGCCGCTGCTCGAAGCCTATGCCGGAGCCCGCCTCAATCAGGCGGACTGGCCGCTCACGCTTGCCGGCGACGGCCCCCTGCGCCCGTGGGTCGAGGAATTTGTCGCGCGCCATGATCTCCGCACCGTACGGCTGGCCGGATTCGTCAGTGAAGAGGAAAAATTCGCCCTCCTGGGCCGCACCCAATGGAACGTCGCCCCGTCCAACACTCGCGAAGACCTCGGTCTCACTCCCATCGAAGCCCGCCACCTCGCCGTACCCTCCATCATCACCCGTGACGGCGGCCTGCCCGAGGCCGCTGGCCCCGACGCCCTTGTCGCCGAACCCGGCGATGTCCCCAGCCTGCGCGCGCGCCTTGAGGAAGCCGCCGCCATGCCTGCCGATGAATACCGCCGCCGCGCCCTCGCCAGCCAGGCCCAACTCGCTGAATTTCTCCGGCCCCTCACGGATTACCATGTCCTTTATCGTAGCGTGGCTCGTCCGCGTAGTTAAAAAATGGATACCACCGCCTCCGACTTTCTTGTCGTCCATCCCACGGGCAACACCTACGTGCGGAACGACCTCCGGGCCTTGTTCGAGGCCGGCCGGCTCCGGCGTTTTCTCACGGGACTTGGTTTCAGCCGCACCAGCTTTTTGGGCCGCCTGTCTGGTCCCGCCGGGTGGCGTCAGGAAATTGGCCGCCGCGCCTACGATCTTCCGGAAAATTTAATTCACGCCGCCCCGCTGCGGGAATTCACCCGCCTTGTCGCCGCGCGTCTCGGTCTCCATGCGCTCACCCGCCACGAAACCGGCTGGGCCTGCGTGGATGCCGTTTTTCACCAACTCGACGCCCTCGGCGCCCGTGAAATTGACGAATCCGGCCCATCCTCAGCCACGGCTCGTGCCGTGCTTACCTACGAAGACGGTGCCGAGCAAACCCTCACTGCCGCGCGGCGCACCGGATGGACCGGCGTTTATCATCTGCCAATTGCCTACGGCCCCTATGCCCGCCACCTCTTCCTCGAAGAAGCCGCGCGCCTGCCCGCCTGGGCGCCCACTTTGCAGGGCGACCGCGATTCCCCCGCCAAACTCGCCCGCAAGGAACGCGAACTGAACCTGGCTGACCTCATTGTTTGCCCCAGCCGCTTCGTGCTCGAATCGCTGCCGGAATCCGTGCGCCGCGCCAAACCCTGCCACATTGTTCCCTATGGCGCGCCCCCGGTTCCGCCCCTCGCCATTCCCGACCCGCGCGATTCCACCCCTGCCCGCCCACTGCGCCTGCTCTTTGTCGGCGCGCTCAGCCAGCGCAAAGGCCTCGCGGACATTTTCGCTGCTCTCCGGTTGCTGGGCTGCCCGCCCGACATCGAACTCGTTTTGCTCGGCCAGCCTTGCGCCTCCTGGGAATTTTACCGCGGTTTTGGTGTGCCCTTCACTTACGAAGCTCCGCGCGCCAACGCCGCCATCCTCGACCTCATGAGCCGGTGCGACGCCCTTGTGCTCCCTTCCATTGTCGAGGGCCGCGCCATCGTGCAACTCGAAGCCCTCAGCCGCGGCCTGCCCCTGCTCGTATCACCCAACGCCGGCGGCGAAGACCTCGTCACCCCCGGTGAAACCGGCTTTCTTGTGCCTATCCGCCAGCCCGAAGCCCTGGCCGAAAAAATTTCCTGGCTCCGCGAGCACCGCGCGAACCTGCCGGTCATGCGCGCAGCCTGCCGCGCCCGCGCCGCAGCTGTCTCCTGGGCCGCCTATCGCACCCGGCTCCTTGAAGTCCTCCTCCCCATACCGCCGCATTCATGACTCCCGCCGGCGACTCCCGACGAATTTTGCACCTCATCGCGACCTGCGATGAGGGGTTTCAAGTCGGCGTTGCCGTCATGGTGCAAACCGCTCGCCGAAGTTTTGCGCCGCTCGGAAGTCAAACCCTGCAATGACGACTCTCTGTAATTTTACGCCGTCTTGGATCGCACCGCCCTGGCTGGCTGGCGCCCGCGCCAGTTTTGGAGCGCACTACGCGCAAAATTGTCTTATCTAAAATACTGCTTCTGGAAATGGCGTTATCAAAAACCCTGAATCTGCCTTTGTTGACCTCCCGCCTAGAATTTCCCTCATGAGCAAGGCGCCCGCATTCACTTCTACGCTCAAGGGCCTGATCTGGCTCTACCTGGCGCTGCTCCTTTCGGAAGGCGCCCTGCGCAAATGGATTGTCCCCGGCCTTTCCAACGAATTGCTCATCGCCCGCGATCCGCTTGTCATTCTCATCTACATCGTCGCCTTGTCCAACAAGCGCTTTGTCGTGAATGGCTTTGTGATGCTGGACGCCTTCCTCGCGATTATGTCCTTCGTTGGCGGCATGCTCAGTCCCGACTCCACCTTCATTGCCACCTTGATCGGCCTGCGCTGCTATTTCCTGCACCTGCCGCTGATCTTTGTCATGGAGCGGACCCTCGACCGCGAGGATGTGTTCCGCATGGGCCGGCTGCTCCTGTGGGTTGCCGTGCCGGAAACCCTTCTGGTCGTGGACCAGTTTTATTCCCCCCAGAGCGCCTTGGTCAACTTCGACGTTGGCGGCAACGTCGGCGTCGGCATGCCCGGCGCCCTCGACCGCTTCCGGCCCTCGGGAAGCTTCTCCTTCACCACCGGCGTGGCTGAATTTTACCCACTCGCGCTCGCGATGCTCCTCGGCTTGCTCATCAGTCGCAAAAAATTGTCGCTTCCACTGACGATTGCCTCCGGCCTGAGCATCTTGATTGCCATACCCTTCTCCATCAGCCGCACCAACTTTTTGACCTGCGTCATCGTCCTGCTCGCCGCGATGGTAGCCATGCTGTTTATCCCCAAACCCCCCATGCTCGTCGCCCGCTGCATCTTCGTCGCCTGCCTCATCGCCGCGATTGTTCCCTGGCTCGGCTTCTTGAGCGAGGGCGTGAAGGTCTTCGAGGCGCGCTGGACGGATTCCAACAGCGACACCGTCAAAGGTTTCCAGTCCAGCATTATTGATCGCGCACTCGACGACGTCATGCCCCCGGTGGGATACATCTTCAACAGCGACTCGCTCCTGGGTGAAGGCGTCGGCTACGGCACCATGATGGCCCAGGCCTACCTGACCGGAAAACGCAAATTCGTCCTCGGCGAAAGCGAATGGCCCCGCGCGTTGCTCGAGATGGGTCCCATCGTCGGTTTAATCTTCATCGGCCTGCGCATGGCCATTTGTGGACGCATGGTCTTTGCTAGTCTTTTGGCAGTTCGTCGTAACAACGTCCTC
>CAZDAQ010000076.1:0-13075 GCA_964503425.1 uncultured Opitutales bacterium
GCGGGTGGGGGAGACGCAGCCGCAGCTCGAGGCGCATTTGACGCCACCGACGGCGAATGGTTTGCACGGCACTCCCCTGACGGTATTGGAGAAATACGCGGGAGGGGGCGCGAATGCCGATGGCTCCGGGGGTGGGCGCCGCGGTGGCAGCGGATATGAGCCGCCGCCAAAGCACATAATCATCGTGCCGGACGGTTTTGATTTCAAGGTCGTGGACGATTTGATCCGCCAGGCCACGGGGCAGACGGCGGCCACACCTGCGCGATATGGAGTCATTACATCGGGCGAATTCCCGATGCATAATTATTTCAAGACGGACGACGGCTCCGCGGCTGAGGGAAAGCTGAACGGCGACTTGACCCAGGCGACCGGCTGGGAATTGCAGGTGTATATGTATAAAGGGGTGGCGGAGTTGGAGATTTACCGGCGGATTGGGCCGGATTTGACGGAAACGGAAATCAACTTGTTGCTGGCGCTGAACCAGGGGCCGTCCAGCTGGCAGCGCACGAGCGTAAAGCCCTCCACCTGGGGGGAGAAGACGGACTCATTTCTGGGCTATGATTACCTGCGGGCGGACGGGAAATTGCGCGCGCTGAAAAAGGCCAATGACCTGGTGATTTTCAGCGCCGGGCTGGATCAGCGTTTGCTGGACCTGGTGGACAAGGCGCGGCAGGTGCAGAACGCGAGCGTCAAAGGCACCGCGCCGTCGAGCGTGAAAGGGTTTTAGCGGTGCCAGCGGGCGAGCGGCGGGAGGGTTATGGGCCAATCGGGCCTTGCCTCGGAGAGGCGGCGCGGGTAGGGAATTGCCTCTGCGCGGAACCTTTCCGGCATCCGCGTTCTACCCCGTAACCGGGACATCAACCGTCAGCCATGGCCAAGGATTTTCTCAAGGGCGCGCGCGACGCGTATGACGTGGTCGTGATCGGGAGCGGCCTGGGCGGGCTGACGGGGGCGAACTACCTGGCGAAGCTGGGCTATTCGGTGCTGGTGCTGGAGCACCACTACCAACTGGGCGGGCTGGCGACGTGGTTCACACGGAAACGGGGACATATTTTCGACATTTCGCTGCACGGGTTTCCGGCGGGGATGATCAAGTCGTGCCGGAAGTATTGGACGAAGGAGATTTCGGACCGGATTGTGCAACTGCAGGACATCCGGTTTGTGAATCCGCAGTTTGACTTGCGGACGACGTTTGACCGGGGGGACTTCACGCGGCTGCTGGCGGAGCAATTCGGGGTGGCGCGGGAGCGGGTGGAGGGGTTTTTCGAGCACCTGCGGAAGATGAATTACTACGACCGGGACCGGCGGGTGACGCGGGAGCTGTTCGAGGAATTTTTCCCAGGGCGCGGGGATGTGCACCGGCTGCTGCTGGAGCCGATTGCGTATGCGAACGGGTCGTCGCTCGATGACCCGGCGATCACCTACGGCATCGTGTTTTCGAACTTCATGAGCAAGGGCGTCTTTATTTTCCAGGGTGGGACGGATTTGTTAATCGGGCTGATGGCGAAAGAACTGCAGAAGAACGGCGCTGAGGTGCGCTCGCGCTGCCTGGTGGAAAAGATTTTGACAGAGGAAGGCGCGGACGGGCGGCCAACAGTGCGGGGCGTGGTGGTGAACGGGCGGGAGATCCGCTGCCGGGCGGTGTTGTCGAACGCGAACGTGAAGAACACGCTGTTCGAGCTGGTCGGGCGGGAGCGGCTGCCGGCGGATTTCGCGGCGGAGGCGGAGGCGGTGCGCATCAACACGAGCTCGTGCCAGGTGTATATGGGCATCCGCCCGGGCGAGACGATTCCGCACATCGGGGATTTGGTGTTCACCTCGGAGGCGAAGGAGTTTACCAGCGACGAGCTGACGGATTTTCATACGACGAGCCGGACGTATTCGGTGTATTACCCGGACACGCGGCCCCAGCGGGAGGAAAAGCGGTATGCGGTGGTGGCGTCCATCAACGCGAAGTGGGCGGACTGGGCGAAGCTGAATGACGAGGACTATGCGAAGCACAAGCAGCGCATCACCGACGAGGCGGTGGCGGGGTTGGAGCGGCTGATACCGGGAGTGCGGGAGAAGATTGACTGGCTGGAGGCGGCGACGCCGCGCACGGTGCAGAAATATGTGCGACATTTTGGCGGCACGTCATTCGGGACGAAATTTGAAGGGTTAAAGGTTTCAATGGAACTGCCGGAGAAAGTGCCGGGGCTTTACCACGCGGGCTCGGTGGGGATCATCATGTCGGGCTGGCTGGGGACGATCAACTACGGGGTGATCACGGCGAGCAAGATGGATTCGTTTTTGGCGGGGAAGACGGCGGTGCCGGCGGAGGCGCTGGCGGCAAATTGAATTTTTTTGAAGAAATCCATTATGAGCGAAATTTACCGCACGATACCGCACCGGCCGCCGTTTTTGTTTCTGGACGAGATTGTCCAGGAGCGGACGGACGGGCTGGTGGCGCGGCGGACGTTCAAGGCGGAGGAATTTTATTTCGCGGGGCATTATCCGGGGAACCCGATCACGCCGGGGGTAATTTTGTGCGAGGCGTGCTTCCAGGCTGCGGCGGTGTTTTTGGTGAAGAAGCTGGAGGCGCAGGGCGGCGCGTCCGCGGGGCTGACGCCGGTGCTGTCGCGCATCGGTGAGGCGAAGTTCAAGCGGATGGTGCGGCCCGGCGACACGGTGGAGATCGAAGTGACGGAGAAGGAGACGATCCAGAAATTTCACTTTCTGCGCGGGGTGGTGCGCAAGGACGGGAAGCCGGTGCTGGCGCTGGAGTTCGCACTGGCCTTGCTGTCGGCGGGGGAAGCGGAGTAGAAAAAGGAGACAGGATTTTAAACATCATGGCTTTTCTCGACATCGCAGGGCGAACGTATCTTGTCACCGGGGTGGCGAACAAGAAGAGCGTGGCGTGGCATGTGGCGCAGACGCTGGAGGCGGAGGGCGCGAAGGTGGTTTACAGCGTGCGGTCGCCCGCGCGGAAGGCTACGCTGGAGAAATTGCTGGCGGGGCGGACGGTGCTGGTATGCGACGTGGAGCATCCGGCGGAAATTGCGGAGTTGGGGAGGGCGGCGGCGGTGCACGGGCCGTTCGACGGGCTGGTGCATTCGATTGCGTGGGCGAACTTTAGCGCGGGGCCAAAACCATTTCACGACACGCGGAGGGAGGATTTCATGCAGGCGATGGGGATATCGGCGTTTTCGCTGGTGGAACTGGCGCAGGCGCTGAAGCCGCATTTCAAGCGCGATGCGTCGGTCGTGGCGATCAGCATTTCGTCGCAGGTGACGACGGAGAACTACGGGTACATGGGGCCGATCAAGGCGGCGCTGGAATCGGCGACGCGGTTTCTGGCAAAATCGTTCAGCGCGGACACGGAAGTGCGGTTTAACACGGTGAACGCGGGGCCGCTGAAGACGAGCGCGTCGGCGGGGATACCGGGGTATTTGGATCATTATTTATTCGCCGAGAAGCTGACTTACCGCAAGCGGGCGCTGGAGACGCGCGAGGTGGCGGACGCGGTGGCGTTTTTGCTGAGCCCGCGGGCAAGCGGCATCAACGGGCAGGGGCTGGTGGTGAACGCGGGACTGGATTCCAACTATTTTGACCGCGAAGTGGTGCGCGCGGCCACCCGGCTACCGGCGCCCGGCGACGCGCCGCCTGCGTCATGAAATTTCGCAACGTGGCGATTGAGGCGCTGGCCTACGCGCTGCCGCCGGAGGTGTGGACCTCGGCAGCGCTGGAGGCAAAGCTCGCGCCGCTGTATCAGCGTCTGCGTTTGCCGGAAGGGCGGCTGGAGTTGATGACGGGGATCAAGGAGCGGCGGTTTTGGCCGGCGGGGTTTGTGCCGTCGGAGGCGTCGGCGGCGGCGGCAAAAAATTTGCTGGAGGCGAGTGGCGTGGCGGCGGGGGAGATTGATTTGCTGGCGCATTGCGCGGTGTGCCGCGACCGGCTGGAGCCGGCGACGGCGGCGTATGTGCACCGGAGGCTGGGGCTGGGGCCGCGGGCGCAGATTTTTGATTTATCGAACGCGTGCCTGGGATTCGTGAACGGCCTGGCGGTGGCGGGGACGATGATTGAGGCGGGGCAAATTGGGCGGGCGCTGCTGGTGTCGGGCGAAAACGGGCGGCCACTGGTGGAGCGGACGGTGGCGCGGCTCAACGACGGGACCCTGGACCGGCAGCAGATCAAATCCTATTTTGCCAATTTGACGATTGGCGCGGGCGGCGTGGCGGCGTTGTTGACGAGTGTCACGCGCGCGCGACCCGGAGCGCCGCGGCTGCTGGCGAGCGTGACGGAGACGGACACGGCGGCGGCGCATTTGTGTGAAGGCGACACGGCGAGCGACGGCGGCGGGCTCGACATGCAGACGGACAGCGAGGCGCTGCTGGAGGCAGGGGTGGAGGTCGCGGCACGGTGCTGGACGCGCTTCAAGGAGGAAACCGGCTGGGACGAGAACACACCGGACACGATCATCTGCCACCAGGTCGGTCGCGCGCACCAGCGGCGGTTGTTTGCGCGACTGGGATTAAACGAGGAGAAGGATTTTTCGACATTTGCGTGGCTCGGGAACGTGGGGTCGGTGTCGCTGCCGATCACACTGGCACGGGCGGCGGAAGAAGGCCGTCTGCGGGCGGGGAGCCGCGTGGCGCTGTTGGGGATTGGCAGCGGGCTGAGCTGCCAGATGATGGCGTTGCAGTGGTGAATTTTTGAAAACGGGATGAACACGCCACAAACAGAACTGCCGCCGGAAGTGCGCGAACTGTATCCGTTCGCGCCGCACTGGCTGGAGACGCCGGCGGGGCGGTTGCATTATGTGGACGAAGGCCCGCGCGACGCGACAGCGGCGGTGATTTGCGTGCATGGGAATCCGACCTGGTCGTTTTATTACCGGAACCTGGTGAAGGTGTTGGCGCTGCAATTTCGCGTGCTGGCGCCGGATCATCTGGGGTGCGGATTGTCGGACAAGCCGCAGGATTACCCGTATCGGCTGGCGGGGCACATTGACAACCTCGCGCGGTTGGTGGAGACAGTGAAACAGCCGGTGCTGCATTTTGTGGTGCATGACTGGGGGGGGCCCATTGGGCTGGCGGTGGCGGAGCGTTTCGCGGAACGGGTCGGGAGGGTGGTGGTTTTGAACACGGCGGCGTTTTCCGGGCCGTGCCCGGCGCGGATTCGTGTGTGCCGCGTGCCGGTGCTGGGACCGTTGCTGGTGCGCGGGTTGAATGGCTTTGCGGGCCCGGCGGCATGTATGGCGGTGAACAAGCCGCTGCCGGCGGCGGTGAAGCGCGGGTATTTGTGGCCCTACCGCTCGTGGGCGGACCGGGTGGCGGTGCTGCGGTTCGTGCAGGACATTCCGCTGGAGGCCGAGCATCCCAGCGCCGGGACGCTGCGTGAGGTGGAAGCGGGGCTGGGGAAGTTACGCGACAAACCGATGCTGCTCGGCTGGGGGATGCGGGACTTTTGCTTTACGCCGGGTTACCTGGCGGAGTGGAAGAAACGTTTTCCGCAGGCGCAGGCGCGGGAGTTTCCCGAGGCGGGCCACTATGTGCTGGAGGATGCGGGCACGGAACTGGTGGCCGCCATCGCGGAATTTCTGTGTTGTTGAAAGCCCGCGACACCGAGGCGACCGCTCTCGCGAAACCAATCAATGGAGCGCTGGATGGCGGGGCCGCAAGGTTGGGGATGGAAGCCCAGTTCGGCGACGGCCTTGGCATTGTCAAAATAAATGAATTTGCCGACCAGCGCGCGCATGCCGAGCGTAAGCGGGGGGGCTTTTTTAAAGACATGGTCGGCCAACCATTCGCCGGCATGGGCGAGGAGCGACAGGAGGAAACCCGGGATGCGCACGCAGGGCCGGGAACGGCCCGCGCTCTGGGAGACGCGGGTCATGAATTCGCGATTGGTGATGTTTTCGCCGGAGAGCAGGTATTGTTCGCCCACGCGGCCTTTTTCCAAGGCGAGCCAGAGACCGTGAACCAAGTCGCGAATATCCACAAAGCAGGCGCCGCCGGCGACATACACGGGCCAGCGGCCCCGGCTGATATCGAGAATGGAGCGGCCAATGGGCGTGGGGCCGTAATCGGACTCGCCGATGGCCGAGCCGGGGTGGACGATGACGGCGGGGAAGCCGCGGTCGCGCACCTGTTCCTTGATCCAGTCTTCCGCGAGTTTTTTGGTGTGGGCGTAGGCGAGCGGGACAGCATTAAGATTGAAGGCGGAGGTTTCGGAGCGGGCGACGGGCGTGTCGGAAGCGCCGAGGGTGATGCAACTGCTGACGTGGACGAATTTTTTGATCTGATGCTTGATGCAGGATTCGACCAGGGCGCGGGTGCCCAGATAATTGACGCGGTGAAAGATGGCGGGGTCGGCGGCCCAGTATTGGTTGACGGCGACGAGGTGGAACACAGCTTCGCAGCGCTCGAGGAACGGGTCGAAGCTGGCGGAGTCCTCGATGTCGCCATAAAAAATCGCGGCGGCCGTGCCATCCAGGGTGGCGGTCGAAGTGCCCGGCTGGACATACGCAAACACCTCGTGGCCGCGGCGCGCAAGGTATTTGGTCAGATGATTGCCGAT
This sequence comes from uncultured Opitutales bacterium, assembly GCA_964503425.1. Classification (GTDB taxonomy): domain Bacteria; phylum Verrucomicrobiota; class Verrucomicrobiia; order Opitutales; family JABDGR01; genus CAZDAQ01. The sequence continues at coordinate 6,559 of CAZDAQ010000076.1, forward strand.
AAAACCATTGGCGCCAGTGATGCCGATTTTCATGCAGGAAAGTTATAAACAGACCTACCAAGTATACGGCATCGGCGGCGTGTCGGCGATGGGGTGTTACCCGCGCGCGGGGAACGGCGAGGAACTGTTGCCGTTGGCGGGGGGGCCTTTAGGGCGTGGAGCGAGGGGGGCGCGGGGGCGCTGGCGGCCGGAGTTGTCGGCGAGTTCGCGCAAGTCACCCGAGAGGGCGCCCCAGGCGAAATTGAGCTGGGCATCGGTGAAGCGCCACTGCCAGTTGCCGCTGGGGTGGCCGGGGGTGTTGAAGCGGGCTTCTTCACCGAGGCCGAAAATGTCCTGCAGCGGGGTGATGGCGAGGCGGCAGACGGATTTGTAGGCGGCGTGCATGAGGTCCCATTGGGGGGCCTCGCCGCTGGAGCGGAAGTAGCGGCGGAATTCGTCCTGCACTTTGTCGCCGGCGTGGCGATACCAGCCGACGGTGGTATCGTTGTCGTGGGTGCCGGAGTAAACGACGCTGTTGGGCTGGAGGTTGTGCGGGAGGTAAAAATTGTCGGCGCCGCTGCCGAAGGCAAATTGGAGGACAGCCATGCCGGGCAGGCCGGTGGCTTCGCGCAGTTCGATGACCTCGTCGGTGATCAACCCGAGGTCTTCGGCGATGATGCGGGCGTCGGGAATTTTTTCCTGGAGCGCCTTGAAAAAGGGCAGGCCGGGTCCGGGTTGCCAGTTGCCGCCGCGGGCGTCCTTGTCTTCGGCAGGGACGGACCAGTAGGCCTCGAAGCCGCGGAAGTGGTCAAGGCGGATGATGTCGTAGAGGTCGAAGTTGGCGCGAAAGCGTTCGATCCACCAGGCATAATGGTCGGCGCGGAGGGCGTCCCAATCGAAGAGAGGGTTGCCCCAGAGCTGGCCAAGCGGAGAAAAATAATCGGGCGGCACGCCGGCGACTTGCAGGGGACGGCCAGTGCGCGGGTCGAGCTGGAAAATTTCGGGATGGGCCCAGACGTCGGCACTGTCGAGTGCGACGAAGATGGGGATGTCGCCAATGATGCCGATGCCTTTGCCGGCGGCGTAGTTGCGAAGGCTTTGCCACTGGGTGTAGAAAAGGAACTGGTAGAATTCGTGGGCACCGAGGGCGTCGGCCACGGTGTCAGGCAGGGGGCGGCTGACCGCGGCGCGGTAGCTGCGATATTCGGCGGGCCAGTGCAACCAGGACTGGCCGGCGAAGTGTTGTTTGAGCGCGGAGAAAAGCGCGAAGGGATAAAGCCACGCGCGGTGGGTTTCCTTGAAGCTGGCGATGTCGCCGAGGTCGGAGTAGGAATCCGGGGCCAGCTTGAAGCGGTCGTAGGCGGCGCGCAGGACGGGCCAGAAGGCGTGGTAGAGGCGGCCAAAATCCACCTGCGCCTGCGGCAGCGCGCGGAGGGGCGCGACCTCATCGGGCTTGAGCAGGCCGCGGTGGAGCAGTGGCTCAAGGTCAATGAGATACGGGTTGCCGGCGAAGGCGGAGAAGCACTGGTAGGGGGAGTCGCCATAACCCGTCGGGCCGAGGGGACAGATTTGCCAGTGGCGGACATGGCAGTCGGCGAGGAAGTTGACGAAGCGGCGGGCGGGCTCGCCGAAGTTGCCGATGCCGAACTGGCCGGGCAGGGCGGTGGGATGCAGCAGGATTCCGGCGGAACGTTCTTGCAGCCAGGGAAAAAGCGGCGCGGCGGGTGCAGGCATTGGTTCCCATTAGTAGCAAGGATTAGGCGAGAGACAAGACTGGATGCGGGCAAACGGGTGATCGCAACTGAAATGAAACGATGCCCGAGCGACGCGCTATAATTGAAAGGCATCCACCAGGGCCACCCTGGGAAAGGCGACGGACAGATGAGCAAGCGATTTGGGCAGTCGCTTTCCATACGACACGTAAAACGGTCATAATTTCCCCTGGCGCAACCGGTCCACCTCGTCCAGCGATACTTGGATCACTTCGACGGCCGTCTTATGGCGCGAGTAGGCGATGAGCAATTGGCCTCCATGTTCGATCACATCGGGGTATTGGACTGTCCCCGAGCTGTTATCAACATCCACCGGGCCGCCGACTGCTTCAACGGGTACGGGCAGGCGCGCCATGCGGGTGAAAGTCAGCCCGTCATCGGAGGTGGAAAGACAGAGCGGATTACGGCCCGCCGGGTTGGGGTTGGAGACCAGCACATAGTAGCCCCGGGAGGTGCGGAAGCCGAAGAACTTCGAATCGGCGTCGGGAAAATTCGATATCGCGGGAGTTAACCAGTGCTGTCCATTGTCCGCGGAGAGCGTCTGGAAGATGCGCTTAGACCCGGCGCTGTCACGGAGCAGGCCCAGCAGCCGGCCATCGGGCAGCACCCACCAGACAGGCTCTGCGGGATGCAGGGGCGCGTCCGACCTGGCCCCGACGACGTTCCAAGTTTTCCAGACGGAGGGCGAGTCAACGCCGCCGACGAGAAAGGTGACATTGTCTTGATGATCACGCCGCATCATGGCCCACTGGCCGTTCGGGAGTTTCTCCGGCGGGAAATTACTCATTGTGTCCATAGAGATGACCTGGGGTTTGGCCCATTGCCGGCCAGCCGGGTCCCACGCAAATCCGAGCAGTTGCAGGTCGGCGCTCCAGGGGGTTCGGGCGCCCTGCGCGGCAAGGGCGTTATCGAGGGTGGCCAGGGCGATAAGCTGGGCGTCGCGCAGCCAAAAGCCCCGGGAGATGTAACGGTAGCCATCTTGTGCAGGTGGACCGGCAACCAACTTGTCCTGAGTCCACAGCAGCCCGTCGCTGCTCGTAGCATAGTGGACATGCTGGGTGGGCTTGTCCTCGATGGCGGGGCCTTCACTCCACATGCACCAATACTGACCCGCGTAGAACGCGAGATAAGCATGCTGGCGGAAGATCCAAGGTTTCACCCCGCGGCTGACAAGGGCATGCTGGCCGGTGAGGACTGGAAGCTTAGCATAATCTATTTTGGAGGCATCGGATCCCAAGCCGGACAGATTTAGCATCGGGGGAAGTGGTGATGCCGTTCGCAAATCGTCAGCCGCCTCCAAAGCACCGAATGAAGAGACGAAGGCCACCAATGTAATCAATGCGCCAGCCATCACACCGAATCGTCTGTCGCTTGATCTCATGAGGCGTTGTTGGGAGCAGGATTACGGGATTTGAGTAGGCCCTGCATCTCTCAAGAAGTTGGGCACCGTTTATCGGGGTTTACGGCGCGGGGCCGAAGCGCAGGGCGGAGGGCGGCACATCGGGAGGTTGCTGGCCGTCGGTGCGGTGCTGCGGGCGGGTGTATGGGTCGAAGGCGTCCATGATGGTAAGGGCAGCGTGGTTGTCATCGAAGTAACCGCGGCTCACGAGGCCGCCACTCGCGGCAGGCTCCCACCAGAAGACGCCGAGGCCGTGGCCGTCGGGCGTGGCCATGACGGCATTGTTGACGGCTTCGAGCCACTGGCGCTGGCCTTCGGGGGTTTCGGGGAAGGGGGGAGGGCTGTCGCGGAAGTAGCGGCTGGGGCGCCAGTAGTAGCCGGTTTCGGCGACGAGCACGTCCTTTTTCAGAACGCGCGCGATGTAATCCAGATTGGCGCGGAGGTCGAGGAGGGTGCCGTGCGACCAGGGGTAGAAGGAGAGGCCGATGACATCGTAGGGGACACCGTAGCTGTTGAGTTTGGTGAAGAATTTTTGGGTGAGGTAGGGATCGCCGCCGTGGTCCACATGGAGAAGGATTTTCGGGCGGCGGTTGTTGCCGCGACCGGCGTCCACGCCGTTGATGCCGGCGTAAACGAGGGCGGCGAAGTTGTCCCAGTTATCCGGGAGCTTGCCGACGGGCCACAGGAAGCCATTGCCGATTTCGTTGCCGATCTGGACCATGTCGGGCAGGACGCCGGCGTCGCGGAAGGCGGCGATGGTGTCGCGGGTATAGGTGAAGACGGCGTCCACAAGGGCCTCGGGCGCGAGGCCTCTCCAGGCCTCGGGGGTGGGCTCGTTGGTGGGGTCGGCCCAGGAATTTGAGTAATGGAAATCGAGGAGGAATTTGAAGCCGAGGGCCCGGGCCTGCTTGGCGAGGGCGATGGTGTAGGCGGTATCGTTGGGGAGGCGGCCGCCGACGGGCTCGACGCAGACGCGCAGTCGTATCCAATTATATCCGTGGTCATGGAAGATTTGCAGGCCGGGCTTGGCGACGCCGGCGTCGGTGAATTTCACGCCGGAGTCCTCAAGTTGCTTGAGGTAGGAGAGGTCGGCGCCGAAGGCGTAATCGGCGTGCTGCTGGGCGCGGAGGGCGGGGGCCAAAAAGACGGTGGCGGCGAGCAGGAGGGAGGCGAGGCGGGAGGGGGTAGTGAACATGGGGAGCAGGGGGTTAACGGGGGTATGGCTAGAGTGTAAAAAAGGCCAAGGGGCTGATGGATGAGGCTTTGCGTAAGCGGGGGGGTAGGTCAAGACCGGAGAGCAATCCCGACCAAATGGGTGTATATTAGTGCCCAGTTGCACACACGAATATCGTGAATCTTTCAATTCAAACACTTGTTTAAATAAGGTGAGAGGCATGGAACCCCCGGCCCGGAAGGGGGGTCAAACCTTGATAGAGCTTTTACCATGAAAAATCTGCTTACTCGAATTGTAGCGTTAATATTCGCGGGGTCCCTCGCTGCCCAACCGGTGGCGACGAATCCCGCTGCAACTGCGGACTTGCTGGCGGTCCCGAATGCCACGGCCGGACCGGCGGTGGCGGGAAATGCGGCGCCGGCGGCGGATGCCGCGGCAGCGGGGCAGGACGCGGCGTTCACGCCGGCCCAGCTCAACGACCTGCTGGGGCCCATTGCGCTCTACCCGGACGCGCTGATCGCAATCATCCTGCCGGCCTCCACGGAGCCGGCGGACATTGTGCTGGCGGCGCGGTTCGTCGCGGACAAAGGGGATCCGGCGCAGATTGGCGTCCAGCCCTGGGATGACAGCGTGAAGGCGCTGGCCCACTACCCGGACGTGGTGACCTGGATGAGCGACAACCTGAGCTGGACGAAGACGCTGGGGGACGCGTTCGTGCGCCAGCCGGCGGATGTGATGAAGTCGGTGCAGCAACTTCGCTCACAGGCCAAGGCGGTCGGCACACTCACGGACACTCCGGAGCAAAAGGTGGTGACCCAGGATCAGCGCATCATCATCGAGCCGGCGCAGCCCAATGTTATTTACGTGCCGCAGTATGACCCGCAGGTAGTGTATGTGCAGCAGCCGGTCTACGTGGTGAATCCGGCGCCAATTATCACTTTTGGCTACGGTTACCCGGTGGGCCCGTGGCTCGGCTTCCAGTGCAATTGGTTCAATTTCGGCATCTGGGTCGGTCCCTACAGCCCGGGGGTCTGGTATTATCCGCAATCGTATTGGGTGGGCCCGGCGGTGGTGGTGGTCGGGGGCGGGCGTCCGTGGCATTCCTGGGCGCCGCCACGCCAGGTGGTCGTGGTGGTGAACCAGCGGTATGCCGGCCATCAGGGGCCGGTGGCGGTGCCGCGTCCGCGGGGGTTTGCCGGTGCACCGGCGGGTGCGCGGGAGAGAGCGGGGCAGCCCGGGGCTCCGCGGCCGCTGGGGCCGGCATCGCGTGAGGGAAGCGCTCCGGCTTATTCCGCGAATCGTCCTGGCGAAGCGCCGCGCCCATCTGCGGCCAACGAAAGCCGGGGAACGGCCAACCAACCCGGCGAAGCTCCACGACCGGTGGCGGCGAACGAACCGCGCGGCGCGGCGAGCGCACCGCGGTCACCCGCGCCGGGTATTGACCGTAATGCGATGCCCACGCCGAGATCACCCGCGCCGGAAGTAGCTGGTCGCGGGCCGGAAGCTCCGGGTCGCGGACCGGAAGCGGCTGGTCATGCACCGGAAGCAGCGAGCCGTGCGCCAGAAGTTGGGAGTCGCGGGCCAGTGGCGAGCGCCACCGGGGTGCCCCAGCCCAGGTCACCTGCGCCCACGTATGCCGCGGAGTCCTCTTCGCCGGGGGTCAGCCGCACGTATGCGCCGGTGTCAGGAGGTTCCGCGCCCGCGGCGAGCAGGAGCTACACGCCGGTATCCGCACCGAGCCCGGCGCCGTCGGTGAGCCGGAGCTACCCGAGCGGGCCAGGCAATCACGCGCCAAGTTCCGTCAATACCTACACAGCGCCCGCACCCCGCGCGGCACCTGCACCCGTGATGAGCCGCGCGCCTGCGGCGGCTCCGGAGATGCGCGCGCCGGCGTATGCACCGAGTGGTGGCATCGGCGCCGGAGCACGTCCGGCGGCACCGGCGGAGGCATCCGGAATGGGTGCGGACGGACGCCGCGCCGGCCCCTGACCCCATCCCCGCTTTCAAGCAATCCGCTGGTGTGGCTGTCATGGCTGCGCCAGCGGATTTTATTTTTTAAGTTGGGTGGGCCGGGGCGGGATGGCGCAAATTCATTTACTTCGCGCGGCAAATTCCCCAGCCGGATTGAAAAGATAAACTGGCGGAGAGGGAGGGATTCGAACCCTCGGTAGCGATTTTGTCACTACACCGGTT
>CAZDAQ010000077.1:0-12841 GCA_964503425.1 uncultured Opitutales bacterium
CGTTGACCAACTGGCCGAGGCCCCAGTCGAGAGCGATGCCCAGCGGGACGGCGAGGAGGAGGGCGCGGCGGTGGCGGGCGGCGTCGGAGAGGGAGGGGGAGAGGGGCATATTTCAGGAGAATTTACCTTGCAGATTTAAGGCATTTCAGCAACAACCTTTAAACGTGAAGAGTTATTATAAGGCATTGCTTATCACTGCATTACTGTTGAATGCGTGTGCTTCTAATCCATTCAGCAAGTTCTACACAGATGCAACCACCGGAATAAATCCTGCTTTAATTCAAAGTCGACTTGAGCCTCCCTCAGGAAATCCCCAAGTCTATTCAGGAGGAAACGATCCACATCAAGACAGCATTAATGAATACGAGCAAGGTTATGTGCTCATCGGGTATTCGAGTTTCGTAGGCGCAGTTCGCGTAACGAAGGAAGAATTGCTAGATCAAGCCAAGAAAGTCGGAGCCGATGTTGTTATATACTATTCGCAGTATTCGCATACCGAGACAGGCATTGCACCGATACCAACCTACAATTCAGGGACTACTGCGATCACTAACTATTATGGAGCCTATTCGGGCACAGCTGTTACAACCACAACTGGCTCATTTGGCACCGGATTCATTCCTTACCAAGCAGGCGTTTATAATTACGGCGCGACGTATTGGCGAAAGGGCAAACCCCCGGTTTTTGGCGCCCTTACAGCCGCATTGCCCGATGACATAAGAACTAAACTGCAAAGAAACACTGGGGTTTTAGTTCTTGCCGTAACCAACGATTCGCCCGCTTTTAAGGCAAACATAATCCCGGGTGACATTATTATTAAAATAGGCGATACCGATATATCTTCGATAAGCGACTATTCATCAATCATTCTATCGTATAAAGGCAAAGATGTGCCCGTTACATACATTCGAGGCGAAAAAGCGAACACGATTGATGTTCAGATGAATTGATGGCCGCTTCTACCTCAGGAGGCAGCAGAGAGAGATGACGCCATCTGCCTTTATCGTGCCCGTAGACGCGCCCGACAACAGGCAAAAATATCGCCGACAGACTGCCATGCATAAAGTCTGCTGGAAATCTTCACATAATTCACAGGCCAGGATCAGGCCTGCTTCATATTCCGAAAGATAATTTTTCTAAGGGAAAACGAAATAAATATGGTTTAATGTCGTCACAGCTTTTTACCGATCTTGTCAAGGCGACCAGAGTGGTGTAATTATTTGTTGCGTTGAAGGTTCATCATATCAATCAGCTTAAGCAACTCTGCGATTTAATCCCGCAAGCGTCGAGTGGCATGTTGCTCGAATCCGGAAAAAACCCCGGAAAAAAGATGTCGTTCTACCTTTTTCGAGGAGTAAGCAACCCATGTCATCAGCTTTTATCCTCTCTGACGAGACATGCACAGACTTACGCCTATCAGCATGGGTTGGAATGGAGACAAGTAATTCAAGACAGGGAAAGGCTATTTCTCGAAAATTTCACAAATGAACTTTTGGCGAAACAAAATGATTTTAAGAAACAGTATTCGTGGATAGACGAAGCCTTGAAAGGTTTTCCAAATGATACATATAGGATTCTTTCCATAATGCAGCATTACGGAGGCCCAACTCGGCTATTGGATTTCACTTCCGATCCGTACGTAGCGCTTTTCTTTGCCGCTCATGAATTCGAAAGCCAGTCGTCACCATGCTTTGCGGTATATCGCCTTCATTGCATAAACGATGATCATGAAGATAAAGAAGGCGATAAAGCGCCCAAAGATTCCACTGGTGAACCATTTAAGGAAAATAACGGCGTAGCCAATCAGTATAATGCAAATACGTTTCTCGGCCGAATTATTCGCTATAATCCTTACAAAGACCATGGCTGGATCGATTTGGACACCGACATCCGCTGGCATCTGCCAAAGATTTCTTTTGGTTGGGATAAGCCTGCATTTGAGAATCCCAGGTTGAGTGCGCAAAATGGCTTCTTCGTCTACAATGTAGACGTTCGAAAAGCCCATCAGGAAATTATGTCTGAATCCGATAGGCTCGAAAAATTCCTGATTGATGGTACACTAATAGCCGATATCAACAATTTGCTGCATTCTCGGGGTATTAATATCTCATCCCTCTATCTGGATTTAGACAAAACCCTGGAGAGGTGGAAACGGTAGATTAATTCACATGCGAGCCGCAATGGGCGAAGCAAAACTGCGCCCCTACGAAGAACGGACGCCTCGGAGAGGCGTCCCTACCTAAGATGGGCCGTCGCAAGCGACGCCCTTACAGAAGACTCACGGCAAAATCCTCACAAAAACCCGCTTCCCAGCCTGGAAGATGTATTCCTTTTCCGGACGGGAAAATTTGCGGAAGGGTTCGGTGATTTTTTCGTCGGCGAGTTTGACGGCGCCCTGCTCGATGAGGCGCTTGACCTCGTTTTTCGAGGCGAACAGGCCGGTGGCGGCGAGAAGTTCGATGAGCTTCAGCTCGGTGAGAACGGGCTGGCCGGCTTCGTTGGTCGCCCCGGCGGCAAGGGGATTGGCGGCATTAAAAACATCGTCCCACTTGAAGGCGGGCATCTCGTCGGGGATTTGGTGTTTGGAGAAGACTTTTTCAAACTGCTCGAGCTCGTGGCGGGCGGCTTCGAGGGAATGGAACTGGCCGACGAGGGAGGCGGCGAGGTGCTTCTTGGCGGCGAGCGGGTGGCCGGCCTGGTGCCCGGCGATGGCGGGGTCATCAAGCTCGAGGAGGAGGCGGTAGTAGGTCCACATGACCTCGTCGGAAATGGACATGATTTTGCCGAACATTTCCTTGGGCGAGTCGTTGAAGGCGATGTAGTTGTCCTGGCTCTTGGACATTTTTTTGACGCCGTCGAGGCCGACGAGGAGGGGCGTGCAGAGGACGACCTGCTCGGGCTGGCCGGCCTCCTTTTGCAGGACGCGACCGACGAGATTGTTGAAAAGCTGGTCGGAGCCGCCGAGCTCGACGTCGGCCTTGATCATGACGGAGTCGTAGCCCTGGACGAGGGGGTAAAGGAATTCGACGATGGAGATGGGGGTGCCGTCGGCGTGGCGCTTCGAAAAATCGTCGCGCTCCAACATGCGGGCGACGGTCATCTTGCGGGCGAGAGCAAGGCAGTCGCCAAAGGACATTTTGGCGAACCACTCGGAGTTGAAGTGGACTTCGGTGCGGTCACGGTCGAGAATCTTGAAGGCCTGGGCGAGGTAAGTGTCGGCGTTGGCCTCGACCTCGGCCTGGGTGAGGACGGGACGGGTGGCGGAGCGGCCGGAAGGGTCGCCGATCATGCCGGTGTAGTCGCCGATGATGAGGACGGCCTGGTGGCCGAGGTCTTGAAACTGGCGGAGTTTGTTGAAGACAACGAGGTGGCCGAAGGTGAGGTCGGGGCGGGTCGGGTCCACGCCGAGCTTCACGCGCAGGGGGCGGCCCGCGTGGAGGCGCTCGCGGAGCTGGTCTTCGCCGATGAGGTGTTCGGCATTGCGTTTGAGGGCGTCGATAGCGGACATGGGAAAGGCAGGAACTTAAGGGTGGAGACACAGGGGCCGCGAGGATTTTCGGGGCCGCTTAAGGTCGGGACCAGACGGCGCGCTCGTGGAGCATGAGGTGGGCGGTGTTGTGGCCGCTGGCGCCCCAGACACCGCCGCCGGGGTGGGTGCTGGCGCCGGTGAGGTAGAGGCCGCGCAGGCCGGGGACACGGTAGGAGGAAAGCGCGCGCATCGGGCGGAAGGTGAACATCTGGTCGAAAGTCATTTCAAGGTGCATGACGTTGCCACGGTGCATGCCGTGGAGGCGCTCGAGGTCGAGCGGGGTTTGGATGAAGCGGTCGAGGACTTTGGCCTTCGTGCCGGGGGCGTAGACCTCGACGGCGTCGAGGAGTTTGTCGGCCTCGCGTTCGCGGATGTCGTCCCACTTTTCGCCGTTGCTGAGTTCGTAGGGGTGATACTGGCCCCAGACGAACATGACGTGGCGACCGGGCGGGGCGAGGGTGTCGTCGAGCGCGGAGAAAGTCATGACGAGCGGGATGGGATTCGCCGGCGGCCGACCGGCCTGCCAGTCGGCGACGGCGGCATCGAGCGCGGCGCGCGCGGGGCAGAGGAGTTGCAACCCCTGATGGCACTCCCCCACTCCACGGGCGTCGAGCCGCTGGCCGGAGTATGCGGGCAGGCCGCTCATGGCGCAGCGGATGATCATGCCGAAGCCGTTGCCGAGTTTCATTTTCGTGGAGCGGGTGCGGATGGAGGCGGGAAGGTCGGGGGCGCTGGCGAGGAGCTGGTCGAGCGTGGTCTTGATGTGGCAGGCAGCGATGACGGCGCGGGCCGCGTGGCGCTCGCCGTTTTCGAGGCGGACACCGCGGGCACGGCCCTGGCCGTCGGTTTCGATGGCGGCGACGGGGGCGTTTTCAAAGACATGGGCGCCGTCGGCGAGGAGGCGTTTTTTTAAAGCCTGGGTGAGGGCGCCGCTGCCACCGCGCGCGCGCTTCATACCGCTGCGGTGATACATGGCGTGCCAGCCGGCGAAGTCGCCACTGCGCGGCTCGGAAGGAGGCGGCCCGGATTGCGCGGCGAGCCAGAGAATGGCGGTGCGGAGGGCTTCGTGCTCGAAGGTTTCCTCGACGAGTTGGCCATAGGAAGCCATGAGCAGGCGCAGGCGGTTGGGGCTGAGTTTGCCGCGCACGGCGCTTTTGAGAAAGGAGGCGGCGAGATTCCACGGCGTGGGCGGCCGGAGGAAGGCGCGAAAGACCTCCTCGTTCATGCCGCCCCAGGCGGCGCAGAATTTTTTGTAGGCGACGGCGTCGCGCGGGCTAATGCGGGCAATACTTTCGCAAGTGCGGGAAACGTCGCGGTAAAAGCAGATGGATTCGCCTGTGCCGGGGATCGGATACCAAGCCCAGGGGTCCATCTCCATATACTCGAGGCCGAAGCGGTGAAGCTCGAGGTCGGCGAGGACGGGGGTCTGATGAATCATGACGTGGGCGGAGGAGCCGACGTCAATGCGGTAGCCGGGGATGAGGTCGTCCTGCGTGCAGACGGCACCGCCGACGATGGGGCGGCGCTCGAAGACGGCGACCTTGCAGCCCGCTTTGGCAAGATACGCAGCGGCGATAAGGCCGTTGTGCCCGGAGCCGACGATGACGACGTCATACATGCGGGCGGGACGCTAACGCGACACGGCGCGACAGCGCAACCATGCAGGAACAGGGGCCGGGGCGCAAATGCGGGCAAACTATTTCGCCGGAGAAATCTGCACTGCGGCGGGCGCCGGAGAAGTCGAAGATGGTGCGGAGGAAGTGGCCGAAGGACCGGACGGTGACGGGGCCGGGGCACTGAGGATGCGGAAGACTTCCACGATGGAAGAAACAGGGACGGCGACTTGCAGTTCGCCCTGGTTGTTGCCGGCCGAGGCCGAGAAGGTGACGGGCGGAAGGGAGGAGGAACGCAGGGCGGCGAGCGTGTCGGGGCTGGCCGCCGGAAGGAGCGTGCTGGAACTGCTGAGCCCGGCGGCGGCGATGATGCCGGGGCTGGCTTTGCCGACCATCAACATGCCGGGTTTGAGGACGAAGGTCGTGGCGGCACTGTTGGCCGCCGGCTGGCTGGCTTTCACCGTTTGGAGCAGGTCGGCCAGGGTTTGCGGCGAGGAGGCCGTGGCGAAATAGCCCGGGGTGGCGCCGAAATAAAGGCCGTTCAAGGAGGGCAATGGCGTGGTGTTCGACGCAAGCGGGCTGAGGTGCTGGTTGACCGCGGGCAGAGTCGTCTGGCTGAGGGCGGTGAACTGCTGGGCGAGGGTGTCGTTGGCGGACGGGCTGCCGGCGAGGAATTGCACCGTGGCATTGCCGTTGGCCGGCCAGGACAGGGTGGCGACGGCGGTGCCGTCCGAATGGGACAAATACAAGTCGGTGCCTTTTTGCAGGCTGTTGAGCAGCGGCTGGCTGCCGGGGCCGGAGGCGGCATGGGCGTCGGCAAAAATGCGGTTGAGGAAATTTTGCAGGGCGGGGGCGTCGGTGCGGAAGACGCCGACGACGGGGGCGTCGGCGGAGATGAACTGCGCGCCGGGAACGGCTGCAGCAGGCGGGGTGGCGAACAATTGGGCGAGCGGCGAACCGGGCTTGCTCGCGCCCACGACGGTCAGGCGAATAGCGTCGGATTTGCAATCGAGGATGATGCGAATGGCTTGAAAGGAGCCGATTTCCTGGAGGCTGAAGTCCACCCATTTGAAGGCGTCGGGCGGAAGGGCGGCGGCGGTAAGCTGGGCTTGCATGATGGCCTGGACATCGGTGCGGAAGAGGTCGAGCTGCTGGGTGGGGAGGGTCCATTCCGCATCACCGGCAAAAGGCTGGGTGGCGACCTTGGCGAGGGCGGGCGCGTTGGCCTGGGCCAGTGCGAGCAAAGCGGAACTGGTGGAGAAAAAGGTCCAGCCGGTGGCTGGATCGGTGACGGAAGAGAGGGAGGAGTCCAAGGCGGCGCGCGCGGGGCTGTCGGCCGTGAGCAACGCCATATAGACGATGCCCTGGTCTTCAGGATCAGGGCCGCTGAAAAGGTAGGCGACGACGGGAACCTGGGCGGAGACGCCGGAGAAGGTCGGGTAGCCGTATTTGCCCAGCAGGAGGAGCGGGAAGAGCTCCGTCTGCATGCCGGGGTAAACCTGACGGGCGATGCCCATGAGGTCGCGCGCCAGGATTTGTGGCGGCGCGAAGCGGACACAACTGATGATGCGGGCGTTGACCGGGAGAGTGGAAGCCGCAGCGGGCGCGGGGGCGGAAATGGTGGCGGGGGCGGGCGCGGTCGTTTGGGCGGCCAGCGGCAGCCCGGCGGCAGCGAGGACGAAACCGGCGAATGCGGAGCGAAAACGGAACAGTGCGGGGAGATTCACAAAAACGGGGGATGGGGAAGCACCCATTCAATACGGTATATGGTAAAGAAGACATACAATTATGCGAAAAGGTCCCGAGCGAAGGGTCATTTGACAAGGCGCAGGGCGGCGGGGTATGCGAAGGGATATGGAGCGGCGCGTGCAACCGGAATTGCTGGATGGGCTGCCGCCGGAGCATCCGGACGCGCAGGGGAACCGGCGGGACTTGCGGTTTTTCAACGCGGTGATGGGGAATTACCGGTGGCTGGAAGCGACGCTGGCGCGGCGGGCGCGGGCGGGCGACCGGGTGCTGGAACTCGGCGCGGGCGAAGGGGACTTGGGCCGGCGATTGAGACGGCGGTGGCGCGGACGGAACATTCATTACACCGGGCTGGATTTGTGGCCGCGGCCGAAAGAATGGCCGGCGGAGTGGGACTGGCGGCAGGAGGACATCAGCGGCTTCGCGAGCTATGCGGACTACAATGTGGTGATGGGGAATTTGATCCTGCACCAATTCGAGGACGACGTTTTGGCAAAGCTCGGACGGCAGTGGCGGGAGCAGGCGCGGCTGCTGGTGTTTTGCGAGCCGGCGCGGTATGCGCTGCATCTGGCGCAACTGCCGCTGGCGCGGCTGGCGGGGATCAACCACGTGAGCCGGCATGACGCGCGCGTGAGTATTGAAGGCGGCTTTCGCGACGCGGAACTGGCGCAGCGGCTGGGCGTGGAGACGCCGCCGTGGCGGACGAATGTGGCGGAAACTTTTATGGGGGCCTACCGGTTTGTGGCGGAGCGGGAGGGGGCGTGAACGTGATGAAGATTAAACCCGGTTTTGTTTGTGATACGCAGAGGAGATGCGCTAGCGTTGGCTAATGCCGACGATGCGCCCGGTGACATTGGTGGGAGGAGGCCTAGCCGGACTGGCCTTGGGCGCGGCGCTCGCGCGGGCGGGCGCGGAGGTGACACTCTGCGAGGCAGGCAAGCTGCCAAGGCACCGGGTGTGCGGGGAGTTTCTCAGCGGGCTGCGGCCAGCGGCGATTGCGAAACTGGGGCTGGCGCCGCGGTTGCGCGACGCCGCGGTGAACCGCTCGACCGGCTGGCACGCGGGCGGGCGGCTGCGTTACGCAACGGAATTGCCGGAACCGGCGTATGGGTTGTCGCGGCTCGCGCTGGAGACGCGGCTGATGGAGGATTTTGCGAGAGCCGGCGGGAAGTTGCAGGAAAACACCCGCGTGCAGGAGGACGGGCCGGGGCTGGTGTGGACGGCGGGGCGGAGGCCGGACGCGGCGAGCCCGTGGCTGGGGCTGAAGATTCACTGCCGAAACCTGGCGGTCGGGCAGGATTTGGAAATTCACCTCGGGCGCGGCGGGTATGCGGGCACGGCGCGCATCGAAGACGGGCGGGTGAACATCTGCGGGCTGTTTCGCGTGCGGCCGGGGTTGCGCGCGCCGCGGGAAACGATGCTGGTGGAGTATTTGAAGGCGTGCGGGCTGGACGGCCTGGCGGAGCGCATCACTGCGGGCGAACCGGACACGGCAAGCGCGACGGCGGTGTCGGGGCTGGACTTTACGCGGACCTGGCGGGAGACGGAACGGTTCTCGCTCGGGGACCATTATGCGCCGATTCCGCCCTACACGGGGCACGGGATGGCGATGGCACTGGAGAACGCGGCCAGCGCGCTCGAGCCGGTGCTGGCGTATGCGCGCGGGGAGAAGGAGTGGGCGGAAGTGGCGAGAAGCGCGCGCGCGACCATGACGGAGCGGCAGCGCACACGGCTGCGCTGGGCGCGGTGGCTGCATCCGTTTTTGCTGAATCCCGCGGGCAAAGCGGCGCTGCTCGCGCTGGCGGACACACGGCTGCTGCCGTTTCGCTGGCTATACCGGGCGACGCATGGGGAGGAAACACCGGGCCGGCACCCGCACCGCAAAGAAATGGGCTGCAACTGAGTAAAAGTTGTCCATTATCAGGCAGCCACAGTCCGCAAAGTCCTTTCCGCCAGCCTGCTCCCCCACTCTCCCATGTTTCTCCAAGCCCTAGCCAACGTGGTGCCCGAGCAGCGCCTGACCCAGCGGGAAAGCTGGGAAATTTTGCGCCGCTCCAAGGCGGCGGCCCGCCTGCGGCCGGGCTCGCGCGCGCTGCTGGAGAAAATCCTGAAGGGGGACAACGGCATCGAGGCGCGGCATTTCGCCGTGACGGACCTGGACAACATTTTTGATTACGACGCCGAGACGCTGAACCACGCGTTCGAGCGGGAAGCGCCGGTGCTGGGGGAAAAGGCGTTGCGGGCGGCGCTGGCGCAGGCCGGGCTGGCGGCGAATGAGTTGGACGCGCTGATTGTGTGCACCTGCACGGGGTATTTGTGCCCGGGGCTGTCGAGCTTTATGGCCGAGCGCGCGGGCGTGCGGCCGGATGCGTTTTTGCAGGACCTGGTCGGGCAGGGCTGCGGCGCGGCGATCCCGGCGCTGCGGAGCGTGAGCCATCTGGTGGCGGCAAGACCGGAGGCGCGGGTGGCGTGCGTGGCGGTGGAGATTTGCTCGGCGGCGTTTTATCTGGATGACGATCCGGGCGTGCTGATCTCGCTGTGTTTGTTCGCGGACGGGGCGTCGGCGAGCATCTGGAACGGGCACGCGGGGCCGACGCGGCTGCGGTGCGCGGGGTTCGACACGCTGCACCTGCCGGCGGACCGGGAGTGCCTGCGATTTGAAAACAAAGGCGGGAAACTGCGCAACAAGCTGGACAAAACGGTGCCGGAGCGCGCGGGTGCGGCGGTGCGGACATTGTATGAGCGCCAGAACGGAACCGCCGGAAGCATCGGCCGGGTGCTGACGCACGCGGGCGGCAAGAAAGTTATCGAGGCGGTGGGCCTGGCGCTGGACGAGCGGTTTCCGCTGGAGGAAAGCCTGGCGGTGTTGCGGCGCTATGGGAACATGAGCAGCCCCTCGGTGCTGTTCGCGCTGGGCGAGCATTTGCAGGCGACGGCGGTGAACGGGCACGATGCGGAGGACCTGTGGCTGACGTCGTTCGGCGCGGGATTTTCGGCGCATGCGTGCAGGCTGACGCGGGCAGGGACGGAGGCGTGAGAATTGGCAAAACCCCGGGCCGGGCGCATCGGCAGGCGCGGATGAACGCGCGGGCGGAGAGATGCTCAATCCCATCCTGCCGAATTGACATCGCCGGGGACCCGCACAGATTCAACTTGCGGCGATGAAATTCTACAAGCCAGAGGAGGTGCCGGTATTGAGCGATGACCGGGTGTTTAAGATGTCTCCGGTGGGCAAGAGCATTCCGCTCGTCTTGCTTTCTGGATTAGTCATCACGGCACTCGTCTTTGCGATCCGGGGCGAAAAACTGACGGGGCATGGAGTGCCGACGGTGTTTTGTTATGTGATGGCGGCGTTCTTTGGACTGTTTGCGTGGATGGCCTACCGGATGTTTCGCGCGAGCCTGCAACCATCGAACTGGCTGATGCGCGGCAACAGCGGCGGCATCATCCTCAAATACCGGTCGTATTTGAACTGGCGCCTACCGGAGGAGAGCGTGCAAGCGGTGGGATTTGATTATGCGGAAATCGCATGGGTCAGAATGGTGAAGGAACGGCGCACCTCCCCGAGCATGGGCCAGAACAGCGGCACGGAGACGGTGTACATGACTTTTCTGGACATTGGCCTGGCCAACACGGACACCTCGGCCCTGGAAGAGCACTTGCAAGCGGAACGCTCTGTCCGTCCGGATGGCGGCGCGGTTTGGCTGGATTACCCGGTGCAGGTGCTGCCCGGCGGGGTGATCGAGGTGAAGTGGAGCGGGGGCATTCACCCGCGGGCGGGCAAGGCCATAGAATACTTTAGCCAGCATGTGAAAATCGCCGCCGCGGAATCGCGAAAAGTGGACCTGACGCATGACCGGAAGGCGCCGCCCGAAGCGGAACTCGCGAAAATCACCGCGCTCGTCAATAACGGCGATGAAATCGCCGCAGCGAAATTGCTGCAGCAAAGTTGCGGCTATTCTTTGAGCGAAGCGATGGGCTACGTGGAGAAGCTGCGATCCGGTGACGAGGCGAAGACGGACTAGCGCACGTCCATGAAAGTGGCCATGCCGAGATTTTTCTGGAGATAGGCGTAGGAGACGACGCCGTAACCGTGGTCGCCCCATTGGGAGCCGTAGGAATTTTTGAAGAGAAACTGGGTGTCCTCGAGGCGGTTGCTGGTGGAGCGATAGCCGACGAAGAGAACGGCGTGGTAGTCCTTATCGAGATCTGTTTGGGTGTCGAGAATGCCGGTTTTATTGACCGCGGCGGCGGCGGGCCATTTAAGGCCGACGATGACGGGCACGCCCTGATTGAGGGCTTGAATGATGTTGCCGATTTGCATCGCCGGCTCACGGCCAGTGATGACGTAGCCTTCGACGGGGCTGCGGAGGCGGGAGGCGTCAATGATCTCCGGGGGCGGCTCGTAAATGGTCGGCGCGGCGGCGGTGAGGTGGTAAGGGGCCTCGGATTCGAGGGCGATGCCGTAGGCGCGGAGGGCCTGGGTAACTTCGATGAGGGAAAAGCCGACGTCGAAGCCGGGCACGTCGGTCTTGGGCAGGCGGACGCCGGCCTTGCCGAGAGTTTTGAGGGTGGCCCAAATCAGGTATTCCTCGGAGAGGCGCGGGGCGGGGCCGTTGGGCGGGGAGCGCTGGTATTCGAGCGCGCTGACGACGGCGAAGATCGCGCAACTGGGGCGCGCGCCCTGGGTTTTGGAGTCAATGCCGAGCATCTCGAAACGCGGGCGCATGGTGACCTCCTGAAAAATTTTTGGCGGTTTGCCAAAGTTTTGAAGGATGCGGTCGGCGGCGACGGCGGAATCGCCCACCCCGGCGAGGGGCGAGCCAGCTTCGTGGGCGATGCGGGACGCGGCGTCGGCCTGATCGCGGGCGGCGACGGCGGCGGCCTTGGCGGGGTCGTAACCGAAGCGCTGCTGCCACTCGGGCGGGAGGTCGGCGAGGGCGATGGAGGTGAGGCCGCCGCGGTAGAAAATAATGATGGAAGTGGGCGTGACTTCGCGCACGCGGACATCCTGATAAACTTTGCCGCCGGCGCGCAGCTCGGGGATGACGGTTGAAGGGTCGGGCGCGGCTGGAGCCGCGGACGCCGGCGGCGCGAGGGCGGTTTGGTTTTGGGCGCGGGCGGCGAAACTCACGCAAAGGGCCGCGAGAAACAGGAGGAGGGATTTCGCCGTGGCGGTTTTCATGACGCGCAAAAGCTCGGGGCGCAGGGAAATTACAAGAATGGAGGCGCGGAGGCGAGCGGCTTTGTGTGGCGCGGTGGAAGCGTGCGACGGAGCTCAGGGCATTTCCGCGAGAAAGGCCTGGAGGACGTGGCTGAGGGAATCCGAGCGAGTGGCCAGGGCCTGGGCTTCGGGCGAAACGGGCGCAAGGTCGGGAATCCAGCAGACGGCGGCGCCGGCGGCATGGGCGGCACGCAGGCCGGGTTCGGAGTCCTCAAAGACGCCACAGTTCTGTGGGACAACGTTGAGAAGCGCGGCGGCGCGGAGGTAAACGTCGGGCGCGGGTTTGCCGTGCTCGACCTGGTCGCCACCGATGACGGCGCGGAAAAACGGGCGCAGGCCGGCGTCGTGAAGCTTGCGCTCGGCGCGCTCGGTGCGCGTGGAGGTGGCGACGGCACAGGGCCGGCCGCGGCTTTCGAGCCACGTGAGCAATTCGACTGCGCCCGGCTTGACGGGGAC
Organism: uncultured Opitutales bacterium; assembly: GCA_964503425.1. Taxonomy (GTDB): domain Bacteria; phylum Verrucomicrobiota; class Verrucomicrobiia; order Opitutales; family JABDGR01; genus CAZDAQ01. The sequence continues at coordinate 12,569 of CAZDAQ010000077.1, forward strand.
GCCGCGGGCGAGGAAGGCCTCGTAGTGGGCGTCGGCCCGGGCGATGAGGCGGGCGACGGATTCCTCGAGGCCGAGGCGCTTGACGAGGCGGGAGCGGATGTCGGGCCCGCGGCGGCCAATCATTTCGAGAAAAACGTCGGGCGGGAGGGTGAGGCCGAGGTCGGCGGCGCCCGCGTGGAGGGCGGCGTTGGAGAGGCGCTCGGTGTCGAGGAGCAGGCCATCCATGTCGAAGACGAAGGCGGCGCAGTGGCGCAGGGAGCGCATGGGTAAAAA
>CAZDAQ010000078.1:0-12793 GCA_964503425.1 uncultured Opitutales bacterium
GGAAGCTGCGAGAGAGAGGGTTAAGGCGCAAAGGCGAGGGGGGTGATGGAAAAAACGTTGACAGGGGGGCGGGGGTCGGGTTTGCTCTACGGTTTTCCCACGCGCTGGAAGCGGCGCAGCACTTCATTTATTACGGATATGGCACTTAAAATACGCATGCAGCGGCACGGCGGCAAGGGCGCGCCGGTCTATCGTTTGGTGGTTTGTGAATCGGCGACGCGCCGGGACGGGCGTTTCGTGGAGATTCTCGGCATCTATAATCCGAAGCCGCGGGGCCAGGACAAGGAGCATAATTTGAAGCTGGACCGGGTGGAGCACTGGCTGAAGATCGGGGCGAAGCCTTCGGACACGGCGCGGACGTTGATTTCGCGGGCGCGCAAGGGCACGCCAGCGGTGGCTACTGAAGCAGCGCCGGTGGCGGGATAAAAAGGAGAGCGCAGAGCCTAGAGCGGCGGCTGGACTTCCGGGAGAGCGTTGGCCTTGCTTCGTAGGGTGGTCAGGGCTTATTTTGGTTTTTGAGAGGGTATTTTGCCTACTGCCATGAGCGTGCGCCTGAAGCTGGATTTGTTGACCCTGTTCCCGGGAATGGTGGAGGGTTTTTTGCGCGAGAGCATCGTGGGGCGGGCGCAAGCGGAAGGGCTGGTGGCGGTAGGGGTGCATAATTTGCGGGATTGGGCGACGGACAAGCATCATACGACGGACGACCGGCCGTTTGGCGGGGGGGCGGGGATGGTGTTGAAGCCGGAGCCGGTGGTGGCGGCGATTGAGGCGGTGGCGACGCCGGGGTGCGCGGTGATTTATATGTGCCCGGACGGAGAGCCGTTGACCACGCCGCTGGCGAAGGAGCTGGCGGGGGCGGGGCATTTGGTGTTGTTGAGCGGGCATTACGAGGGGCTGGACCAGCGGGTGCGGGACATGGTGGTGACGCGGGAGATTTCGATCGGGGATTATGTGCTGACGAACGGGACGCTGCCGGCGGCGGTGCTGATGGATTGCGTGGTGCGGCAGGTGCCGGGGGTGTTGGGGGAGGAAATGTCCTTGACCCAGGATTCATTCAACGGCAGCCTGCTTGGTTTCCCTCAATACACGAGGCCCGTGGAGTATCGCGGGCAACGGGTGCCTGAGGTGCTTTTATCCGGCAACCACGGGGCGATTGCACAGTGGCGGCGGGAGCAGCAAATCCAAAAAACCCGGGCCCGCCGGCCCGATTTACACGCCAAATTTCAAAACGAAACATCCACCCCGCCATCACCGGAGAAAACTTAACCGGGAGTGAACGGGGCCGGGCCAGACTGAAAGAACCAGTGTCATGAATCCTATTATTGCAGAACTCACGCGCTCGCAGATACAAGTGGACCGCGTCGCCTTTAAAGTGGGTGACGGGGTGAAGGTGCACACGAAGGTGCGCGAGGGTGACAAGGAGCGCGTGCAGATTTTCGGCGGCATCGTGATTGCACGCCGGGGGCGCGGGTCGCAGCAGGCGTTCACGGTGCGCCGGATTTCCTACGGCGAGGGCGTGGAGCGGGTGTTCCCGCTGCATTCCCCGAGCGTGGTGAAGATCGAGGTGGACCGCGAGGCGATCACGCAGAAGGCGCGGTTGTATTACCTGCGCAAGCGCGTGGGCAAGCAGGCTTCAACGGTGAAGGAGCGGCGGTTGCTCGAAGCGACGGGCGCGATGGACGCGACGAGCGCGCCGGATGCCACGGTAGCCGCGGCAAAATAGCCGAAAGACCGCGGGGAACAAAGCGACGCCAACCCGGTTTTCCTCTTATGGCAATGAAACGAGCATGGCGCTGGGTTTTCCTGGGCGCCGGGGTGTTGTTGCTCTTGCTGGCGGCGGTGCTGGGGGTGGCGAGCAGCGCGAGTTTCCAGACGGCGGTGGCGCGGAGTTTTTTGCGGGACGTGGATCCGCAGGCGCAGTTGCAGGAAGTGTCGCTGGGCTGGAGCGGGGGAGAGATCCGCGGGCTGGCGCTGACGACGAGCGGGACAGCGGTGAAGTTGGATGACGCGGCGCTGAAGTATTCGGTTGGCGCGCTGTTGTTTGGCAAGGTGAAGGTGATTGACCGCGTGACGCTGACGGGTTTGGTGGTGAACGCGACGATGGCCGGGGCGGGCAGCCGCGAGAAGGCGCCGACGAAGCCGGCCGGGACCGTGACGGCGCAGGCCAGCAGCGCGCCGACGCTGGTGTTGATCAAGCAGGTGGATTTGTCGGGTACGTTTTTTCTGCCGGGGCAGCGGACGGTGACGGCAAACTTTACGGGGCACGACTTGGGCGCGGGCGGCGCGGGGCAGGGCCAAGGGGAGTGGGTTTTCACCGACGAGTCGAAGAATGCGACGGTCCGGGAAATTCACATCGCCACGCAGATGAGCGTGCCGTGCGATGCGCAGATGATGCCGCAGGCGGGGAATTTAACGGTGCAACTTTCGGCGGTTTTGCCGGGGCAGGCGCAGGCGGCGCAACTGGCGCTGCAAGTGACGGCGGCCGCGCCGAAAAGCGGCGGGGCACGGGATTTTTCCGTCGAAGTTTCGCAGCCGGGAGCGGGCGGGAATGCCGCCGCGCGGTTGCTGGCGCTGACAGGAACATGCCAGGGCAGCGGCGTGATGGCGGGGAGTTTCAGCGTCAATTGCACGAGCGGGCAGGTGGCGCCGTTTGCGTTTGGGGCGAAGCTGCCGGAATTTGCGGTGCAGAGCGGCGGGGACATTAGCCTGGATGGGAATGGCGGCGGGAGCGTCAAGGCGAAGGCGGAGGCGAACGCGGGGCATTGGGAGATAATTAACCCGATGCTGGAGCAATTGGGCAATATGCAATTGGACGCGGCGCTGGATGCATCGTGGACGAACAACACACTGAAGGCCCAGAGCGCGAACCTGACGCTGGCGCCGGCGGGCGGGCAGCCGGTGGTGACACTGGATTTGATCAAACCGCTGGCGGTGGATTTTTCAGGAAAAACGCCGCAGTTGACACAGGGCGCCGGGGCGCAACTGGTGAATTTACAATTGCAGGTTCCGGTGTCCTGGCTGGCGCTGGTGGAACCGGCAGAGTGGAAGATAAAAGGGAATACTTTGACGGGGCAGGCGGTGATTGGCGCGCGCGATGACGGGACCATCACCGCGGAAACGACGCAACCGCTGATGATGAGCGGGTTCGGCGTGACGGACAACGGCACCGCCGCGTTGACCAACGTGTCGCTGATGCTGAATGTCGCCGCGAGCTACAAGGACGGGGCGGTGGAGGCGAATTTGCGGCAGTTGATTTTGAGCAGCGGAACCACGCCGATCGCACAACTGGCGGCGAACGTGTCACTGGGGACTTCGGGCAATGCGGCACCCTTGAAGGCTGGCGGGCGGCTGGCGGTGGCGGTTGACCAGATCGCGTTGCAGCCGTTCGCCAAAAGCTGGGCGGCGAGCCTGCCGCCGGGGGCGATTAAAATTGACGGGACCTTCGATTTGACAAAGACTACTGACACGCTGGAACTGGATGCGCTGGAGGCGACAGTGGCGCAACGCACCGCGCCGATGTTCACAGTGAAACTGGCGCAGAAAGTTTCCCTGCCGCTGGCGGAGGGCGCGAAGATGCCGGCGCTGGAAGGTGATTTGGTGACCGTCGAGGCCAACGGGCTGCCGCTGGAATTGCTGACACCCCTGCTGCCCAAGGGGATGGTGTTGACGGGGGATCCGCTGCGCGGGCGGGTGATGATCGCGGGAGCGGGCAGCGGCGCGGCGGGCCTGGTGCTGCGGACGGACCAGCCATTGACGCTGAGCCGGTTGAATTATTCGAAGGGCGGGAAGTTTATGCTGTCAGGTGTGACGGTGACGCTCGACCCGGAGGGGGCGTGGAGCGCGGATGGCAAGACGATGAACGGGACGGCGCGGTTGCAGGTCACCGCACCGGCCGGGACGCTGTTTGACGGCACGGCGCAGGCGAGCCTGACGGACGGCAAGCTGGCGGCGAATATGCTGGCGACTGGCGGGTTGAACGCGCTGGCCGCGCAGCCGCTGGGATCTTCATGGAGCCAGGCGCTGCCGGGCGCACCGCAAAACTACTCTTTGTCCGCGAACATTACGAAAGACTCAGGCAACCTGACCGTGCAGGCGGCGGAGGCGCGGGTGGCGCCGCCGGACAACTCCGGCGCGGCAATGGCCGAGGTGAAGCTGTTGCAGCCGGTAACCATGCCGGAGACTCCAGCGAACACCACGGTGGATCCGAAGGCGCCAGCGTTCTGGCCGGTGCTGACGGGCGATCTGGCGTCGGTAAATTTCAAGGGACTGCCGGTGGGGGTGATCGGGCTGGCTTTGCCGGGCTATGATATACGGGGGCAAACCGTGACGGCGGATTTGATGGTGCGGGGCGCGGGCGCGGGCGTTTACAGTATTGCGGCGGATTTGCCTTTGACGATTGAGCGGTTGAGCGTGCTGCACAATTTTGATCCGCTGCTGGACGAACTGACCGTACGGGGGCGGCCCATGGTGAAGCTCAACCAGGGAGGGCTGATATCCCTGGCGGTCTATGATTTGCAACTGGCGAGCGCGGGGCAGAACATCGGAGGCGGGAACATCGAATACGCCTACGCACAGGATGGAAAGACGCTGGCGGCGACGAAGTTCAACATCACTGCGAATGTCGCGGAGCTGTTGCGCCAGCCGCTGCTGCATGCCTACAGCAATTTGAACACCGGCATGGGCACGCTGGACGGGGAGTTGCTGCCGGACGGGAGTTTCAAGCTGAACGCGGATTTCACGCAATGGAAGGTGCGCGACCCGGCGCGGGAAGTGAAGGAGATGGCACTCGTGGGGGCGACGGGGAAACTGGGTCCCACCGCGGGGGCGGTGCAATTGACGGCGCCGTTGCAGGGCACGGGGGCCAATGGCGCGACCAACTGCACGCTGAATCTGACGCTGACGCCTACGACGGTGAACGGGGCCAACGGACAAACGTTCAGCCTGAATTTGGCGGGTGGCGGGCTGGTGCCGGACGACGTGATGGCGATTGTGAACGGGTTCCAGGCGCCGAACGGGGGCAAGCCGCAACGGCCGCCGGGCATGGCCGTGCCCGAGAATACCGCGCCGGATACGGAGCCGCTGTGGGGCAACATGACGGGCTCGGCCCAGGTGAATTTGACGCGGCTGGGGTTTGACGCGCTGGATTTGGACAATGTGACCGGGTCGGCGCAAATGACACCGGCGCAACTGACGGTGGGGAGCTTGAGCGCGAAACTGGCGGGCGGCGCACCGCTGAATTTCAACGGGACGCTGGCGTTTGACCCGAAGCAGGCGGCGCTGCCTTACGGATTGCAGGCGAATTTGAGCCTGAAGAATTTTGACACTGGGGCGTATTTCCGGGCGCGCGATCCGAAGGCGAAAGTGCCGTTGGAGGGAAATTTCTCCATCAGTGGGACGACCAGCGGGCGCGGCGCGAACATGGACGACATGATTGGGCGGGTGCCGTTCGACTTCAAGCTGACGAGCAGCGGCGGGACCATTTATGTGCTGGCCATGGTGGACAAGGGCAGCGGCGCGGCGCTCACCGGGTTGTCGGTCGTAAGCGGAGTAACAGGGATATTGGGGGGCATCCTGGGCGGCAAGGCGCCGAACGTGCAGCAGTTCAGCCAGACGGTCTCGCAACTGACGACCCTGTTCGACAAGATTCAATACTCCAGCATGACATTTGAGGCGACGCGGGGAGCGGACCGGAACATCAACCTGACGCAGCTCAATGTGCAGAGCACGGACATCGTGGTGAACGGGTCGGGGCGCATCACCTACCGGAAGGGAACGCCGATTCCGGAGCAGCCGTTAAGTGTGAATGTGCAACTGGGGGTTAAGGGCAATCCGGCGGCGTTGCTGAGCACGCTGCGCTTGACCCAGTCGTCCGCGCCGGATGCGAACGGCTTTATCCTGGGGCCACAGTTTAAAGTCGGGGGAACGATCGAGAAGCCCGACTACGGGAGTTTCTACCTCATGCTAATTCAAGCTCCGCTGAAGATGTTGAATCTATGAGTATGGGGTTCAGTAGCTGCGGCCGGTCTTGTTTTCGTAGTAATTGATGTAGGAGCGGTTGAGGACGGCGAGGCCACCGGGGGTAGGGTAGTGGCCGGTGAAATACCAGTCGCCGGGGTTGCCGGGGATGGCGCGGTGGAGGTCCTCGATTTTCTGGAAGATGATTTGGACTTCACCCTTCCAGAAATCGAGCGAGGGGCGGGCGAGCTCGGCGATTTTGGCGGAGAGTTGCTCGGCGGTGAAAGGTTCGTAAAGGCGGCGGACGTGGTTGTGGAGGGAGCCGGCGGGGAGGTCTATCTGGCGGACGCAGTCCTGATAGATTTCGCGAAGGAGTTCGCCGAGGCCGCGTTCCTTGCAGAGGGCGACGGCGGCCTGGAAGGCGATGAATTTGCCGAGTTCGGACATGTCTATGCCGTAGCAGTCGGGGTAGCGGATTTGGGGGGCGGTGGAGGCGATGAGGATCTTTTTGGGGCGGGTGCGCGCGAGGATGCGGAGAATGGATTGCTTGAGGGTGGTGCCGCGGACGATGGAGTCGTCAATACAGACGAGATTGTCCTCGGGGGTGACGACGCCGTAGGTGATGTCGTAAACGTGGGAGGCCATCTGCAGGCGGCTGTGCTCCTGGGAGATGAAGGTACGGAGTTTGTGGTCCTTGAGGGCGATTTTTTCACCCCGGGGCCAGTTGGCCATGATGAGCTGGTCGAGCAGGGCGTCGTCAAGCCGGCCGACTTTTTGGGCGGAGAGGATGGCGGCCTTGACCTGCTCGCGGCGGCGGCGGCGGAGTTCCTCCATGAGGCCGTAGTAGGCGGATTCGGCGGTGTTGGGGATATACGAGATGATGGTGTGCTGAAGGTCGTTGTTGATCGCGGCAAGGAGGGGGTCGGCGAGGCGGGCACCGAGGGCTTTGCGTTCGCGGTAGATGTCGGCGTCGTTGCCGCGGGAGAAGTAGATGCGCTCGAAGGAGCAGCCGGCGCGGCGGTGGGCGGGCTCGGTAAAGGGTTCGTGGCGGACCTGGCCGTCGCTTTTGATGACGAGAGCGTGGCCGGGGAGAACTTCGCGGACGGCGTCGTATTCGGCGTCGAAGATGGTCTGGAGGGCAACGCGTTCGCTGGCGACGGCGACGATCTCGTCGGTCTGGAGGAAGAAACCGGGGCGGATGCCGTGCGGGTCGCGCATGACGAAGGCGTCGCCGTTGCCGATGAGGCCGGCGAGGGTGTAGCCGCCGTCCCAGTTTTTGGCGGAGGCGCGGAGGATGGCGACGGGGTCGAGCTGGGCGGAGATGAGGTTGGGGATGTCCGCGCCGGGGATATTTTGGTCGCGCAGGTCGCGGTAGAGGCGGGTGTGTTCCTCATCCAGGTGGTAGCCGATTTCCTCGAGGACCGTCTGGGTGTCGGTGTCGAAGATGGGGTGGGCACCGCGGGAGATGAGGTGCTGGTTGAGTTCCTCGGTGTTGGTGAGGTTGAAATTGCCGCAGAGCATGACGTTGCGGGTGGCCCAACTGCTTTTGCGGAAGTAGGGGTGGCAGGCGGTTTTGTCGTAGGAGCCGGAAGTGCCGTAGCGGAGGTGGCCGAGGAGGACTTCGCCGCCGAACTCGAAGTGTTCCTTGACGGTGGAGGGGAACTCGGGGTGGACGAGTCCCTGGCGCATGAGGTCGGCGTAGGCTTTGAGTTGCTTCGAGAAGATGTAGGTGAGGGCGTTGGGGCGGGTGTCGCGCTCGCGGAACATGAAGGACTTGCCGGGGGGCATGCCGAGCTTGACGCAACCGATGCCGGCGCCGTCCTGGCCGCGGTTGTGCTGCTTTTCCATGAGGAGGAAAAGCTGGTTGAAGCCGTAGAGAGGGGTGCCGTATTTCTGCTCGTAGTAGGCGAGCGGGCGCAGGAGGCGGATGAGGGCGACGCCGCAGTGATGGTGGATAGGGTCGCTCATGATTAGACGAAAGAATCTAACTAAAGGAAAACGCGGCGGAACTCAAGCCGAAGGCGAAACGGACATTCCGGCGGAATGGGACCTGCACCCGAGAGCATGGAAAAGCGAGCGGACAGAGCGAATGGGGGGTTTGGACGCGCGCATTCGCTGGAGGTAAGAGAAGAACAGCAACTCAGGTGGCAGCCATGGCGCGCGGGAGGGCGTCAGTCCAGGCTTCGCGGAGTTTGTTGACGGGCCAGGTAAGGGTTTGGGTGCCGGAGCCCGAGGGATTGGGCAGGATGACCCGGAGGATGGCTGCACCCTGGGCCTCGCCGAGGACGTGGCAGGGTACGCCGGCGGTTTCAGCGGATTTGAGGAAGGTGCGGGTGCTGGCGGCTTTGATGGCGACAAGGATGCGGCCCTGGCTTTCGCCGTAGAGGAGGGTGTCGAGTCGGAGGGGCGAGCCGGATTTTTGGGCTTCCGCAGCAGCGGCGGTGAGGTCGAGGTCGGCGCCAAAGGTTTTGTGCGGGCCGAAGAGCATTTCGGAGAGGGCGACGAGCAGGCCGCCTTCGGAGAGGTCGTGGGCGGCGGAAATGCGATTATTATGGATTTGGGTGCGGAGGAAGTCCTGCAGTTTTTTCTCGGCGGCGAAGTCGAGGGCGGGGGCATCGCCGGTTTTGAGATTATGGCGGACGTTGAGGAAGTAGGAGCCGCCGAGTTCGGTGGGGAAGCCGCCGAGGAGGAGGAGGGTTTCCTCGCCGGTCTTGAGGACGGGGGTGGTGATGTGCGCGGGTTTGTCCACGATGCCGGCAATGGAGACGGTGGGGGTGGGGTCAATCGCGCCGGCAGGGCTTTCGTTGTAGAGGGAGACGTTGCCGCCGACGACGGGGACATCGAAGAAGCGGCAGGTTTCGGCGAGGCCGAGGATGGCTTCGCGGAGCTGGTAGAAGTTTTCGGGTTTGTAGGGGTTGCCGAAGTTGAGGTTGTTGGTCATGCCGAGCGGGCGGGCGCCAGCGCAGGCGAGGTTGCGGAGGCATTCGGCAACGGCGATCTGGCCGCCGCGGCGGGGGTTGAGGTAGCAGTAGCGGTTGTTGCAATCGTTGGCGATGGCGAGGAGGCGCTCGTGCGAGCTCATGCGGACGCGGACAATGGCGGCGTCGGCCCCGGGAAGGACGGCGGTGCCAGCCTGAACCATGTGGTCATATTGGCGCCAGACCCAGCGTTTTTCGGCGATGGTCGGATGCGAGAGCAGTTGAAAAAGCGTGTCGCGAATGCCGGTGGCGTCGAGGTCGGGGAGGCCGGCGGGAGTCCACGCGCGGGTGGCGGCGAGGTAGGCGGGCTCGACGGCTTCGCGGTCGTAAAGCGGACCTTCCTCGGCGAGGGCCTTGGCGGGGATTTGGACGACGGGGACGCCGTGGTGGGTGACGAGCATCTGTCCGCCTTCGGTGACTTTGCCGATGTGGGCGGCGTGGAGGTCCCACTTCGCAAAAATGGCTTCCACTTCCTTTTCGCGGCCCTTTTGCGCGATGACCAACATGCGCTCCTGGCTTTCGGAGAGGAGGATTTCGTAGGAGTTCATCCCCGTCTCGCGCTGGGGAACCTTGTCCAATTCGATGTGAATGCCGGAGCCACCGCGGGAGGCAGTCTCGCAGGTGGAGCAGGTGAGGCCGGCGGCGCCCATGTCTTGAATGCCGACGACGAGGCCGGGGACGGCCATCATTTCGAGGCAGGCCTCGAGCAAAAGTTTTTCCATGAACGGGTCGCCCTTCTGGACGGCGGGGCGGTCGGCGGCGGATTCGGCGGAGAGCTCGCGCGAGGCGAAGCTGGCGCCGCCGAGGCCGTCGCGCCCGGTGGCGGCGCCGACGTAGTAAACGGGATTGCCGACGCCGCGGGCGGTGCCGCGCTTGATTTGGTCGTGACGCAGGACGCCAAGGCAGAGGGCGTTGACGAGGGGATTGCCCTCGTAGCAGGAGTCGAAATAGATGTCGCCACCGACATTGGGGACGCCGATGCAGTTGCCATAGTGGGCAATGCCGGACACAACGCCGCGAAAGAGGCGGCGGGAGGTGGGGGAGGAAAGCTCGCCAAAGCGCAGGGAATTGGTGAGGAGGACGGGCCGCGCGCCCATGGTAAAGATGTCGCGGATGATGCCGCCGACGCCAGTGGCCGCGCCCTCAAACGGCTCGACCGCGCTGGGGTGGTTGTGGGACTCGATTTTGAAGCAGATGGCCCAGCCGTCGCCGACATCAATGACCCCGGCGTTTTCCTCGCCCGCTTTGACGAGAACCTGGCCAGGGGCGGAAGTGTCGGCCTTGGAGGTGGGGAAGCCGCGAAGGAGCTTGCGGGAATTTTTGTAGGAGCAGTGCTCGGACCACATCACGGAGAAGACACCGAGCTCGGTGAGGGTGGGCGCGCGACCCAGGATGGAGACGACGCGGGCGTATTCTTCAGGAAGGAGGTTGTGCTTGGCGACCAGCTCGGGCGTGATCGGGGCGTTGAGCACCGGGTCGGGATTCGGCGGGAGGGCGGCGGAGGATGCGGGTTCGATGGCGACGGACATGGAGATGAGTGAAGAGTGAAAGGTGAAAAGTAAAAAAGGAAAAACGGCTAGGCGGAGATTTCGACTTCAGAAGGGATGACGCGGCTATGGAGGAAGGCACGGAGGATGGCGAGGCCGTCCACGGAGGGGTGGTGAGCTTCGACGGCGCGTTCGGGGTGAGGCATCATGCCGAAGACGTTGCCCGCGCGGTTGCGGATGCCGGCGATGTTGCCGAGGGAGCCATTGGGATTGCCGGCGGCGTTGACTGTGCCGGAGGAGTCGGCGTAGCGGAAAAGAATTTGGCGGTTGGTGACGAGGTCGTCGAGCCCGGCGTCGTCAATGCGGTAGTTGCCTTCGCCATGGGCGATGGGGATGCGGAGGCGGGCGCCGAGGAGGCTGCGGTTGAAGCGCTCGGTGGATTCCTCGACGTGAATCGTCTGGGTAATGCAGCGAAACTGGAGGCAGTCGTTGCGGACGAGGGCGCCGGGGAGCAGGCCAGCCTCGCAGAGGACTTGAAAGCCGTTGCAGATGCCGAAGACGAGGCCGCCGTTGGCGGCGTATTCCTTGACGGCCTGCATGATGGGGGAAAAGCGGGCGATGGCGCCGCAGCGCAGGTAGTCGCCATAGGAGAAGCCGCCGGGGAGAACCACAGCGGAGGCGTCGCCGAGGCTGGCTTCCTTGTGCCAGACGAGCCGTGCGGAGACGCGCAGGACGCTGTCGAAGGCGTGAAGGGCGTCGGTATCGCAGTTGGAGCCGGGGAATTGGATAATGGCGACGGTCATGTGGGAAGGGAAAGTGGCAGAGTGAAGGAAAGGGCTTTTTATGGAGGGGCGGGCAGCGTGTCGAGATTTTGGTTTGAGCGGCTGGAGTTTGCTGGTCGGGGTGCAAGAAGCAGCCGGGCGGGATTTTCAGGATGGTGCTCGTGACGGAAAGTTCACATTAGGTGGATTGTCAGGCCGGGCATTTGCGCGCTTGATAGAAAGCCCTTTGCAGACCCTGGCCCCATTTGTAGCGCAAAACCCGCCGCCGCGCCAATCACGGCTGGCGGACGTGGTGGTGCTGGCGGTGATTGGGGGGCTGTTCTACGCGATTTTGAAAGTGGCCCATGAATGGCGGGCGCCCTTTCAGGCACACACGGAGATTGACCTGTCGTTTTGGAAGCTGCCGCTATACACGCTGTATTCGCTGGCGCGCGGGTGGGTGGCGATGGGGTTTTCGCTGGTGTTCACGATTGTCTATGCGTCGTGGGCGTATTATGACGCGCGGGCGCGGCGGGTGCTACTTCCGGTGCTGGACATATTGCAGAGCATTCCGGTGCTGGGGTTCATGCCGGGGCTGGTGCTGGCGCTGGTGGCGGTATTTCCGAAGAGCAATTTCGGGCTGGAGCTGGCGTGCGTGCTGATGATTTTCACGGCGCAGGTATGGAACATGGTGTTCAGCTATTACGATTCGTTGAAGGCGGTGCCGCGGGAACTGCGGGAGATGGGGGTGATTTGCCATTACAACGCGTGGCAGCGGTTCCGGAACATTGAGCTGCCGTTCGCGGCGCAGGGGTTGATTTACAACGGGATGGTTTCGATGGCGGGGGGATGGTTCTTTTTGACGATCAACGAGGCGTTCACGCTGGGGAACCAGGATTTCCAATTGCAGGGGCTGGGTTCCTACATGAGCGTGGCGATTGCGCAGGGGAATGTGCCCGCGGAGGTGGCGGCGGTGGTGGCGATGGCGGTGATGATTGTGGCGGTGGACCGGCTGGTGTGGTGGCCGCTGGTGATATGGTCGCGCAAATTCAAGATTGAGGACGTGGCGAGCGGGCCGACGGAGACGACGCTGGTGCAGCGGATGCTGGAGCATTCGCACCTGCTGAGTTTACTGGGGCATCCACACCACTTGATGCGGCACGACAAACCGGCGCGACGCCATGCGCGACCGGCGCGGACGCGGACGGTGGAGGCCGTGCCGCCGCCGGCAGGGAGCCAGGGAATGAGCCGGGTTTACGTCATCGTGATCGCAGCGCTGCTGCTCGTGGGGGGATACGGGATGTATCGTTTGCTGGATATGGTGTTCCAGGTGCATGCCGGGCAGTGGCTGACGATTGGGATGAGCATTGGGACGACCTTCCTGCGCGTGCTGGGGGCCTTGATGATCAGCTCGCTGTGGACGATACCGGTCGGAGTGTGGATTGGACTGAACCCGAAGGTGTCGCGGTATTTGCAGCCGGTGATCCAGTTTGCGGCGTCGTTTCCGGCGCCGATGCTGTATCCGCTGGTGTTCGGCGGGGTGCTTGCGCTGGGGGGCAACCTGAAGTGGGGGGCGGTGCTGCTGATGATGCTGGGGGCGCAGTGGTATATC
>CAZDAQ010000079.1:0-1790 GCA_964503425.1 uncultured Opitutales bacterium
TTGGCCGGAGGCGGGGGCGTGGCGAGGGTGTCAATGAGGTGCGAGCCGAGGCCGCCGGCGGGCATGGGGAGATTGGACATGGCGGCGGCTTTGGTGGGCTTGGGCGGCGGAGGCGCAGGCTGGCCGTCGCCCGTGACGAGCTGGAGGGGCATTTCGGTGTCGCCATCGGGCATGATGGTGTAGGTGCCGGCGGCGCCGGGGTAGCTTTTGAGGGCGAGAAAGCCTTCGCGGATTTTTTGGGGTTGGAGGGAGGCGGCGCGGGCGGCGCCGGCGGCGAGAGCGCGGAGGTTGTCGTAGGCGTAGGCGGCAGGGAGAACGGGGTCCTGGCCGTACAGGGCGCGGTATTTATCGGCAAAGGCCTGGCCTTCGGGTGTGCCGCGGGGGTTGAGGACGTAAGCGGGGACGGGGTAAAGGGTGGTGGCGGCGAGGCCCGTCTGGTGGCCGAGACCGGCGAGGCTGCCCTGGCCGAGGTAGGCGAGGACGAGGCCTTTCCAGCCGGCGAAGCCGAAGGCGGCGAGGATGTTGGCGTATTCGGGGCCGAAGCCGATGAGGACGACGCCGTCGGTGTCGAGGCGGTCCATGGCGTCCACGAGCGGGCGGAAGTCGCGTTCGGTGGGGGTGTAGCCGTCCTTGTAGGTGCTGATGTAGTCGCCGTGGAGGAGAAATTCGAGGTATTTGGCATTGCTCTGGCCGCCGAGGTTGCCGGCGTGGAGGATGGCGACTTTGTTGACGCCGGCAGCGGCGAGGTAGCCTTCGATGGCGCGGCCTTCCTGGTCGCCGTTGAGGTAAATGCGGACGCCGTTTTTGGGAGTGAGATTGGGGACGGCGACGTAATCGCAGAGGAAAGCGACGAGCTGGGGGTAGTCGGCAAGGTTCTCGGCCTGCTCCATGACGAGAGGGTTTTCGGCGACGAAGAGGATGGGGACAGCGCGCTCGCGCCAGGTTTGGAGGGCCTTGGCGCCCTCGGTGCTGTCGCTCTGGCTGTCGAGAATGCCGAGGGAGACGGGCTTGCCGTTGACGCCGCCGGCGGCGTTGACATCGGCAACGGCGAGGGTGAGGCCCTGCTTGAGGGACTGGCCGAGGACGGCGTTGGGGCCGCTGAGCGGGAGGACGGCGCCGACGGCGAGAGTCTGGGAATTGCCTTTGGGCAGCGCGGGGGTGGAGGAGCAGCCGGCGGCGAGCAGCAAGGCCGCGCCCGCGAGGACGGGCAGGAGGATTGTGTGGAAGGCGCGGGCGGCAAACATGCGGGGCAAGTTGGGCGGGTTGGGGATGGGGTGTCAAGACCGCGCGGCAGCGAGGGCGACGGATTTTTTAACAATATCCTGACAATAAAACCGGAATAACAGCCGCGGGGGCGGGCTCGTATGCACAGCCGGAGAAGTCCCCCGGCGGCGCGAGCACCGGAGCCGGAGCGCGACCGCCGCAACCCTCAACGAAAGTTACTCCCATGAAAACGGCATTTTTTTCGAACTGGCGCGGCGGAGTTTTGGCGTTCGCCGCGGTTTTGGTCACAACGGGCGCGATGCGCGCGCAAACCCTGGAACCGCAATTCTCGATCGCGAATGACTGGGGGTCGGGATTTACGGCGGACGTGAATTTGCTGAACCAGACGGGGGCGGTGGCGGAGAACTGGGTGCTGACGATCAATTTTTCCGGGCAGATCTCGGATATTTGGAACGGGGTGATTTTGAGCCACACGGGGAATGTGTATCGGGTGGGGCCGGCGAGCTGGAACGCGCAGATACCGGCGGGCGGAACGGTGGATGTGGGATTTTCGGGGAGCCCGGGCA
>CAZDAQ010000079.1:1890-3677 GCA_964503425.1 uncultured Opitutales bacterium
GGAGGCAGTGGCGGCACGACGGGCGGAACGGGTGGAGGAACGGCAGCGGGCATCGCAGGCAGCCTGACGCTGGCGACGCAGGACACGGTGACGGTGCAGGCGAACCAGGTGGACGCACCGCTCGGCATGGCGACGCTGTTTAGTTTCGCGACAACACCGGCGAATCCGGCGGCGTTGAGCGTGACGACGAACAATGCGAGCGTGGTGAAGCCGAGCATCACGACGGACGGGAAATTGAGCGTGCAGGGATTGGCGTCGGGCCGGGCGGGTTTGAAAATTGTGAACTCGGCTACGGGCGAGATTCGTTACTTGGGCGTGCGCGTGCTGGAGGCCAACGGGGCGGCGCCGGGGTTGCCGGGGTATTTGGGCATTGGGTCGGTGAGCGAGGACACGGATGCGGATTTGAATTTTTTCCACGCGTATGCGAGCGACGGGACGAACAAGCGCGTGGACTACCGGTATATTTACCTGACGGGTGGGCCGAAGAACGTGGACGGCGGCTGGCGGACGTGGACGAACGTGGATGGTTTCCGCGCGACCTCGTATGTGCGCGAGAGCGAGCGGATGGGGATGATCCCGATTTTCGTGTATTACAACCTGAACGGCACGGGCGACGGTTATTATACCGACAGCGCGAACGTGGGGAATCCGACCTTCATGCTCGGGTATTTCCAGGACCTGCTGGTGGCGCTGCAACTGGCGCAGCAGGAGTCGGGCGGGGACGCGGTGGGGTTCGTGGTGGAGCCGGACTTCCTCGGCTATTTCGCGCAGAGCGACACGCGCAGCCCGGACCAGATTCCGGCGATGACGGAGGAAGTGTATGCGGCGGGGGCGTTGACGAAAGGCGTGGACCCGGACTTCCCGGACACGCTGCACGGCCTGGTGCAGGCGATCAATTACGTCATCCACAAGCACATGCCGACGGCGTTTTTCGGGTGGGAATACAGCTTGTGGGCGTCGCCTCCGGGCGGGTGGACGACACCCATTCCCGGGACGGGCGTGATGCACCTCACCGACACACTCGGCGTGGCGGCGGGGCGGACGGCGGTATATAACGAGGCGACGGCCATCGCGAAGTTTTACGCGGACTGCGGGGTGCTGAGCAACGGGGCGAGTTTTGTGTGCATGGACAAATACGGGCTGGACGCGGGCTTTGAGGGGAAAGCGAACACGCCGGCGCAGTCCACGTGGTTCTGGAACGCGGTGCAGTGGACGAACTACCTGGTGTTTGCCCAGGCGCTGCACGCGAACTCGGGGTTGCCGGTGGTGCTGTGGCAATTGCCCGTCGGGCACATCAACCAGTCGCTGATGCCCAACCCGTACGCGGGGGGGCAGTTGTTTCCGGTGATGGCGAACACGTATCAAAATTACGAGGACTCGGCGCCGGCGTATTTCTTTGGCGACGCGTTTGCGACGACGGTGCCGGCGCGGCTGGCGTTTTTCGGCGCGACGGACGGCGGAGTGAGCAGCGTGACGGTGACGGGGAACACGACGACATGGGGCCGGCATTTGGACCTGGCGAAGCAGGCGGGGGTGACGATCGCGCTGTTTGGCGCGGGAGTGGGGGACAGCACGCACGGCACGGGCTCACCGCCGACGGACGGTTATTGGTGGATCAGCAAGGTGCAGAGTTATTACAGCAACCCGGTGTTGCTCTCCGGGCCGGATGATGGCGTGCCGTTCGGCGGAAACGGGGGCACGACTGGCGGTGGGAATACGACGAGTGGAGGTAATACGACGACCGGCGGGAATACCACGGGTGGGGGTAATACGACCGGAGGTGGAAC
>CAZDAQ010000079.1:3777-12562 GCA_964503425.1 uncultured Opitutales bacterium
GGCGGGAACACGACGGGGACGACGGCGGTGCAGGTGACGTTTGCCGATACGAGCGACTGGGGCAGCGGGTTTACCGGCTACCTGACGATCAAGAACACAGGGACAGTGGCGATCAAAAGTTGGAAGCTGACGTTTGACGCGAAGTTCACCGTCGGGACGTATTGGAACGCGGTGCTGGTGTCGGCGGTGAGCAAACACTATGTGATGACGAACGAATCGTGGAACGGGGCGATTGCGCCGGGGGCGAGCGTGCAGGTGGGCTTCAACGGGACGCCGGGCAAACCGGCGGCGCCGACGAATGTGGTGGTGCAGGTGAACGGCAATACCGCGAACGCGGCGGCCACGGCGGCAGTGAAGAGCGCGGCGGTGACGACGACAGCGAAGACCACAACGGCGACGGTCAAAACGGCGGCGAAGAAGGCGGGCTAATGGAGTTTCAGGGGCGCGCCGGGCTGGCGGCGCGTCCCTGAAGCTTGCGCGAGGCGAGGATGAAGCCGAGGCCCGCCAAAATCATGAAGAAGGAGTAGAACGTGCCGCGGCTGAGGCCGAGGATGAGGGTGATGCCTTCGTCGGGCTCGCGGAAGATTTCGCAGACGATGCGGACGAGGGCGTAGGCGATGAAGAACTCGCCGGCGAGCTGGCCGGCGGGGCGGCTGCCGGGCTGGCCCGGCGGCGGAGTGCGCCACCAGCGCCATTGGATGAAGGCGAGGAGGAAGAGGCCCTCGAGCGCGGCCTCGTAAAGTTGCGACGGGTGGCGCGGGCTGGTGTAGCCGATGATGATGCCATTGACCTTTTCGGGGAAGATGACGGCCCAGGGGACGGTGGCGGCCTTGCCCCAGAGCTCCCCGTTGACGAAGTTGGCGAGGCGGCCCAGGAAGAGGCCGGCGGGGACGAGGGTGACGACGACGTCGGCAATCCGCAGGAAGCCGAGTTTGGAAACGCGGCCAAACCACCATGCCGCGATGATGCCGCCGATGAAGCCGCCGTGGCTGGCCATGCCGCCCTCCCACACGCGGAAGAAAATGAGCGGGTTGTGAAAAAATTCGTCCGCGCGATACAGGAGGCAGTAACCCAGGCGGCCACCGACGAGGACGCCGAGGATCATGAACGTCATGAGGGTGGAGCGGCCCTCGGCATCGAGCGGGAAGCGATTTTTTTTGGCGTAGAGGTGGAGGAGCCAGGTGGCGATGAGAAAGCCGGCGATGTAGGCGAGGCCATACCAGCGGATGCCAGGGAGAAACCAACCCGCGGGAAAATGCACGACGAAGGGGTCGAAATTCTCGACCCAGTATTGGGCAGCCTCGGGCGGGAGGGGGACGGCGGGCGCGGCGTCGGCCAGGGCGGGCAGGAAGAGGGCGGGGAAAGGCATGGGCGGGGAAGAGCCAAACGCGGGGAGGGGAGGGTGGGCAAGGGTGGAATTTAAAGAAGGGTCGGTTCATAGGGAAAAAACTCGCGCAAGACTGGGTTCCCGTTTTGAAAGGATGGATGGAGCACGCCGACCACTACATGCCGGGATACACGCCGCGGATCGTGCGGTTCATGGAGGCGCGGTCGGCGGAGACGCACGCGCAGTTTTTCCTGCCGCTGTTGAAGCCGGGGATGAAGCTGCTGGATTGCGGGTGCGGGCCGGGGACAATCACGCGCGGGCTGGCGGCGCGGGTGGCGCCGGGCGAGGTGGTGGGGATTGATTTGGAGGAGACGCAGATTGAAATCGGGCGGAAGGACCCGGCGCACCCGGCGAATTTGACGTATGTGCAGTCCGGGGTTTACGCGCTGCCGTTTCCGGACGGGCAGTTTGACGCGGTGTTTTCGCACGCGCTGTTCGAGCACATTGCGGAGCCGGTGAAGGCGCTGCGGGAGATTAAACGCGTGCTGAAGCCGGGCGGGGTGGCGGGGCTGTGCAGCCCGGATTGGGACGGGTTTATGTTCGCGCCGCCGGATCCGGAGGTGCAGGCGGCGGCGGCGTTGTTCCGGCGGATTCAGGAGGCGAACGGCGGGAACACGACGGCGGGGCGGCGATTGGGGGTGTGGCTGGGCGAGGCGGGGTGGAGGGATGTGCGGATGGCGGCGCGGTATGAGTGCCAGCAGGACCTGACGCTGATGAGCGAATTTTTATACGACCGGCTGGCGCGCGCGCCGAAACAGGACGATGTGTTTGGGCGCGGCTGGACGGACGAGGCGTCGCTCAAGCGGATCTTGCACGCGCTGCGGTTGTGGGAGAAACGGCCGGACGGGTTGTTCGGGCTGACGTGGGTGAGCGCGGTGGGGCGGGGTTGACACCGCCGATATTTTTATCAAAATTCAAGCTGTGAATAGAAAAGCCATCCCGATAGAGACCGGCATACCCTCGCCGGCGACGAAGCGGGCGATGCGAGACGCGATGGCCGGGCGCGGCTTTACCCGAATTGGTTCCACCAAGGAAGAAATCCATGAGTGGACACGCCGCATGTATGAGAGAGCTGGTAAAAAGCAGAAGGTTTGAGGCCGATTATCATCGGGCAATCCGTAGCGGCCTGGTTCCTGATGACTGGGAGCATTTGGCTTATGTGCTGGCAAAATCCGACTCCCTACCCGAGGAATACGGCGAGCATCGCCTGACCGACAACTGGGAGGGGGCATTGGGACTGCCATTTAGAGGGTGACTTGGTTGTGCTCTACCGCCGGACCGCAACGAAGATATATTTGGCGCGAATCGGCACGCATGCGGAGCTTTTCCCGCAGCGGAAGCGGCAGCGCCGGAAGCGCGGGCTGTCGGGCTGGTTTTTTGGGGAATGAATTAGGGTTGGGAACCCGGGCGGACGGACGAGGTGTCGCTGAAGTGGATTTTACACGCGCTGCGGTTGTGGGATAAGCGGCCGGACGGACTGTTCGGGCTGACGTGGGTGAGCGCGGTGGGGAGGAAGTGAGGGAGGGGTTGGAGACGAATTTTTTTCAGTCCGATATTTGGACCCGCAGCGCGGAACAAAAACGGTTCAGTTGCTGGCGAGCTGGCTGGCGGCGCGGGGGGCCGCGTTTGCGATGAGGAGGTCGCGACTGAACGTGCCGCCCTCGCTCGTGGTAAAAGTCCGGCGCTGGCCGGCATATTCGTAGACAATCATAAACTCCTTGATCAAACCGACGGACGGATCGGCCTGCAGGTCTGCGGGGGTTGCCTGAAACTCGGCCGACGGCGTCTTGATCAACTCGGCGACGCGCGCGGTGACATCGGCAAACGAAGGACCGGTGCCGAAATAAGCGGCGATAATTTTTGGCTCGTCACTGGTGGCCGCAGCGGTGGTGGCCGGAGCGGCGCCGGCGTTGGCCACGAGGGTATCGTAGCTGATGGCGCCGCCCTCGGGGGCGGAGTAGGTTTCAGCGTGGCCGCGAAACTCATAGGTGATCTCGATATTTTTCTTCCAGTACGGGGCCGGATCCACGCCCAGCCATTTCGGGCTGGCAAAAAGCACGTCCGCGCCCGGTTGTACTTTCTGGGCCACCAGCGCGGTCACGTCGGCCTCGCCGTGGTGGCCGCCGAACACGGCGGAAATGATTTTGAGATCGCTGGTCACCGACACTGGCGCGACCGGGGCAATTGGCGCCGTTGACGCGGAAGGCGAGGCGGCGTGGGCGACGGATTCCGCCGCCTGGGCGCCGCCATGGGCGGAGCCGAGGCCGGACGGTTTCAATCCGGAGATGGCGAAAGCCTCGAAATCGTATTCCACCACGAAGCCGTGGAGGGCCAGCGCGCCAGCTTCGTCATCCAAGGTCGGTTGCCGGTGGTCCGACTCCCAGGCATAAAAACACAGCCGGTCTTGTTGCTGCCCGTCGCGGACGCAGTCATCCGGCTCACCGGGGGCCCAGTTGGTGTAGGCGATGGCCCCTTCGCCGTTGAGCGATTGCCAGCCAGCGGCCGGATCGGACCAGTCCTTCGATTTAGCGCCTCCCAGCCACGGGCCGCTGGAGTTGCCGATGTAATTAAACCAAAATTTCGGATCATCTATGAGGGCGAAAACAAAATTATTTTCCGCCGCCGAAGACAGGGTGGCGAGGTAGCCGCCGTGCGCGACCGCCCAAGCTTGCGCGTCGGCCCAGTTGATGCCGTCCGGCGCGGCGACCGCCTGATAGGAGTGGCCGTTGCCGCCGGCGGACTGGGGCCAGAAAACGACCGGGCCGGACTCGGTCTTTGCAGGATTAGCGGGCGCGTTCGACGGGATGGAGCCCTGCGCTGACGTGGTGGCGGCGGTGGTGTCAGCGGAGCCTCCGGGCGGGGGAATTACAAGTATGTTGGAGGGAGCGAGCGGGGCCGTGTAATAGCCATTTACCCCGCGCGCCGAGCTGTCGGACACAGACTCCCTGGCGGTGTGGTGGTGTGAGTGGCGCGCGTGGACGCAGACGGCGGCGGTCAGAACTCCGGCGGCGGTGAACGACAATCCCAGCACGAAGACGAGGGCCAGGCGCTTGGGAGGGGTTTTCATGGGGCAACGACCGGGGCTAACCACCCCAGTTTCGGACGGCTTGAGGCCGGGCGCAAGGGGCAAATGGGCGAGTGATAGAGTCCGGCGGAGCGATGGGGAAGTGATCGTCCTCGTATTTTTCGACCATGAGGGACCAGTGCTCGAGTTCAGCGGCTTGAGGGGAGCCTGTTTTGGCGTCCATCAGGCGTTCGAGGTGCGCGAGCGCGGCGGTGTGCTCGGCGGCGGTTTTGATAACCTTGGGTTTCATGGCGCGGGGGAAGAATGGGTTTTTAACAGCGTAATTGACTTCCAATCGCGAGCATTTACGCTTGCTACTGTGAACAAGGTTTTGCCCGTGGAGAAGCGCGAGCCATCGCCCATGCTAAAGCGGGCGATGCGGGAGGCGGATGCGGGCATTGGGCTCGTGCGGGTGGGCAGCACGAAAGAAGAAATTCACGCGTGGACGCGGCGCATCTATGAGCGAGCTGGTAAAAAGCCGAAGGGTTGACGCGCAAGTGGCGATGGCGATTCGCCGAGGGCTCGATCCCGACGATTGGGAGCATTTGGTTTATTTGCTTTTGAAAGGCGAGCCGTTGCCGATGGAATACTGCGAGCACCGATTGACGGACAACTGGCAGGGGTGGTGGGAATGCCACCTGGCAGCCGATTTACTGGTAGTTTACCGGCATCACCCCGGGAAGGTGGTGGTGGTGGCCGTGGGAACGCACGCGGAGCTTTTTCCGCACCGCAAACGGTGATGATTTACGCCAGCTCGTTTTGCAGAATTTGCTCGAGGGACTGGCGCTGGCGGATGAGGCGGAGGGAGCCGTCGCGCTGGAGGAGGACTTCGGGGGCTTCGGGGAAGGAGTTGTAGTTTTTGGCGCTCATGCCGGCGCAGTAGGCGCCGGCGCCTTCGATGACGAGGAGGTCGCCGATAGTGGCGGGGGCGAGGAGGCGGGGGGCGAGAGTATCGGGCGCGCCGGGGGCGGGGGTGAGGAGGTCGCCAGATTCGCAGCAGTGGCCGACGACGAGGTATTTTTGCGGCGGGAGTTTTTTACGCGGGCGGCCGGGTGCGGGGACGACGACGAGATTATGCTGCGAGCCATAGAGGCTGGGGCGGAGGATCTCGGTCATGCCGGCGTCGAGTTTGAGAAACTGGTGGCCTTTTTTGCCGGTGGAGACGACATCCTGAATGGTGCAGACGAGGGCGCCGGCGAGGGCGGCGAGGTAGGTGCCCGGCTCGATTTCAAGGCGGAGGCGGCGGCCGGATTCCTTCGCGTATTTTTGGAAGAGGGCTTTGACGGGGGCGCCGACTTTTTTGAGGTCGGTGGTTTTTTCGCCGGGGACGCGGGCGACCTTGAAGCCGCCGCCGAGGTTGACGGCGGTGAGCGTGGGGAACTGGCGGGCGAGCGCGAGGGTGAGCTTGGCGACGTGCTGCCAGACGGCGGGGTCGGAGCCGGAGCCGATGTGGGTGTGGATGACATCCACCTTGAGGCCATGGGCGGCGATGAGGGCGTGGACTTGCGGGAGCAGCTCGTGCCAGATGCCGAAGCTGGCGCCGGGGCCGCCGACGTTGGTCTTGCCGGAGTGGCCGGAACCGAGGCCGGGGTTGAAGCGCAGGCCGAGGGAGCCGCCCGGGAATTCGCGGCCAAAGCGCTCGAGCTGGCTGAGGGAGCAGGCGTTGAGGTGGATGCCAAGGCGGAGCAACGCGGCGAAGTTTTCCGGAAGTTCCTGGGAACTGAGGGAGATTTTGGCGGGGGCGATGCCAGCGCGCAGGGCGCGCTCGACCTCCCAGCCGGAGGAGGCGTCGAAGTGCAGGCCGAGGCTGTCGAAAAGGCGGAGGATGGCGGCGTTGGGGCAGGCCTTCATGGCGAAACGGACGGTGAGGCCGAAGGCGTGGGGGAAGGCGAGGGCGGTGGCGGCGGCACGGCGGAGCGCGGCCTCGCTGTAAACATAGGCGGGCGTGCCGAAGCGGGCGCGGACCTCGGCAGCGAGGCGCGGGGTGAGGAACTTCAAGGGAGTGGAGGCAGAGGTGGGCACGGGAGGAAATTTAAAATTCAAAAATGGAAGTGGGAAGAATGGATTTCAGTTTTTAGCGGTCCAGTGGCGGAGGGAGCGGAGGAGGAAGAATTCGAGGGCGGCGGCTTCGGCGAGATTAACTTCGAGGAGGCCGGAGATTTTTTCGAGGTCGGTGACGGCGCGGGCGAGGCGGAGGGCGTTGAGTTGGAGGGCACTTCTTTGGACGGAAGCATGGGCGGGATTGGCGGCAGCGGAAGGTTGGGCGGCGTTCTGCTGTCCTGCAGAAGGGGCGAGGGCGAAGTCGCGCGTGGCTTGCTCGAGCTCGACAAGGAGGCTGGCGCGGAGGCCCTTGTGGAGGCCGGTTTGCACGGCTTCGATTTCCTCTTCGCCGAGACCTTCGGGGAGACGGGTTTTGGTTTCCTCCCAGGAGGAATCGGCGAGGCGGTGGAGGATGTTTTCGAAGCGGGCGCCGAGGCCATAGGCGCCGAGGACCAGGTCGGAGGCGGCGGCTTTTTCACCCGTGCTCGTGGAGAGGCGGCCCAGCCACGCGGCATAGTCGGCGCGCCAGGCGAGCCAGTCGGCATCGGCGAGGGGAGTGGCGGAGGCGGGGAGGCGGAGGTGAAAGCAGCGGCTGCGGATGGTGGCGAGGAGGTCGTTGGGCCGGGTGGTGAGGAGGAAGAGGGTGGTGTCGGCGGGGGGTTCCTCGAGGGTTTTGAGGAAGGCGTTGGCGGCGGGGATCATCATGCGGTCGGCTTCGTAAACGACGCCGACTTTGCGCGGGCCGGCGGAGGCGCTGAGGCGGATTTTGCCGACGAACTCGCGGAGCGGGTCCACGCGAATGAAGCGGGCCTTGCCGCTGGGGCGGAGGGTGAAGAAATCGGGATGGCGGGAGGGGTCCTTGGTGTTGAGGAGACGGCCGGCGAGGTCGAGCCCGGCGGCTTCGAGCGCGGGGGCGTGGCCGCCCTGCACGAGGATGGCATGGGCGAGGCGGCCCTGGGCAAGAGCGCCGGTAAAGGCCCGGAGGGAGCGGGCGGAGGGGTCAACCGTGGCGGCGTTTGAACTCATGCCAGATTTGGTCGGCGATTTGGTCAGTGGGCAGGGCGCCGTCCACAACGAGGAAACGGTCAGGAAGCGAGCGGGCGAGCAGGAGATAGCCCTCGCGGACGCGCTGGTAGAAATCAATGTTTTCCTGCTCGAGGCGGTCGGGCAGGCCGGAGGCGCGGTGGCGGATGCGGGCGAGGCCGACCTCGGCGGGGACGTCGAGGACGAGGGTGAGGGCGGGAAGAACCTCGCCGGCGGCGAAGCGGTTGATGACGGAGACGGGGTCTTGCGAGAGGCGGCGGGCGACGCCTTGATACACAGTAGTTGAATCAAGGAAGCGGTCGCAGATGATGATTTTGCCATCGCGGAGGGCGGGGAGGATGACCTCGCGGACGAGCTGGGCGCGGCTGGCGGCGAAAAGGAGGAGCTCGGCCTCGGGAGTCATGGCGCGTCCGCTTTCGGCGTGCTTGAGGAGGTGGCGGATTTCTTCGCCGAGGGCGGTGCCGCCGGGCTCGCGGGTGACGATGACATCGTAGCCCTCGCGCTCGAGACGGGAGGCGAGGAGGTCAATCTGCGTGGTTTTGCCGCTGCCTTCGGAGCCTTCGAAGGAGATGAAGAAAGAGCGGTGGGTGCGCGGGGCGGACATGGGGGGTGTGAAAGGCGGGCCAGAGGAGGGCGGGAAGGTGGTGGAAAAAGGAGGCGCGAGGCGCGACGAGAGAGCTTGCGGGAAAGGGGCGGTGCGGCAACCCGAAAGCGCGGTGGAGGCGTCCTTTTCGATTGCGGAACGGGCGGAGGTTGAACAGATTGGGGGTGGCGGGAGTCTGACTCAACAAACAAACCAAGCAGGAGCAATTTCATCACGAATCTGTTAATGAACGCATTTACATTTCTGAGCGGCGAGGCCGGGGCCGGGGTGGGGAACTGGCTGGCCCAGGGCGGGGCCTTCCTCGCACAGGCCGACGGCGGGGTGAGCTTTAATTTGGTCGGCACGTTTTTACGGGCGGAACTTTTTGGAAAGGTCATCGTCATCCTGCTGCTGTTTTTCAGTTTGCTGGCGTGGACGGTGATGATCGGGAAGTATCTGGATTTGTCGCGCTGGCGGCAGATGAATCTGGCGTTCCAGGCGAAGATCAAGCAATCCACGACGCTGCTGGAAACGCAGGTGACGGCGGCGACGCGGCAGGGCGGGCCGTATGCGCGGCTGTTTTGCGAGGCGGTGCAGGCGGCGCGGCAGCACCGGGCCGACGGGGAGGCGCGGGTGCGGATGGGGTTGATTGAAAACGCGCTGCAGC